>DEIT01000007.1 GCA_002352635.1 Hyphomicrobiaceae bacterium UBA2767 | reverse complement strand
GGTCCGGCTCACCGATGACAGATGTGATGCCGCCATAGGCCGCCGCCATGTAATCGAAGCCCGGTTGATGGGCGAGCGGTCCGCTCTGCCCGGCCATGGAGATGGAGCACATGATCAGCTTCGGATTGATCTCCCTGACGCTCTCATAGTCCAGACCCATGCGCGCGATTGCGCCCGGAGCGAAGTTCTCCACCAGCACATCGACCTTGGGCAGCATTTGCCTGATCAGTTCCTGCCCGCGCGAATGTTTCAGGTCGAGCCCGAGGCTTTTCTTGGAGTGGTTGTGCTGCGCGAAATAGGTGCTCTGCGTGCAATCTTCCTGCCCTTCGCCGCGTGCGCGTAAGCCGGACTGGCGGCCATGATCCCCGCCCGGCGCCAGCTCCACCTTGATCACCTCCGCCCCCAGCTCCGCCATGATCCGCGTACAGGTCGGCCCGGCAACGAACTGGGTGATATCGAGCACCCGGTATCCGGTGAGCATCGCGGTCATGACTTGGGTGCCTCCATCAGGAATACGAGTCGATGATCTGGGGAAGTCTCGCGTGTGGCGCTATCAGGACTGGGCCGCAGTCGCGGGCGCATCGGTCTTTGCAAGTCCCGCTTCCTGCAGCCGATGTTCGAGCAGCCAGAGCCGGTCATGCCCCCAGAACTGCTCGCCTTCATACAGGAACAAGGGCACGCCAAAGATCTGATCCTCGACGGCTTCGTCCAGGGCGCGTTCATAGTCCTGCGCGCCCTCACCCGTCAGGTAGGCGCGGTAGTCATCGGCGGACAGCCCCAGCGCCGTGATAACCTCGGCAATCGCATCCGCCTCATCTGTGGCGAGTTCGCGTTTGAAGAAGCCTTCGAAAACCTCACGGCTGTATTCCCTGAGCTTGCCGTGCTTCTCCGCGAACAGGCCGCCAATCAGCGCAGGCGTCGTGTCGAATATCTTCAGCGGACCGCGCAACATCTTGCCGCCATGGAGAATGTTCGCGTTGCGCCGGGCGTCCATATAGGAATATTTGACCTTCCACTCCGAATAGATGCTGCGCTGACCCTTGCCCTTCAGGCGCAACTGGAACGGGCGCCACTTGATGCGCACATTGTAGCGGTCCTCCAGCTCGTAGGCGGGGTCGAATGCCAGGAAGGCATAGGGGCTCTTATAGTCGGAATACATCTTCACTTCGGCCGGTTTGGACATATGACATTCCCTTGGCTCTTATACGCACTCAATCGGGTTTGGCGGTGGATCATTCGCGGATTGCGAGACAGCCATAGTGCTGAAGCGTCGCGCCGCCTTCGCCGACAAACTACGCAGGGAACCCGACGAAGAACAAGGTCGAACGGTTGAAATGGATAGAAAAACGTCAATCGGGAGGAGCATTGGAAAACCCAGCCAGTCGGATTGCAGGCACAAAGAAAGGTGCACGTGGAGGGTGGCGGCTGGAAACGCTTTTTGGAGGGGGTAAATGTATGGGGAGGTGTTTGCGGGAGGCGGGAGTTGAAGGCGTAGGTGAGCACCGGGGACAGTATGGCGACGCGGTCAATCCCGGCATGTGCAATTGGACCAGGGCGTTATGAAGGGTTAGAGCCGAGATCTTCCCGACCGTTAACCTCCGCTTCGCCATTGGGTGGGAGAATGCCTGTGGATGCGCGGCCTGGTCTTCTTTCCACTTGGTTCCATGCCGTGCGCCTGCGGGCGCTGCCGTCACGTCCCCCATTTGATTGGCGGCGGGTAGCGCCCGCGTTTTCAGCTATCGGCAGTGAAATGCAGCGAACAGTCTATTTGCGCTCCAGCACGGTGGCGAAGGAAATGCCTGCGCCGATGCCCTTGTAGGTCAGATACATCTTTCCGTCCTTGAGCCTGCCCTCAAAAAAGCCGGTGCTGCCAATACCCGGCTTTGGAGCGATCTCCACGATGTTGAGCTTGGTCTGATCGAGCAGGTCGAAGGTGCCTGTCGTATGCTCACTGTGCCATTCACTCTGGTCGTTCACCCGCCAGCGATTTTCCGCCCAGATGAGGTTTTCATCCTGTTTGAAGATACGAAGCTCCATCTGGACCCCCTTTTTCTCTTCCGAGAAATGCCCATGGTCCTTGGAAAAGGCCACATTGTAGGAGCCGGCCCAAGTGCCGATAACCTTGGGGAAATCCGCGGCGCGGATCGCCGTGGCATTCAAAATGACTAAAGACAGCGCAAAGAGCGTTGCAGCAATCAGGCGGCCGGCCATGGCGTTTTTCTCCTTACTGAAGCCGGGCGGTTGGACGCCCCACCTTCAGGCGGACGCGAAGAGCCGTCAAGCAATGTTCCCAGGTCTTTTCGGTGGCGGCGCTGTGTCACGCGTTTCACACATCCTGCCAGCCTGCATATTTGGGTCCCTGAGGCGGCGCAACGACCTCTTCAGCAAGTTGAAAGTCGGAAACCCTGGCAGAAGGAACGATGACGAAGACTTCCCGGCCCAGGGTTTCATCGTTCATGATGAGATGGCCTTTGATGACTGTGACAGGCGCACCTTCGAAGGAGGGGAAGGTCGCTGCGATGGCCGCTGGGCGGAACGCGGCGACGGGCAAGGGAAGCCTCACGCAGCGCCGCTCGTGGAAAGCCTTTCGCGCCAAAAGATCGCCAGCCGGACCATCGCCATTGCGCTCGAGCTTCACAATGTCTTGGATGATCTGAAGGTCATTGCACCAGGAATGGATGCCTACTTCCCTTTTCCATTTCGGTGCGGCGATGACCGTTGCCACGAGCAGTATGTACAACAGGACAAAGGCCGCCAAAGCGGCCAGGAATTCTCGATAGGTCATGGGGATCATCCGATCTGATCGTCGAAGGGCTCAAAGGGTTCGGGCTTTCGGGGGTTGGGAGGGCTCGCCCGCTCCGCTAGACGCTCGAGCTGCTTCTCGAGCGCCCAACGGGCGAGCGGGCTCAGTTTCCCGCAAAAGCGTCGATCAGTTTGCGGATTGCGTCGCGTACAGAGCCGAGGCCCAGACCTGACATGACCCATGCGAGCCAGTCATCACCGACCGCGATTCCGGGCACATCAAGACCCAAGGGGCCTTCGGCAATGCCAATGAGAATGATTGCGGCGGCCACCACATAGGTTTTGTAGCCATCTACAAGAAACATGGATTTTCCTTTCGCGTATGAAAAAGCCCGCGTCGAGCGGGCCAGAAGCAGAACTTGAATGTTGCGATGCATCAGGCGCGTTTCACCGTCGCGGCGATGGTGATTTCGTCGACGCCCATTGCCGCTGCGAGCGCCGTCTGCAGCTCGCCAACGGTTCGGGGCATATCGTCGGGCATATCGGCTTGAGGTACCGTTTCACGCTTTGGACCGAGGCCGAGCCCGGACGCGATCTCGTCATCCATCTCGACCAAAGCCTTCAGGATGGAGGCGGTGCCGAGCTGGACATCGTCATGATTGGGGTCGAAGAAATGATCGCGGGTGAATTTGCCCGTCTGCTCGACCGTGGTCGAAGCCCAGACATAGGGCGAGTTGATCTTCCCGAAATAGCCAAAGCCGTTATAGCGTTCCCACTCGTAGAGGGCGCGTTCAAGCGTCCATTCTGCCGAGCCAATGTCATCAAGTTTTTTGAGCCTGAGAGCGTCAACTGCTGCATCATTCCAAGACCCAAACGGCCCGCGACCAGGAGGTACTTTTGTCGTCGTTTTGCTTGTGCCGATTATGCGCTCACCATTGTGCAGCACCCCCGCAAAGGAGCGGCCACTTTCACGCTGATGTACTGCGGCAATCCACCACCACGGCACTCCGTTAGAGGCATCCTGAACGGCCTCGTAGCGCTCCTTGTCCTTGAGAATGCCACGAACAACCTTCTGGAGCTTGCCGGCTTCCTTCAATTGAATAGAGGCTCTATTCCAGACGTTGCGATAGCCTTTGCCTAACGCTTCACTCCATACAGGCATTAGAGCATCCCAATCGCAACAATGACCATGGCCAGAATTGCGCAGGTGACGAAGCCATGAATGAATTCATGTTCGTGTTTCGGCTTGACCGGGCCGGGGTCATCCGGTTGGCGGCAGGTGGCTAATTCGGCCTCAAGTTCTTTTTCCCGATCCAGCGCATGGCCGAACGTCTGGTTGCCAAGTTTGCCGTCCTGAAAGAGCCCATTAACGACCTGATACGCACGCACCTCTCTTGGATCGGCGGGGCCGATTTCTCTCAAATCCATGATCGTCTCCATGTAGAAAGAATATTCTTGGATAAATTGGCTGTATTAAATACCGTCGCTTCTTACTGCGAGACTCGTTTCTACTTATGCGAGTGCAGAACGGAGAATAACAACCTAGATGAATGACAGGCGATCGTTTCGGCTTCTCTGGAATGACCAGAATTTAGAGAGGCTCGCCAGTCTACGTGGCGAATCTACATTTGAAACGAAGATTCACCTCAGAAATGTCACGCGCGCGCTCGTTCCCAACAAACTTGTTCGTCTGGATCGGTTGTCAAAACTGCAGGTCACGAGCAGCGGCATGGAGGGCGCATTTGCTTTTGTGAAGCTCGACAATGGGCGGGTGTTCTACTCGCACCCCTCATCGCCGTTACGCCTTCAGCAATACTGGGTTATTCAAGACAAGATTTCTCCCGCCATTAGACCGGCTGCCTTCGGCGCTGTGATGGACGTTGCCGACCGATACCTGAACATTAATCTTTCCGATATCGACGGCCTCACCGGGGGCACAATTATAGAAGCAGGCGCCTACATCGGCCACAAGGCAATGAGGTATGCGGATGCCATAGGCCCGGAGGGGCACGTTATCGCCGTCGAGATAGACGAATCCAATTTTCGCATCATGCAGCGAAACATCGAAGTGAATGGCCTACACAACCGAATAACCGCCATTCATGCCGGGCTGTGGTCATCACCAGGCCGCTTTGAGTCCATTGCCAACAGCTATCAACGTCATACGCTTGCGCAGATTGACAAGCTTAACCGCAGCATCACGCGAATGGTTGATTGCACCACTATCGATTCCATTATCGAAGAACACGCACTCGCCCACGTTGACTACATCAACGTCCAGGTCAACGGTGCCGAGCTTGAATTGCTCAAGGGCTGCGAACAGCACATTGACCGTATTCGCCAATTTGGAATCAACAGCCTGTATTCCATCAACGGTGAGCCCGTTCAGCCTCTGATCATTGAGTGGCTTGAAGAGCGCGGGTTTAGTGTCAACTTTAAAAATCAAAACCAAAAGCGGATTGTGGCGGTAGCTGCCGCTGTCTAGGTGACAGTTGGCGGGTAGTTCCTAAACTTCCACTGCCGCCAGATGCGAATGCCAATGAGGATTACGCCGCCGAAAGCCGCAAAGAACGCCATCAATTCGGTCAGCTCAGAAAGGGTCGGCATCCAAGCCGGAGCCGATATGCCTATGCCACCAAGAATATAATCCTGAGTGGCACGGTCTACATGAAAGCGCCAACTCATCCGCCGAGGGCCTTGTGCAGCTCACCGTTTGTTACTGGCATTCCTGTTTCCGTTTGTAGTAGTTAGGCCACATGAAAAATTGGCTTCTCTTTCACGCCCGCAACCGCGTCTACGATGCTTCTCAGAAAGTAGAATGGATCGATGCGACAATGTACGACGACGAACAAACCGTTGATGCCTATGACCCCGCCAATCTCGAAAAGGGCCTATCAACGTTTCATTCGCCTTTAGAACTAGATTTTCTCGATATGATTGACCGGCTAAAAATCAAGTCGGTTCTGGACATAGGGTGCGGCGCGGGGGCTTTCTGCCACCTGCTCTCACATACGCACCCTCATGTTGCCTATACGGGATACGATGCCTCTCAAGCCCAGATCAGCCGGGCAGTGGAGCGCTTGGGTCAGCGGTTCGAAGTGCGTGATGTCTCCACAATTACTACCGAAGAATTCTCCACATTCGATGCTGTTCACGCTTATTCCGTATTTTCCTTTATGCCAGTCAAACAGCAGTTAGAGATCATCCAGCGAATCCTGGACTCTGGAGCCAAGCTGCTCATGGAAACCGGCGCGACCATTCCGGATATTCAGTACGCGCCGCGCTCTTGTTTCAAGAACTTCGGCAAGGCAATGGTCGGAGACAAGGCGTTAATGACCGTTGTATCGTTTCCCTATCGCTCCGAACTCGACAAGGTTGTCCGCAACTCCGGGCACTCCATTTCATACAGAGAAACCGTCTACCCGAACACCAGAGCACTCAATCGTACAGAGAGATGGGGTGGAGCTTTGGCCAACAGGAAGGTTGTGCACGCGCCGGTTAAAAGGTTCGAGGCGTTAGCGCCCTACGAATCCAAAATAAAGCTCCTCATGGGGACCGTTCACCCTGTGGAATTTCCCCCTAAACACGACCTTGACCCGGCAGAAACCTATGAAGAAATCAAGAGACGGTTGGCGATGAAGGTGTCCTAATTCCATGCTTTTTTCACGCAAGCGTTCGGATGGGAACAATCTAGTGAGGGACTGGGTTGTTCCCGTTGACCAGCCGGTCCTATGGGTGTTCCAACCACCCAGATCAGGCGGGACGCTTTTTCTCCGATTGCTAGATGGGCACCCACAGATACATGTGCACCCAGCCCCCATGAATAACGTCCGTTGGCAGGCGCACCCAGATATCAAAAAAATCTCTGCAGCCTTCAGTCTAGCAAAACACAATGACGTTGGGTTCTTCAAACACGCATCAAAGAGAAAGCAGCCGATCACACCGATATATTTTGATGTGGAGTGGTACGACACTATCCTCGCTGATCTTCCAAAAGACACAAGCCGCGAGGTGTTCAATGCATGTTCGACAGCCTGCCTAAATGCCTGGAGGAACTATCAGAACCTCTACGGTGAAAAGCGATACCAGGTAATGCACTCTACAATCTGGGAACGCTCACCAACGGCCAAAATGATAGATAACTTCTTTGCTGTCTATCCTGACGGAAATCTACTTTTCATTGCCCGCAAGCCAGAGGATTGGTTGGCCTCGGCTCTCGGGCAGGGCGGTCTGTACGATGAAATGGACGACCCCCTTAAAGAGTATGTTGCGCCGTACCAGATCATTGATCAGGCCACCACCCAATACGGCAAAAAAATAATCATCTTGAAATTTGATGATCTTGTCAGGCACACAGAAAGAACACTTAAAAGGCTATTTGATCAACTGGGTACGGACTACCACCCAGCCTGCGGCATCACCACCGCCAACGGCATTCCCGTACCTGCCAATTCTTCACATGACATCGAGCCGATTTTTGCACCCGACCCCTCCCTGATTGGCAGGGGCGCAGAGATCATCGATACGGCTAGGGCACTGCCAAAGTATACATCCGCCATGAAAGTCTTTAACCGTCTTTTAAGCCGTGCTGCGCAAGACAATTAATTTTTCAGACGCGCCCGCGCCTCCTCTATCTTTCCCCTGGTCACGGCCCCCGCCTCGATAAGGATGTCTTCAATAGAGGGCTCAATCTCAATTTTCGGCTGTTCAGGGTTTGTAAATGAACGTTTCGAAGCAACATTCCCGCCCTCAACAGTCACCTTGTGGTCCCGCGTCACGCTGTCGTCTTCACACTCGGCCTCGACATATCCCATGTCCTGCCAGACCGTCCCACCGTATTTACAGTTTCGATATTCGGCCATCACCTGACCGGTTTTGGGGTCGTAGAAAATCTGTTTCATCAGCCAATCGCCAGATAGTTGTAGACTTGTCCGTTGGTGTTCGGGTTTGAGTCTCCACCCCCGTCGTCAACTGAGAATCCGTCAGAGGTAAATGAGTTCACACGACTTGTTCTAAACCTCCAAGATGCGCCGCCGTCCTGTACGGCACCGCCTGCGGCATTGTCGTCTTCAATCACGTCAGTTGAGAATGTCGGGGTGGAAATCGTGTTGTCAGTCGTGTTTCGCGGGGAAATCCATATAAACTTCGGCTGGAAACCAACCCCCGTTACGGTTTGCATTGTTGTGCCGTCACCCGTGTAACTTCCGGTAGCGACGCGGGCAAACGTTGCGAGGCCCGAGGCTGTTACAGCACGGGATGTGTCTGTGCGCGCTTCTGTTTCTGCTGTTGTGGCAAGCTCCACTACACCGGTTGCCGAGTCAGACGCGGCCTGCTTCAGATTGGTAAACGCTGCTGAAGCCGTACTAGCTCCGGTTCCTCCATCGGTTATGGCAACATCTGTTCCCCCGGCAAAATAACTATCAGCAGCCGGGACATCATTCGTAACGTCCTTGGTCCCGGCGGAGAAGCTGACCGCTGAACCAGTAGAACTCGCGAGAACCGTATCTCTGACAAGCGTTGTTGCATCGCTTAGATGCCCGGTGCCAACCTCCCATTCACCCGCTGTCCGATGGGAAAGAAAGTAATAGAAAGCATCCGTCCCACCCGTTCCGAAGGCGTCGTTAAAGGATTGCCTGCCATCCACCGCCGACAGGGTGAAATTCCCTGTACCCGTTGATGTGCTGGTTTCATGAACCAGATTGTCTATCGCTGCCATCAGGTTTTAATGATGTAGTTGAGGATGATTGTGGGTTGAACGTTTGGGTGGGCATCACCAGAGCCTGAACTACCCGAGGTGCCGTTGACAGTGACAGGGCCTGACCCGGCTGTAGCGCTGTCCGATCCGTCAAAGCTGTTAAAGGAAGCGCCCCCATTTGTGCCGTTACTGCCGCCACTATCCGTAATAAAATTGGAGCCAGAACCCGGGCCGTGTGTATGATTCGCGGCAGCATAACTGCCTGAACCATGAGTATGAAGCGCCAGCTGCGCTGTAGTCAGTGTGTGTGTCTCACCGCCGCCAACAGCGCCAAGCGTTGCCCCATCCACACCGCCCGCAGCGGACGTAAGCCTTGTGGCGCTTGCCTCCTTACCAGCCGGAACACGCCCACCCATGTCGGGAACATTGAATGTAGTCGAACCGTCGCCAGAGCCGAAGGTGGTGCCGATAACCGCGAACAAAGTCGCAAAGGTTGTGCGGCTTATTGCTGACCCGTCGCAAAGCGCAAAGCCCGTAGGTGCGCTCGTGCCGCCAAACATCTTTATTGTGCCAGTTGCCTCTGTGGGCGGGATGAACCGCGCTTCAGATGCGATATGCCAGTTTGCGCCATCCGACAGGCAGGTAATAGACTCGTATTGAGCGTCCAGAATGAACGAAGAAGCACCATCCAGAGTATCCCCTCCAGACGTAGCGACCGTTACCGCATTAGCTGACCCGACATGCTTGATGGTCACGCGGAAGCCGTCGCCCGCGCTCGCGGCGGAAAGCAGCGTGACGGTCATGCTCGCCCCCGTCGCGTCGGCCAGGATGACGTCGCCCTTGTCGCTCGCCTGCACGGTATAGTTTGACGACTTGGTGATCGCCGGGGTCACCGGCGTCGCCTCGTCGTTCTCGAATGCGGCCGTGGCCAGCGCCCCGGTCAGGTTGTCCGCGGTCTTTATGGTCACGTCGTTCGCGTCGGTGATGACGAGCTTGTAGTCGCCGGTGCCGATATAGCGCGGCTCGATATAGCCACCCGCGTCGGCGATGATCGGGTTCGCCGCGCCCACGCTCAGCGCGTTGTCGGAGAACACGCCCTTCAGGTTGGTGGTGCCCGCGTCATGGACGAACACTTTCGCCCCGCTGAGCGGCGCGCCGTTGGTGTCGACCAGCCGGTCGAGCGATATGGGCAGCAGAAGATTGTCGGCCATTGATGAGGTCCCTCAAAAGTAAAAAACCGCCCGTTGAGGGCGGCCAAGTTCCTGGGTGTTGGGCGTGGTGGTGGTGCGGCGCCTAAGGTGCAGATCAGGCTGGGGAATCAATCAAATGTTCGTTTGATGTTCTTGCTCTGTCCGCCGCGAAATGCTATATTCGGTTCGGGTTCCGCTCCCACTATGTCACTGAAACCCCAGGGCATAGTGCGTAGGGTTTCGGGGGGTTACCCCTCACTCTCCACCGGAGCCTACTTCTTCCTCTTCATCTTTTTCTTTTTA
The DNA here is from genome assembly GCA_002352635.1 of Hyphomicrobiaceae bacterium UBA2767. GTDB lineage: Bacteria > Pseudomonadota > Alphaproteobacteria > Rhizobiales > Methyloligellaceae > UBA2767. The sequence goes on along the minus strand of DEIT01000007.1, from coordinate 6,893 downwards.
TAGCTTGTTAAGACCCACGCCTCCCGGTCGTCAAAGCGCCACAAGCTGAGCACGATTATGTCCTCGCCTAATACAAGGGCCGCGCGCCTTTCTTTTTCCTTGTCCTCACCGTTGAAACGAATTTTCCCCCGCGCCAGAATTTCCGGTACCCGTTCGCGCACGAAGCGCTCCCCATCGATCCCATCGACCAGTGTTCGTTTTCTTATGATCTTCTGAAGTCCGAATCCTCTTCTCCTCTTGGGGGGGCGGCGTTTGAACTTTCGGATACGATCCACTCTCCCGAAATCAATGGTAATTGGTCCAGTTTCGGTCCGTGCGACCTCCCCAACAGAGCTTCGCCCAGTTTTGAGCACGTTTGCGATAGTCTCTTTGAAATCCTGTTCAGTTGAGGTGAACCGCATCTCCTTGCTGAAGGGAAGCGGCCTGAACTGGCGTCTCGTTCGACGCATGCGTACCGCCGTCGGCAACGCGGCCACCGCGCCGGGGAAGTTGGCAGCAGCAAACGGCGCGACAGTCAGGAGCCCCCGCAAGTCACGCTCCGCACTTCTCGCCCCGCCCCTCGACACCCCAAGCTCCTGCAAGGTTTGTCCGAAGCCGGCAATCCCCCCCTCGACCGGTGCCGCCAGAGCCCGCAGGCCTAAATCGGCAAGCGCCAATCCGCCGCCGATCAGTACCTCGTTGGCCGTGCCCAGCAGGCTTGGATCCGACGGATCCCGGTTGAACACACCGAAATCGCGAAACGCCTGGACACGTTCCGGGTCGAGCCCGATTGGGCCGCCTTCGGTGATCGCCCTGTTTGCGGCTCTGGCAAAACGGTTAAACACGCGGTCGATTCCCATTGGCCCGACGGATTGCGCATCAGTCTCGGGGATCACTTCAGGCGCACCGAACACGGGCGTTGGGCGGGGCGGTCCGAACGGATCGTCATCCTCGACGGACTCTCCCGGAAACTGTTCCGGCGCGGCAGGTCCCAAGAGCCGGTCGCCGGTTGCTGGTTCCGCTTCGGGATCTACAAACGATAGGTCGTCCGCGTCGAAGATCTCCGGACCAATAGGACGTCGTGGAGTCCTGTTCGGCAGCGGGATCAGGTCGTTGAATTCGCCAGGCATGATTACCGTGCTCCATCCAGATTGACGCCCATTTCCCGCAGCCGTTTCAGTACCCTTGAAGGCCGCGCACCGAGCCGGATAGCCGCGCGTGCTTCGTTAATTAACGCGATGTCTGAAGACTGTGCGTCAGCTTCAGTAGCGGCTGCCATTTCAGACGACGCCTCAAGAACGGCACGCTGCGTTCTAGACTCCGGATCGGGCGGAGAAACGAACCTGTCAAAATCCTCACCGTCCAGGCGTGCTGCCTCACGTTGCGCAAAGGCCACGCGTCCCCGCTCAAAATCCCGGTTGTTCTTTTCTTTACGCCCCCGCCGCGTGGCCTCAAGGCCAAGGTCCGCCAATGTGTCGAGGGCCCTTCGTGTCCGAAGCCCTTTGCCGACACCGGCGATAGCATCGCCAAGCCCTTCTATACCGGTGAGATCAAGATTTGCAGGCCCTCTGAAGCGCGCCTGAGATACGATTGTTGGCATTTGATTGTCCCCTTTTTAAATGAAGCCTGCTGCGGCCTTCGCTGCCTCGGTGCCGATGCGGAACAAATTGTTGATGCCCTGCCCTCGTGTGTCGGCAAGAGCGTTGTTGAAGGTGGTGGCGTTGTTGGCCTTCAGTTGTCCGAGGCTAAAATCGAGATCGCCTTCGTCGGTGCGCAAGCCCGCGAGCGAGCGGCTCAACCCGAGGTCGATATCTGCGTCGCTCGCGCGCAGGCCGGCGAGTGAATTGCCTGCGTTGGTCGAAACTTCAGCCGCGTTCGTTCGCGCGGTGGACCCGACGGTGGAGAGACCAGTCAGTCGGTCTAACCGGTCCTGAAACTGACTGGCTTGGCCGCGCTGGCCGAAGGAAAATAGGTCCTTCTGCGTGCCGCCGGAAAAGATGGACCCGCGCGAGGCTGCGGACTGATCTATCGTGTCGACCCCGGCCTGTTGTGTCGCCTGAAAACCCGCATCGTTCTGAAAGTTGCCGAAAAAATTCCGTTGCGCGTCGAGGCCGCGCAGGCCGAGCGCCACCAGAACATTTTCCCGCGCCGCATCGCCGGCGTCGATGTCCGCGCCAAGAAAGTCCAGTGCGGTGTCACGCCCGCCCGATACCTCCTGCCGGGCGCGGCTAATGTCCTTGCGCGCGGAGCGCGCGCCGCTCTTCAAGTCGGTGCGGGCCTTGCGAAACCCTCGCTGAGCGCCCTCTGCGCCCCTGTCGAGGCTGGCGTCGGACTCGATGCGTCCACGCGCAAGATCATCCTGCGCGTCGTCTATGCCAAAAAGACTGTCAAGGAATCCCACGTCTCATTCTCCTAGAAGTTGCGCTATCAAGCGGTTGATCTCGTTAAAATAATTCCGCCATGCGGGCGACACGCGCCCGTCCGGCAGTTGAAGCGGTTCATTGGGGATGTTCGGTGCGGGCATCTAGTTGCTCATGATCTGGAATTCAGCCGACGCCGAAACGATGGCGCGCACGACGGCGGCGGATGACGATATGGCCACCACGAAACCGTCTTCGTTGCTGGTTCCGAGACGGTTGAGGCGCACCTGTTTGAAATATTCACCCAGCTTGCCCATTCCCACCTGGCGCTCATTGCCGAAGGTTTTGCCGCCGTTCTTTGACAGCTTCACGGTGACCTTGGGATCAAGCGTCGCCGTGCCCACACCCGGGATGGTGTCAATGCGCAGCTCGTCGAGCCGCACCTTCTTCGGAAACGCGTGGACGGGGATATGCGCCTCCATGACCAGCGGATCGCCGTTTTCGTCGAACGTGTCCTCATCGATCTGGTAGAGGCGGTTGGCGGCAAAGTCGCCGACGATGATCTTGCCCGCGAAGGAAACCGCGCAGCAGGCGCGCCAGCGGGGCAGCTCGTAGGAATTGCGTTCGACCCAGCTTTTTGTGGTCAGGTCGTAACTCCATGTAAAGTCCGCGCCGCTCAGCACGTAGTATGAATGCCCGTCCTTCTCATAGATGAAGGCTTCCAGGCTCCCCTGGTCTGAGGTGTCCCGTATGGAGCGCTCAACCGCATGGTTGGAGATGCGCACCGAGGAATACCCTTCCAGTACCCTCACCGTTGCATCGTCGGCCACGAAGAAGGGTGTATCGCCGATGAGCGCCACGGAAGCGCCGGCGAGGCACCCGCGCGTCACGACCGAGCCCGAACGCGCGAAGATATTGCTGCCGGTGTCCGGCGTGTACCAGGGCTCAATGGTTGAGGGTCCGAACAGCAGCAGCTCCGATTGCCGTGTCACGCCGCGCACCAGCCCGTCGGGGGCATATTCGGCCGTGGCGAAGTCGAGCGCGTTATAGTCGGTGCCTTCCGATATCGCAGACCATTGAAACTCGCCATTGCCGCTCGACATGGTGTGCACGAAGCGCTGGTTGATGAAGGTGACCGAGTTTGAAGGCTTCAGGTCGGTGTCGATCAGCCCGATCACCACGTCATTCTCGATGAGCCCGCGCACGCCGCTGCCGACCATGATGATCTGCGGGCTGGCTTTCAGGTTGACGGCCATGGTGACCGGACCTGAGCTGGTGAAGGGGCCGAGTGCGGCGGCACCTCCGCCTTCGTCCACCTTGAACACCTGACGGCCCGATACGGCGTAGAGGCTTGCGCCCGATACAATCAGCCCGCGCGTCTCCCCGCCACCTGGAAGCGTTGAGAACAGCTTCAGCCCGTCCGACGCATAAATCCCGAAGGCGCTCTTGCCTTCCGCGCCCCGGTCTTCAGGTGCGCAGTTGATCAGCCGTGCGGCACCGTCCGCCCCGTGCCGTCCGGGGTTTGACTGTCTTGGCAGGTCCAGCGTCGGCACTAGAAATACTCCGCCTTTGTGGGCCACGCCGTGTTGTCGCGCGCGCCAATCGCCTGCAGGCGCTGCAGCGGTGTCTTGCCGTTGGCGTCGCGCCCGTCATAGACCGTGCCAAAGGCCTGCGCGCATTCGCTCGCAATCAGCTTGGCAAGCGGCGTGAACACGCGGACCGGTATCGCGTCCTCGTCCCAGAACACCAGGTCGGTGTCGTCCAGCTCCTTGAGCACGCCTTCATAGCGGCGTTTCACGAGATCGATGTCTTCAGCGGACTCCGCCGGGTTGGCGGCGTCCGCCCTGCCCAGTTCGAGCAGAACTTCCTCGGCAAGTTTCTGTTTGGTTTTGGCCATGGGGGTGCGGCCTCCTGAGTTGGAGCGGGATGGTTTTGAGATGTCGGAAAGTTGCACGCAGAGGTGCGCACGCTCGTCAGTTCAGATTTGGAGGTTTACCTGCCGCCGCCTGGGGGGGCGGTGTAGACATACGCCGCCCTTACTTCGCTTTCGCCTGAGGCTTCATGTCCGCGCGGATGATGCGGTTGGTGCTGCTCTGGTGGAGCACCAGGCCGCCTTCTTTTGTCGGCCGCATGTGCCGGACGATGCCGGCATGGACATCGCCTGAAGGGATGGGCCAGCTCTGGAAGGTTTCCGTTGCCGGGTCGAAACGCACCAGCGTGTCCGGCCTTTTCCCGGACTCGTTGTACCAGACATTCCCGTCCACCACCGCAAGCGCGTAAGGGTGGGACTTCGGCCCGCTGGGCGAGGCCCATTCCTTGATCTCGCCGGTCTTGGGGTCATAGCGGCCAAGGCGTCCTTGAGAGGAATTGACGTACCAGATGATGCCGTTGTCATCGATATCGAGGCGGCGCACGGTCGTCTGCCCGTTCGGCAGCTTGACCTCGGTGAGTTCCATCGTCTTGGGGTCGACCTTGACGAGGCAGTTGCTGCCGTTGCACGCAACCCACGGCGCGCCGTCAGCGTCGATCTTGATGCCATNNNNTTGTCGGGTCCAGCCGCCCCACCATGTTGGAGTGCTGCAGGGTGAACCACAGGGTCCCGTCTTTGTCGAAGATCGCCGAATGCGGATCCTTCGCGTCCGGATCCGGCATCTTGTAGACGGTGATCTTTTCCGTTTTCGGGTCGAGCTTGCCGATGGTGCCGTTCTTGTTTCCGGTGAACCAGACGTTGCCGGCCTTGTCCAGAGTCACGGTGTGCGGCTTGGACCCTTCCGGCAGCGGATATTCCTTCATGGCGCCCGTTGCGGGGTTTATCTTCCCGATCAGGTTGCCCCACTGCCCGGCCCACCAGATCGTGCCGTCGGGCGCCTGGATCGGATCGCGCGAGCGCTGCCCGAGTGTCGGCGTCTCCCACTCGGTGAATTCGATATCGGACTTGCCCGGCACAAGCTTGGGCGCGCGCCTGGTGTTGGGCGGAAAATGCGTCGCCAGATAATCCACGATTTCGGCCTGTGCCTCGGGCGTAGCCGACAGGTCTATCATTGTGTTGGCGAGCGCCTTCCAGCCCTTGCGCGTATAGCCGGAGCTGCGGGTAATCTGGTTGGTCTGGTGGCAGGACGTGCAGACGCCCTCGACCATCTCCTTCCCCTCGCCCGCGGGCAAGGCCGACGCCGCGCCATGTGCCTGAAATCCGGACGTGTTCGCGGCGATGAGCAATGCGGCGGTCAATACTGCTGCCGCCGCTCCCAACCCCAACCGTTTTGTCATTGCCCACCTTGCCTCTGATTTCGCATCTGCGTGTATATCGGAATCGCGCACGCCAATTGAAAGGGGGTGCGCGCCATGGCCGTCTGGCCTGTCCATTTTTTATACGCGCGCGGGCCGAAAGAACCGTCGGTGCTGATGGGATAGAGGATTTGTAAATCGGGGGCCACAATCCTGCCCCGGAAGGTGTCTGTTTGATGCGGTGGCATTGTTTGTGCAGTGCCAAAATGCTATGGTTCGTTCGGGCTCCGCTCCCACTATGCCGCCAATGTCGAGGGGGTATAGTGCGTAGGGTCTTGGGTGAAACCCATCCATTCTCCATCGGAGCCTACTTCTCAAACAATTCGAAACTATTCAAGACCCAGGTTTCGCGATCGTCGTCGCGGAACAGGCGTAGAAACGCGCGACTGCGTCCCAGTTGGATGACTGCCCGCCTGCCTTTGTCCCTTCCCTGAAACAATTGAAGTTTCCCGCGTGCAAGCACTTCTGGCAGGCGCTCGCGGACAAAACGCTCCCCATCAATTTTGTCTACTGCTGTTCGCTTCGCGATAATTTTGGAAAGCCCGAAACCGCCATCAAAATTCGACCCATTTCCGGGAAACCCAAAATCGATTGTAATTGGTCCGAATTCGGATCGCGCGACCAGCCCGACGGAGCTTTCTCCGGTTTCAAGAACATGCTGGATTTCACTTTTGAAGTCGTTGACCGATGACGTCAGCGGCATGTCTTTGCTGAGCGGAAGCGGCTTGAACATGGGCGGCTTCATCCGCCGTACGCGGACTGCTGTTGGCAATCCAGCAAGAGCCACGGGTGCAGCCGCTCCGGCTACACCCAACGTGGTCAGAAGTACTCTCGCATTGCGCTCGGCGCGCTTTGCTTCGCCCCGCGAAAACCCAGCTTCCTGAAGCACTTGCCCAAGAGCCGAAATTCCGCCTTCTTCTACAGCTGCGAGAGCCCGCAAACTCAATTCAATCGGTGCCGCGATTGCCCCGAACAACGCCTCGTTTGCCGTGCCGAGCGGTGTTGGATTGTCCGGATCACGATTGAAAATCCCGGCCTGGCGGAATGACCTGACATTGTTAGCGCTTAGGCCGAGAGGTTCGTCTGGCATAAATCCCCTGCGGGCGCCTCGGCCAAAGGAATTAACGAGACGACCGGGCAGCGTTGTGCTCGTTGTCTGGACTTCTTGCACTGGGACGGCCTCGGATGCACGGATCGCGGGCGTTGGACGGGGCACTCCAATTGGGCTTTCGCTCTCGACCGGCTCGCCAAGGATCACTGCCATCCGCG
>DEIT01000150.1:1863-13970 GCA_002352635.1 Hyphomicrobiaceae bacterium UBA2767 | reverse complement strand
AACCGCGCACCGACTCCGATATCTCCATTGTCGCCCGCGGGCTCGATATTCCCGCTGCGGTCCGTGAATTTCGGCAATGCTGCTGGACCTCACCATCAACGGCTGAACGGATGGGAGCAGCTTTGTGACAGTGCGACCGCAAGGTCGCCAAAGGCAAGCATACGTTTTTTAAAGCACGGCTTCAGGCTTAGGAGCCATCAGGAAGGAAGAAGGAGAGGAATAATGATATCGCGGAAATTTTCCCGAGCCCTCCTCGGTTCGGCGTTGGCAGGCGCCCTTGGCCTTGCTGCGGTCACCTCGGCGATCGCTGCGGACAAGGTGCGGTGGAAAATGGGAAGCTTTTTCCCAAGCAAATTGATCCAGCTCGGATCGCTTGGAAAATCCTTCGTTGAGAAGGTCGACAACATTTCCGGTGGCACCGTCAAAATACAGTTTACGGAACCTGGTGCGCTCATTCCGCCGAAGGAATGCTTCGATGCGGTGAGTGCCGGGTCGGTCGATGCCTGCTGGTCCACGCCCGGCTACTGGTATGGCCGTGATCCGGCCTTCGCATTGTTTGCCGCTGTTCCCTTCGGTCCGAGCGCCGGCGAATATATGGCCTGGTATTACTATGGTGGCGGCAAAAAGATGTTTGAGGATCTCTATGCGCCCCACGGCATCCATACGGTCATGTGCGGCATCATCGCGCCTGAAGGGTCAGGCTGGTTCCGCAAGGAGATAAAAAGCATTGATGATCTCAAAGGCCTCAAAATGCGTTTCTTTGGTCTCGGCGCAAAGGTGATGGAAAAGATCGGCGTGTCGACCCAGCTGATTGCCGGCCCTGATATTTACCCGGCGCTGGAACGCGGCACCATCGATGCCACCGAATTCTCCATGCCGGCCATTGATCTGGACTGGGGATTCTATCAGGTGGCGAAACACGCCTATTTCCCCGGCTGGCATCAACAGGCAACCATGTTTGATGTCATGATCAACAAAAAGAAATGGGACGCCTTGAGCGATCAGCAAAAGGCGATCATCGAGACCGCCTGCGGCGACAATATGCGTGAAGGTTTGGCCGAAGGTGAAGCGATCCAGGGCAAAGCCCTCAAAACACTGAAGGAAAAAGGCGTCCAGATCCACAAATGGTCACCGGAAATTTTGGCAACGCTGAATGAAAAATGGCTTGAGGTCGTGGAGGAAGACAAGGCCAAAAGCGACAATTTCAAAAAGGTCTGGAAGTCCTATTCGGACTTCCGCGACGAGTACAAGGTCTGGGCTGACCTCGGCTATCTGAGATAGGCTGAATGCCGGAACTGGTTAGAGCCTGAATCCCGGCGGGAGCCGCTTATGCGGGTCCCGCCGGATGGCGAAACGGCTTGGGGGTAGGCGGTCGCATGCAATTTCTTTTCCGGCTAAGCAATCTTTTCGACCGAGTCGTCAGCACGATAGGTGTGGCCGCCGCCTGGATTACCCTTCCTCTGATCCTGATCATTGTCTTCGACGTTGTGACCAGGCGTTTTCTAGTGCTGGGGTCCACCAAACTTCAGGAGATGGAGTGGCATCTCCATGCCCTCCTGTTTTTCCTCTGCATCGGATGGGCCTACATAAAAAACGCTCATGTTCGCATTGAGCTCGTGCATGAGCGTCTCCCCCGGCGAGCCCAATTGTGGATCGAGGTATTGGGATGCCTGTTCTTCCTGATCCCCTATTGCGTGATTGTCTTTTACCACGGTGTGGACTGGTGGGAGCGTTCCTGGTCGATAGGAGAAGTATCTGATTCCGCGACGGGGCTTCCTTATCGCTGGGTCATCAAGGCGGCACTACCGATCGGTTTTTTGCTCCTTTTCCTCAGTGCGCTCACCGTCCTGCTGCGCAAGGTCATCCAGCTGTTTGGCCCGCCCAATCTGGCGGAAGCGGCATTTCAATTGGAGCAGAAAGAACGCGAACCGACCGAGGCGGAATTTGTCGCGGAGAATGGTGGCCGGAAAACAGGAGAGCGGCAATGATCGATGTGTTCATCGACTATATGCCGCTGTTCATGTTTGCGGCGCTGGGAATTTTTCTGTTCTCCGGATATCCGGTGGCAGCGGTTCTGGGTGGCGTCGGCCTCGGTTTCGGGTTTATCGGCATCGCGCTCGGTGTTTTCTCCGAAATAGAATTCTTCAACATCGTCTCCCGTATCTGGGGTGGCATCGCCGACAACCAGGTGCTGGTGGCGATACCGATGTTTATTTTTATGGGGACCATGTTCGAAAAGAGCGGCGTCGCCAACGATCTGCTTTATTGTCTGCAGGTGCTTCTTCGCCGTGTCCCGGGTGGCCTTGCCCTGTCGGTAACGGTCATGGGCGTCATCATGGCGGCGATGACCGGCATCATCGGTGCCTCTGTCGTCATGATGACAATCATGGCGCTTCCCGTCATGGTGCAGCGGCAATACAACATGCCGCTGGCGACCGGCACCATTGCCGCCTCGGGAACACTCGGCGTTCTCATCCCGCCCAGCATCATGCTGGTTATCATGGCCGAGCTGCTTGGACGTTCGGTTGGCAATCTGTTCGTGGCGGCATTTTTTCCAGGCCTCATGCTGGCGGGACTCTACCTCCTCTACATCGTCACATTGTGCAGTTTCCGTCCCGGCCTGGCGCCGCCCTTGCCCGATGAATTGGGACCCACCAATAAAACCGAGCTGGTGGTTCTGCTTTTGAAGGGCTTCGTTCCTGCGACCTTTCTTATTTTCATGGTGCTCGGGTCGATTATCTTCGGATGGGCTACGCCGACAGAAGCCGCCGGGGTGGGCGCCGCCGGCGCAATCATTCTCGCAGTGGTCAACCGCCGCCTTACCTTCAGTGTTTTGAGCAAAGTCGTTGAACACTCCATGCTCACCAATGCCATGCTGTTCTTCATATTCATCGGCGCAACTGCATTCTCCTACACGTTTCGTTCGCTCGGTGGCGACGATATCGTGATCGGCCTGGTGGACAGCGCCGGGCTCGGATCATGGGGCATCTTGTTCGTCCTCATGGTGATCGTCTTCTTCCTCGGATTTTTCTTCGACTGGATTGAAATCACACTCATCGTCATTCCAGTCTTCGCACCGATTATCGAATTGCTGGACTTTGGCGGTCACGTGGCGAAGATCGACCTCGTTTACTGGTTTGCCATTCTGCTGGCGGTGAACCTTCAAACGTCGTTTCTGACTCCACCCTTCGGCTTCGCGCTGTTCTACATGAAGGGCGTTGCTCCGCCTGAAGTGAAAATCCAGCAGATTTACATCGGCATCATTCCTTTTGTGCTGCTGCAGCTGATTGGGCTTGCGCTTGTCATGACCTTTCCGGAGATCGCCATGTGGTTGCCAAGGCAGTTGCTGAATTAGCGGATCCCACGACATCGGCGGAAACGCCAAGAACGGATCTCAATCCCAGCGTGCAGCCTAGTCGCCACCATTGTCCGGGCCCGGAATGTAGGCGTTCAGTTTGTTGCCATCCAGGTCTCGGAAATACCCTCCGTAGAAACCGCTGTCGCCACGCGGTCCCGGTTTTCCCTCGTCGCGCCCGCCCAACTCAACGGCTTTCGCGTGGAGGGCATTGACCTGTTCCCGGTTGCCGACCTTCAGGGCGATCATAACGCCGTTGCCGACCGTCGCAGCGTTTCCATCCTCAGGCTTTGTCAGGCACAGTGCCGCTTCCTGCCGCGAAGGGCCCCATGCCGCCATGGAGTCAGATTTCCAGAGACATTTGATCCCGATTGTCGCGAGCAGCTTGTCGTAAAACTCAAGCGCGCGCTCAAAATCATTCGTTCCAACAGTCACATATCCAATCATTCGCTCTCCTATTCGTGTGCGCCGATCCTTTTTGGGTAGCGTTCCGTTAGCCACCGCCATCCAATGAGCGGATGCCAATAGTGGCGCTCCCTAGCACCCACACAATTTGTCCATATGATCAGCGGATGAGTAATGGTGATTAGTTACAAAAACAAAGGAAACCCGCCATGAATGCAACAAATACAACGGCTACCGGGTTCGCACTGGGTGCCGGATTGGGCGCAGCGTTCGGGGCTTCGTTGGGTATCGTATATGGCAATCTCGTCATAGGCATGGCACTCGGCCTCACTTCCGGTGTGGTTGTCGGAATGATTGTCGGGTCACTCAATCGAGCAAGAACCAAAAGCCGCGACCAATAAGGCTCTCAGGCTGGCATGACGGTTGTGACGCAAGTGGACCTAGGATTGTTCAAGCCCTGCGTGCATTGTCTTCAGTGGTTTCCTCAAACGATACAGCCTGCGAATACATGCTCAGATGACCCCCGAAATCATATTCGCCTTTGTCGTTGCAGCCAGTGCCGGGCTGATGCGCGGGTTCGCCGGCGTCGGGTCGGGCATGCTCATGGCGCCGTTCTTCGTTCACACCTTCGGGCCGGTGCAGACGATCGGAATGATCATCCTCATCGAGATTGTCGCCACTGCACTGTTGCTTCCCTCGGTGCATAAGGAAATCCAGTGGCGCACCATCGGCCTGATGGGTCTCGCGGCAGCTGCGGCAATGCCCGTGGGCAGCTGGCTTTTGGTCACGCTGGAAACGCCGAGCCTCCAGTTTGGCGTTTCATTGCTCGTTGCCGCATCCGCACTGCTGCTGATGACCGGATGGCGGTATGAAGGAGCCAAGCGGCCTCTGGCAACCTTCGGTGTCGGCGCGGTTTCGGGACTTCTGATGGCCCTGACCAGCCTCGGGAACCCGCCGGTGATGTTGTATCTGCTTTCAAGCCGGGACTCTGCAGCAACGAACCGCGCGAACTTCACCGGTTATTTTGCCATTACCCTGGCCACGCTCATTCTCCTGATGAGCTTCAAGGGCCTGCTCACATGGGAGGCTGCCCGCCTGGCCGGCATGATGATCCCCGTGTTTCTGATGACGACCTGGATTGGCAGCAAGCTGTTTCGCCAGTCGAGTGAACAGATGTATCGCCGTGTCGCACTTGGCATCCTTTTCCTCGCCGGCCTCTACGGAATGATCCGCTGAAAGAGCTGCACTGCTGAAGATGACCGTTGCTTGACAGCGTGATCGCACTCCACCTAACTTTTCGACCGGCGGGCCTTCGCAGGCGCCCGCGCAGGCGAGTTCGCCCAAGTTCTGCTCCACTCTCTATTGGAGACGAACATGGACACGCGCGAAAATTCCAATTCCCCAGACTCCGCCCATTCTTACGATGGAAGATTGGACAGCCTCCTCCTACTCGACACGGCAGAACTACGCGCTGTCCTGACGCCCGAGGTTTGTCTCAAGGCTCTGGAAGATGCTTATCGACGCCTCCACGCTGCTCCCACCGACAAGGGTCGCTCGGTTGCATTCGAGGCGGGGCAGGGAAAGTTTCACGTAAAAGCCGGCTTATATCCAGGCACACACGACTATTTCGCCGCCAAGGTGAACGCCAATTTTCCGGACAATCCGGGGGCCTTCGGGCTGCCGACAATCCAGGGTCTCATCGTTCTTTGCGATGGAAACAACGGCCGCCCGCTGGCCATCCTGCAATCAGCAGAACTCACCGGCCGGCGCACAGCAGCTGCGACCGTGCTGGCAGCCAAACACGGTGCGCGACCCGACGCCCGGTCGCTCGCCCTGATTGGATGTGGTGCGCAGTCCCGCTATCAGGTCGAAGCGGTACTGGGCGTTCTGCCAATCACGCATATCACGCTGTTTGACCGCGAACCCGCCAATGCGGAGGCTCTGGCCCTTTGGACCAGGGAGACGTTGGGCCTCGAAGTTGAGATCGCAGCTACGATCGCCAATGCTGTTGCCGCCAGAGACGTCGTTGTCAGTTGCACGCCCGCGACCGCGCCAATCATCATGCCGGATATGGTAACCGCCGGCAGCTTCATCGCCGCCATCGGCGCCGATAATCCGGACAAGCAGGAGCTTGATCCGGAACTGTTTGCAAATGCGCGGATCCTCGTCGACGACGTCGATCAGTGTGCCTCAGACGGTGATCTGGCACATGCAATCCGCGCCGGCATTGTCACTGCAGCAGACGTAGCCGCAACGCTGGCCGATCTTGCGGGCGGCGCGAAGCCAGGCCGCGCCCGTGACGATGAAATCGTGATCTTCGATTCAACCGGCAGCGGTTTGCAGGACGTGGCCGCTGCGGTGGCCGCATTTGAAGCGATCGGGAAGCAATCATGCCGCTGAGCGGCCATCTCGGAAGTCTGGCGACATCAACTTGGCGCGTGCGTCAAGCCAACACTTTGGCAATCCGTGTGCACTTCTAGTGATGCCGTTTTCCGGTCGCAACCAGGACAAGCCCCGATGCGGCGACAAAGAGCAGGACTCCGTAAATGACGGCCTGTCCAACGGGCGAGCCAAATGTTCCGGATGAATTCGGCCCCAGGAAAAAATGAAGGGTTTCGTTTAAATGCGTGTGTATGCCGAACGATCGCTGAGCAATCGCACCAAGGGCGGCAAGTCCGACCAATAGAAATCCCAGATAGCGTCGCATCTGCCCGCCGCTCTCGTTGTTTTGCCTGACGCCCGGACACGAACCAACATCCATTGGACATCCGTAAGCATCGATTGGAATAGTAATCAGGAGTCTCCGGCTGAGGAAAGACCAAACCCTTCCTCGGCCCTTTGGGGCGAGGCAGGCGCGCCGCCCGTAGTGCCGAAATCCCGAAATCCGGGGACCAAAGCAAGGCGGCCCGGTCGCTTAACCGGTCCGTTTCTGCATCTTAACTTATTGCTTGGCAGAACGTCGTTAGTCTTACTTATAGGGCTGGGCTGGCCCTGCATGCGATCCAAACAGGTTGAAACGACGGCCAACGGCAGCGGTAAAGATCCACGGATCGAGGTCGAGGTCCGCTGTCACTGCCGTGCCCTCCCAGCTCACGTCGGTGTTGAGCCAAGTTTTCTTGACGTCCCCGTTGAGATACCAGCCGTTGCCGATTTCAATATCGACACCGGCCTGCAGCGTAAACCCGATGGCATTGTCGACATCGAGCCGTGGACTGCCGGCAAGATTGCTTCGACTTTCGTCAAAGAAGGCAATGTATTGAACCCCGGCACCGACATAAGGTTTGAAACCCCTTCTGCTGTCGAAATGGTACTGGAGGGTCAGGGCAGGTGGGAAAATCCAGGTATCACCCAGATCGACGCCGTTCAGGGCGCCCTTGCCGTCCACCTCATGTTTGGCAAAGCAGCAGAACAGTTCCACGGCCACGTTGGGGTTGAAGAAATATGTCAGCGTCAGGGACGGTACCGCCTCGGTACTCACTTCCGCGTCTGCGCCTGCCAGGGAAGCGCCGCCGACAAAAACGTCTGCGCTGGAATCGGGATGAACAACGCTTACTCCGACGCGCGCCATGAAGTTCCCGTCGTAATTGTTCGCCACGGACGCTTGGCAAAGCCCAAAGAAAATGCCCGCACCAAGCATTAGTGATGCAATGCGGCTTCGTGATCTGATCGTCATATCTGCCCCCTGGAGCTAACCCCAAATGTTGGTCTCATACCTGAAACATCGATGGCGCCGAGCATTCGCGAGGATAGCGAATCTCTGCGCCGTGATTGTCTCGAGGGCAGAAAACTATTGGCATCGCATGCGACGTATAAAGAGTACTTTTCGCCCCATGATGAAATTAATTCGGCAGCGTGACTTATATGACGCATAACTTTAACCGAATACAGACTGCTGCTGAAGGCAAATGGACCAACTCACAAAGTCACCAAAGCCCCGGCACATCACAACCGCGTCATCATCCCTCCATAGAGGCATCCGATCATCGGATTTGGTCGTAGAGACTGCATACGCTTCCAACAAAAGCTTTCACGGAGTACGTCATGCAATCAATACGCTCGAAGATTTTCGCTGCCGCCTTGCTCGTTCCATTCGGATTGGCCACAGCACCGGCACAGGCGGCAGACATTGTGGAGACTGCCGCCGCGAACCCCGATTTCACCATCCTCGTCAAGATGATCAATGCGGCTGGCCTCGCGGAGACACTCAAGGGCCCGGGGCCTTTCACCGTGTTTGCGCCAAGCGATGCGGCCTTCGCCAAATGGCCAAAAAAGGAAGTCGAACTCTTTCTCAATCCGGCCAAGAAGGAACATCTGGTACGCCTGCTGAAGCATCATGTGGTGCCGGGCAAGGTCATGGCAGCGGATCTGAAGGGTAAGAAAACCGACGCAAAAACCGTTGAAGGCACAATGGTGAAAGTCGATGCCATGGGTGACGTGATGGTTGATGGCAACAAGGTCGTGAAGGCCGACATCGTGGCGGACAATGGCGTGATCCACGTGATCGACACACCGCTGCTGCCGGAGAAATACCGCGGCTCGTTTTAGTTGGAACGACTGTATTTGCGAATGAATGAAGGTGGGCGGGCGCCGCTTTGAGAGCCGTCCGTCCGCCGATTTGGCCCGCCCCGCAGGATTTGAACCTGCAACCTGCGGATTCGAAGTCCGCTGCTCTATCCAGTTGAGCTAGGGGCGGGGAAATCAATGATCGACCCGGAAAAGCGCCTGTCAAAGCTTCTGCTGATTTGCGAGAAAACACCAGTGATGGATTTCTGACATACTACGTTCGTTTACACTATCTGCGACTAAGGGCTTTTATTGCGATTTTCGCCCGGCGGCTTCCAAAATTCCCTTGCTTTCTCCGGCGCCAAAAAGGTAGGCCTGTCGGTGGAGAGGTGGCCGAGTGGCTGAAGGCGCTCCCCTGCTAAGGGAGTATACGGGAGACCGTATCGAGGGTTCGAATCCCTTCCTCTCCGCCAGCCCTAGATAATACAACCATAGCGCGGCATGCCATTGCCACGCGGGTGAATGTGCGATTGCATATGATTGACCTGATTCCTTTTGTTGAGTTGAGAGGTGAGTTTGATTTGTAGACCAGCCAAATGGCTGTGGGGTTTACCGGCATTGATCTTCGTCACGGCCTTCGCCCTGTATGGCACCAACAGGCAAATAGAACGCGATCTTGCCGAACAGGCTGCAGCCGCGCTTCAAGACGCGGAATTGCAGTGGGCAATCGCACGCTTTGAAGGCCGCGATGCAATTCTTGAAGGGCTTTCCTTCTCAGGCAAGGAACGGGACGCCGCGCTAAGAATTGTCGGAGACATCTGGGGTGTGCGCAAGGTAGTCGACAATTCCGATCTCATCGCGACACCTGAAACTTATTCATGGTTTGCACGCAAGGATGAGAATCGAATCAAGATCCGAGGCCATGTTCCCACGAAGAGTGACCGGCAGGCTATTATCGGATTTATCAAAGCGGCGATGCCGGATCTCGAAGTCGACGACAAGATGATATTTGCAGGCGGTTCCCCAGCGCGTGAGCAGTGGCTTGGGTCAGTGAGCTTTGCTTTGGTTCAGCTCGGCCAACTCAAAAAAGGGGCTGTACAGCTGTCCGGTCCAAACCTGTCCGTTCAGGGTGAGGCAAAGTCCTCTGAGGCGTACAGGATCATCACGTCGCCCGTCGGGCAGTTGCCAAAGGGTGTCAAACTGAACGTTAAAAATGTTGCACCACCGGTGGTGGAACCATTTGTATGGAGGGCCAAATTTACCGGCAGTCTGCTCTCGTTCAGCGGTTTTGTTCCCAGCGAAAAGACCAGAGAACAAATCCTTCAACGTGCCAAAACACTCTTCCCCGATACCAAAGTCGAGGATGGGATGGAGATTGCCTCCGGAGCTCCGGAAGACTGGCTGTGGGCGGTGTCGGCTTCAATGATTGAACTGCATCGTCTGGAGTCGGGACGCATCAAGATAGATGATACGGAGCTTGAGCTGTCGGGCATCGCTGCCGACGAGCGCACGATAAAAGACGTCACCCAATCCATTCAATACAGTTTGCCGAACGCGTATAGTGTGAGGGAGAAATTAACTGCTCGCATAGACAAGGCTGCAGACAAACCGACGACCAATTAGAGTACACTCCAGTGTCGCGGCCACCGAATTATGGACGATTGCTATGGACTATTTGCTGGTGCAACTGGCGCCATATGTGATGCTGACTTTTGCAATCGGCTTCATTGTTGGCTGGGCGTCACGCGAATGACAGGTCCTGGATCGCACTACAATGGCTTCCAGCGGATGACCCAATGATTTCCATAACAATCCAGACGATCTTTCTGCTGGCTGCCACCTTCTTCTTAGGCTGTCTCGCTGGATGTTGGGCTGCGCGCCGCTTCCGAAAGCCTGTTCCCGTGTCCAGCACTGTCGCAAAGCCCACAACGGCCAAAACCACCAAGACACGTAAGAAAACAACGCGCGGCGGAAAATCGCGCTAGCCGATCTCTGATTTGGCGGTGTCGTCCCACGCGTCTGCGTCCGCCAGGAACTTGTTGATCACGCGCAAAGTCCGCCAGTCGCGCAAAAGCGGCGCGTGACCTTCTTCCTCGACAAGATAGTGTTCCATATGTGGGTGCCGGTCAGCCATCTTCTGCACGGTCTCGCTGCTCAACAGGTCTGAGTTTTCGCCACGCAGAACCAGCATGGGCACATGGGTGAGGGCGTTGAACTGCTCCCACATCTGGGGAACAGGCCTGGCGAGATCAATCTCGGCAAGTGCATTGGAGAGTGCCGCGTCATATCCGGCAACCGGCAGTCCGTCCTCTTCCTCATACCATTGACGTGCAATTTCCAACCATTCATCGTCGCTGACATCGGTAAAAAAACGGGCAGCCATATCCCGGGCGATGAGTGTCGCCTCATCCCAGTTCGCCGGAGCAGGCGTCTTGCCGACATACCCGATAATGCGGGCGAGACCCCGCGCCTCGATCACTGGTCCAATGTCATTCAGAATGGCGCCGCCGACCACCCCCGGGCGCACGACGCCCATGAGCATCGCAATAATACCACCTCGCGACGTACCGAAAATGGTCGCGTGATGGAGCTCTGACAAGGTCATGAAATCCAACGTGTCAAGCAGCTCGATATAGGGCGAATAGTTTTGCCAGTTGGGATCATGAGCCGATTTGCCCCGCCCACGATAATCGAGACAGTAGACATCCCGCGGCGTCTTGCTTTTCTTGGACAAATGCACCGCTACGGTATGAAAATCCTTTGAATTGCGTGTGAGGCCGGCGAGACACAAAACCGGCCGGGCAGGCACTGAATTGTCGCTACTGAGTGCGGGGTAATGGCGTGCGTAGAGCTTAAGCCCGTCTTGGGACGAGTAGGTTATCTCGTTCCATTCCCGCTCTGGGGTAACTTCGTTCATATGGGTCGGATTCAGTTGCTTGAAACGGACGGTGACGCGCTTGCTTCGACCGGTCTTTTTCTCTGGCCGCGGTTCAGATCGTCCCAGAGGCGCAGCGCACCTTCAGGCCCATTCAGGCGTGCGCGGAAGATTTGCACACCCGACATGATTTTTTTCACGTAATTACGCGTCTCGGTAAAGGGTATCCGTTCCACCCAGTCGATTGCATCTACATCAGGAGAGCGCGGATCGCCGAATTCCTTGGTCCAGTCCCGGACCCGGCCGCCACCTGCATTGTAGGCGACGAGAGTGAGGATATAGGACCCGTTATAACTGTTGATGAGATCGCCGAGATGGGCAACGCCGAGCATGGCATTGTAAGACGGGTCCGAGGTCAGTGAGGAACGGCGATAGCGGACCTTGTGCTGGCGTGCAATAGCCCGTGCAGTTGGCGGCATAATCTGCATCAAGCCGCGCGCGCCGACGGGGCTCTTTGCTGACGGATTGAACTCACTTTCCTGGCGTGAGAGCGCATAGACTAAAGCGTTTTCGACCGGATCATTGATCTGCTTATACTTCGGGAACATGTTTGTCGGATAGGCGAGTTCCGCCAGTGGAAGGCCGCGGTTCAGGGCGATCTTGCTCAGTCTGACGCTGGAATGAGGCTGCTGGAATTCATGAGCCAGTTTCGCCAGAAGCACCCCTTCAGCCGGGTCTTTGACGGTCCGGGCCAGCTGGTGGAAGAACAGCGGCGCGAGATTTTCCAAGCCGACCGCCCGGGTCACGGCAATAGCCTGAAGTGCATCGCGTGCTTTAAACCGGTCAAAATCTTCATCTGTCGGCTCAGGAGCCTCTGCAAGCTTCAAGGACGCGTGACCGGGGCTGAGCGTTTGGGCTGCAAGTTGCCCATAGTAGGCGAGGGGAAACTTCGCGGCTTCCTCATAGTGA
>DEIT01000150.1:0-1743 GCA_002352635.1 Hyphomicrobiaceae bacterium UBA2767 | reverse complement strand
GGTTGCCCGGCATTGAGTGCCCTTCGGGTGTTGAGCCGACGTTCTATCCACCACTCATTGATGGCAATGAGCGCGTCTGGATCACGCGGTGCTGCTTGCAAAAGTTTCCAGGCCTCTTCTTTCTTTTTATGGCGCCGCAGCCACTGGATGCGCGAGAAATAGAAGCCCACGTCATCCTTCCTGGCTTCTTCAGAAATGCCGGCAAGGAGTTTCTTTGCCTTTTTCAACCGTCTTACGACAGCGATCCGGGCGTCGATCTTTTTCCGGTGTGTTTCATCCAGATGTTTCGCTGTGCGCAAAACCGATTTGATCTTACTTTTCCGATCGAGCAGGAGCAGGCGGTCGACCCGCGCCTTGTGATCCTTATCCGTCAGCATTTCACCGAACCGCTTAAGGATAATCTGCTCGGTTGAGCTACCAAGATCGTGCTGGCGCCAAGCCTTGCTTATCATCCGTTGCGCTTTTTCCTTTTCACCGTCTGCGGCATGAGCGCCAGCGAGAGCGGCCTTGCCAGGTCCGGTAACGGGTCTTGATTCGGTGAAAAATGCCTTCACGGCATCCGCATCCGCCTTACCGGTAAGCAGCGCTTCTTCGGCGTTCAACCGCAGACGCTTTTGACTTGGCCAATCCGGGTTTGCCACGCGGAATTGTTCAATCTTGACGGGATCCGCATTATTTCCCCTGCGCCGGTAGTAGTACCATTGTGCAAGTTTGCGGGCCGTTTTGTCTTTGATCTTCTTCAGGTGCGTATTCGCATCGGAAAGGCGCCCCTTGTAGATCGCATTGATCGACCCCTTGAGTGCGCGCTTGTCAGATGCGCTCAGATCATATTGGAGCAGCTCCGGCAATCGCGCGAGCGGGCCGCTTGGCGGTTCCGGCTTCTTCACGGGTAGTGCGATTTGCTGAAGTGCCACTGGTGACGATGTGTTTTTTGGTCCCGGCTTTTTCACCGGCAGCACCAGGTCCGGATGCGGGTTAATTGCAGGTTGCGCGACCTTCGAAACCGGCTTCTTCACCGGCGGAACCAGATCCGGGTGCGGGTTCTTTGCCGGTTGCGCTACATCCGGCCCGGGTTTCATAACCGGCGGAACCAGATCAGAAGGCGTGTTCTCTGCCGGCTGTGCGACCTCAGATCCGGGCTTCTTCACCGGCAGAACCAGTTCCGGGTGCGGGTTCTGCACGGGTTGCGCCACCTCAGATGCGGGTTTTTGCATCGGCGGCGCTATCTCCGGCCCCGGTTTTTTCTCAGGCACGGCTATTTCAGCAGACGGAGGCACTGCCGCGGCGCGTATGGGATTGCGATCGGGCAATGGCATCTTGCGGGGCTTGGCAAGCGCATCCGCGACTACCACACCGGCAAGGCTGACGAGCGCAAGAATCACCGCCGCAGTCTTGAGCTTCGTGTCAAACATGATGTGCCGCAGTGATCCCTTCAGTGCCCGAGTAGCCAAGATATAGGGAAGCTACCTGGTATGTGCACGGGTTATTGCGAGTTTTACCCGCCAACTCCGGCAATTATGCAACACTCTCAGCGCACGGCCAGTGTGTTTGATAACGCCGCCAATACAACTTGCTGTCGGACGATCGAATCCGCAGTACATGAATGAAGTTACTCGCATGTTACACTTTCTATGAAATTCCGGCGGAATGATGGCCCGGATTTATCATGTCTTTGCCCTTGTCTTGCCCGGCTGTCACCGAGAGACTATTGTCCACGTGAATTCGCGCCAGAAGCGGCGCGGT
>DEIT01000250.1:17128-17707 GCA_002352635.1 Hyphomicrobiaceae bacterium UBA2767 | reverse complement strand
TCGCGTACGGTCATGTCAGACATGAATATTTCCCCCTTCAAGCTCATCGCCGCGGATGATGGAAATGATTTCCTCGCGCATTTTTATGAAATCAGGCATGGATTTGACTTCGCGCGCGTCCCGACATTTGAAAAAGCGGTGGCAGAAATCGAGGTCGTATTCATGGGTGATGCGCCCGGGCCGTGGCGACATGACGATCAGCTTGGTTGCAAGAAACAAAGCTTCCTCGACACTGTGGGTGATGAAGAAGATGGCCTTATTGGTTTCGCGCCAGACGTCGAGAATAAGTTCCTGCATATTGTCTCGCGTGAGCGCATCAAGCGCGCCGAGTGGTTCGTCCATGAGCAGGGCTGCCGGGTCGCTCGTCAGCGCGCGCGCCAGCCCGACGCGTTGCTGCATGCCGCCTGATAGCTCATAGATATTCTTGTCTTCGAAATCCTTCAGGCCCACGAGATCGATGTATTTGCGCGCCATTTCGCGGCGCTTTTCCTTGGATACGCCCTGCAATTTCAGGCCGAAGGTGACATTTTGCAGCACCTTCAGCCAGGGCAGGAGGGCATGTTTTTGAAACACAACACC
>DEIT01000250.1:3278-17045 GCA_002352635.1 Hyphomicrobiaceae bacterium UBA2767 | reverse complement strand
GCAACAACGAAATCGCCCGGGCCCATGGTGAGTGAAACTTTTTCCAGCGCATGAACACCCTCTCCACCCTTGACGGGATAGATGACGGTAACGTCTTCAGCCCGAACTTCGGCGCCGGCATAAGCAGCGCTCTTATTGGATTTTTTCCGTGTGGTTCCTGCCCGCTTGGTTTTTGATCGTGTTTTGACCTGAGCCATATTGATCGCCTCTAGGTCTCTTGAAAAAGAGAATAAAAGAAAAAAGGCGGTCCGCTTGGGACCGCCTTGTGAAATGCGTGGTTAGCAGCCTCCGGCTAATGCGGCTTTGACGAACTTGTCTGTCACCACCGCGCCGTAATCCGGCAACAGGGCGTCGACCTTCTTCTCTTTCTTCAGAAATTCAGAAGTGAAGAAAAGGGCCTTCGCTGCACCGCCATCCTTGCCGCCGCCAAGCCACTCATTTGAAGCTTGCGCCTTGAGGTCCGGGAAGTCGTAAAGCGCCAAAACCCCGGCGACGTCCTTGTCGTCACCGCCGACGAGTTTCACGATCTTCTTGGCGTTTTCCGATCCAGGGCCGAAATTCTTGGGATTGTCGCGATAGGCCTTGTCCGCGGCGGCCATCGCCATCACAAACTGGCACATGAACTTGGCATTGTCCTTGGCGAAGTCCTTGTTGACAACCATGCCATCGAATGTCGCCTTGCCAAGTTTGGAGAGATCGCCCGACGTCAGAAGTACCGTACCCGTTTTCTTGATGCGACCGAGTGCAGGATCCCACACAAAAGCTGCATCAATGTCGCCACGTTCCCATGCGGCGGCAATGGCATTCGGCTGCATGTTGAGCAGCTTTACCTCCTTCGGGTTGACCTTGTGGTGCTCTAGCGCGAACAGGGTGTGGAAGTGCGTCGTGGAGACGAATGGCACCCCGAGTTTCTTGCCCTTCAAATCCTGCACGGTCTTGATGTTGGAACCTTTGCGGACAACAAGCGCTTCCGCATCGTTGATGTTCTCGGTGATCCAGAAAAGCTCAATCGGCAGGCCACGGCTGACGCCTGCTGCAATGGGGCTCGACCCGGCAAGTGAAATATGCACGTCGCCTGAAGCCATCGCGGTAATTACTTTGGCGCCGGAATTGAACTTCTTCCAGTTGATCTTGTAGCCGGTGATCTTTTCCATGATGCCGTCAGCAATAGACACCTTCCAAGGGTTGTAAATTTGCTGATAGCCGATGGTTACCTCGGCAGCACGCGCGCCCGTAAATGTGAACGCCAGTGCAATCGCAGCACCGGTTATGGCTGAAAAAAACCTTCTCATACCCAATCCTCCCAACTTCGGTTACTAAAACAGTTTTTCATTGTTCTACGATCTGGTCCCCGCGTCCAGTCAATGCCCAAATCGCTAGTCCTTGAATGTCTCCAATGTCTCACGAAAGATGCCACACATCTCGTCGATCTGTTCGCGCGTCGTGACGAGTGGTGGTGCGAAAATGCCGGCATCACCGGTGAATTTCACGTGCATGCCGTTTTGGAATAGTTGCTTTTGAATTTTCGCACCGCGCACGCCAGGTGCGGCCCCTGGTTTCACGTCTATCCCGGTCAGCATTCCGTATCCGCGAATATCCGTAACCAGATCGATGTCCTCGAAAGCGTAAACTGCATCGAGGAAATAGTCTGACAGGTCCGCCGCGCGGTCGAACAGTTTTTCGTCCTGGTAGATCGTCTGTGTTGCAATGCCCGCGGCGCATGCTGCCGGATGCGCTGAATAGGTGTAGCCGTGGAAAAACTCGATGGCACCCTCAGGTGCTGAATTCACGATCGTTTCGTAAATCTCGTCCTTAACCGCCACCGCGCCCATAGGCTGGGCACCATTCGTCAGCGCCTTGGCCATGGTCATGATGTCCGGGGTTACGCCAAAAGCCTGCGCCGCGAAGGGAACGCCAAGCCGGCCAAAGCCACAAATGACCTCGTCGAATACGAGCAGGATACCGTTCGCGTCACAGATTTCCCGAAGTCGCTCCAGATAGCCCTTCGGCGGCACGAGCGTGCCCGTCGATCCGGCAATCGGCTCAACGAAACACGCAGCAATTGTCCCGCCGCCATAGGTGTCGACCATACGCTGCAGATCGTCCGCAAGCTCCGCCCCGTGTTCTGGTTGGCCGCGGGTGAAGCGGTTCTTTTCAAGCCAAGTATGACGCATGCACACCACGTTCGGCATGACGCCGGTGAATGTATCGCGGTTCTTGACCATGCCCGATAGCGACGTGCCACCAATATTGACGCCGTGATAAGCGCGCTCGCGCGAGACGAAGCGCGTACGCTGGCCCTCGCCGCGTGCGCGGTGATAGGCCATGGCGATCTTGAGCGCGGTGTCGATCGACTCAGAACCGGAGTTTGTAAAAAAGACGTGGTTGATCTCTTCCGGTGTCAGTGCGGCGACCATGCGCGCAAGTTCAAAGGACGTAGGCTGTCCAAGACCGAACGGTGCGGTGTAATCATTTTCAGTAAGTGCAGTATGGACGGCTTTTGCGATTTCTTGTCTGCCATGTCCGGCCGCCACGCAAAACAAGCCCGAAGAGCCGTCGAGCACACGATTGCCGTTGTGATCCCACAGTTCGACACCCTTGCTCTTGACGATCAGCCGCGGTGCATCCTTGAACTCGCGGTTCGCGGTGAAGGGCATCCAATGATGTTCGAGAGTGTTGACCGAATACTGCATTTTCTGTTTTCCCGCCTCAGTCTTTAAGCGGGGTTCGTCTGAACGCCGCTCACAGCACTAACCGATAGCCGGCACGATGCGATTATCCCTCCGGCTTGTTCATTGTCAGCGACCAAGCTACTCTCTGATTTTGGACTCATCCTAGAGCCAAATTCCCGGTTTCGGTGGGACCAGACGATGCGTGAGTCACTGTTTCAGTTGCCGGATGCAGGCAAGTTGAGTCTGCAGGCACAAATACGCGAAGTCCTTGTGTCGGCGATTCTGGGTGGTCAGCTGCCAGTCAGTGACCGCATCCCATCCAGCCGGCAAATGGCTCGGCAATTGGGCGTTTCCCGCAATACAGTTGTACTCGCCTATCAGGGTTTGATTGACGACGGCTATATCGTCGCGCGCGAGCGATCCGGCTACTATGTCAATGAAGAGATGTTGAATGGGAGAGTTCAGAGCCCCTCATTTGATGGTCCGGATGATCTTTCTGAACCGGACTGGGCTGCCCGGTTCCGCGTACACCCCAGCGTCCAGGACAACATTCATAAACCGGCCGATTGGCAGGAATACCCGTATCCATTCATCTACGGCCAGGTCGACCATACGTTGTTTCCGATTGCAGAATGGCGGGAGTGCAACCGGCAGGCGCTCGGCAAGCAGTGGCTGGACGCATGGACCGGTGATTTTCGCGACCGCGACGACCCGATGCTCATCGAGCAAATCAGGACCCGTATTCTGCCTCGGCGCGGCATCATGGCTAAAGAGGACGAAATCCTCGTCACTCTGGGTGCGCAGAATGCGCTCTACCTGCTCGCGAGCCTACTGGTGACTCGCAACACGGTTGTGGCGATGGAGGAGCCGGGTTATCCGGATGTACGCAATATCTTCCGCCTCAGAAGCGATCGCTTGATGCCGATTCCGCTCGACAGTAGAGGGCTGATTATCGACGAACGGCTGAGCCGTGCCGATATCGTGTTCACGACGCCAAGCCATCAGTTTCCCACGACGGTGACGATGCCGCGCGATCGACGCATGGAATTGTTGGAGGCGGCCAGGCTACACGACCTTGTTGTCGTGGAGGACGACTACGAATTCGAGACCAATTATGTCGGCGAGCCGTGTCCGGCACTCAAGTCCATGGACCGGGAAGGGCGGGTGATCTATGTCGGCTCGCTTTCCAAAACGCTGTTTCCGGGTCTGAGAATGGGATTCCTGGTCGGACCGAAACAGCTCGTCGATGAACTCAGGGCATTGCGACGATTGATGGTGCGCCATACGCCGAGCAACAACCAGCGTGCAGCCGCCCTATTCCTTTCGCTTGGCTACCACGACGCTCTGATCAAGCGACTTGAGCGCGCCTACAAGGTGCGTTGGGAAGAAATGGGCAAGGCGCTGGCGACCTGTCTGCCAGAGTCGAGCCGGATGCCGACATTTGGTGGATCGAGTTACTGGGTAACCGGACCCCGAGGCCTCGATAGTGATCTGTTGGCACTGGAGGCATTGAATGCCGGTATCATTATCGAGCCTGGGCGCATCTATTTTTCAGATCCGGATGGGGCAGGGCGTCATTTCAGACTTGGATTTTCCTCAATCGACTCAACCATGATTGAGTCTGGCGTCCGGCGTTTAGCGGAACTGATTGATGTCCAACTTGGGGACGGATGCAGATCTTCGTAATTCGGATCACGCTGGTCCGGAAAAAAAGGAGCATCTGGCACTAACGGTTGGGTCCATTGCGTGATGCGATGGGCTAGATGGTTGAGTCAGCCTATCAGGCAGCCTGCGAGTTTTGATTGGCGAGATTTCCGACTGGAGGAAGTGAAATGCGGCTTGGTGTTCCCAAAGAAGTCAAGGTTCATGAGTATCGCGTGGGCATGACGCCAGCGAGCGCCCGCGAAGTGGTCAGCCACGGCCACGAGGTAGTTGTGGAAACGGGCGCCGGGTCGGGCATTGGCGCGAGCGATGACCATTACCGCGACATTGGCGCACAGATTGTTGACACAGCGGAGGATGTTTTTGCCGGCGTCGATATGATCGTGAAAGTCAAGGAGCCTCAGGCGGGCGAGCGGGCGCTTCTGAAGAACGGGCAAATCCTGTTCACCTATCTGCATCTCGCGCCCGATCCTGAGCAGACAAAGGACCTGGTTGAGAGTGGGGCGATCTGTGTGGCCTATGAGACCGTGACGGATCGTTTTGGCGGGTTGCCGCTATTGGCGCCCATGTCCCAAGTGGCAGGCCGTATGTCCATTCAGGCCGGGGCGCACTGTCTTGAAAAGGAGCCAGGTGGTGCCGGTGTCCTGATCGGCGGGGTTCCGGGCGTAGCTCCCGCCAAGGTCGTCATCATCGGTGGCGGCGTTGTCGGTGAAAATGCGGCCTACATGGCGATAGGTCTCGGTGCCGATGTAACCGTTATCGATCGCAATGTGGACACCATGCGCGCGCTTGTCGTGCGGTTTGGCGGTCGCATAAAGACGCTCTATTCCACGGCGCTTACGATTGAGGAGGAGGTGCTTAGTGCGGATCTGGTCATTGGGGGTGTCTTGGTTCCGGGTGCAAAAGCACCGAAACTTGTAAGTCGTGAGCAGGTCTCACGCATGCAGCCGGGTTCGGTACTCGTCGATGTTGCCATTGATCAGGGTGGATGCTTCGAAACCTCCAAAGCCACGACCCACGCCGAACCAACTTACATCGTTGACGGTGTCGTGCACTATTGCGTGGCAAATATGCCTGGGGCCGTGGCGCGTACGTCTACCTATGCGCTGAACAATGTCACGTTGCCCTTCATTCTTCAGATAGCCGACAAGGGTGTAAACGTGGCGCTGCTTGAGAACCCGCACCTTCTAGCGGGACTGAACGTATATCGGGGGAAGGTGACCTATCAGGCGGTGGCTGACGATTTGGGGTACGATTTTACAGAGCCCAAAACAGCGCTGGCAGCATGAGGATGGAGTTGGCCGGAAGAGGGCTCTGTTCGTGCATTGATGCTTGTGCAGCCGTTGCACAAAACGCTTTGGTGTAGCTGTTTCGGGGCCTATCGCGGCCTTACTTCAGCCTGAATACCGATCAAACATACGCGAGAAGTGGGGGGTTAGCCTTTACGCGCCCGCAAGCGTCTGTAAGATGTTTTTTGAGGCGGCGAACGATCAAGCCACTTAAGACGGCAAGCTCATGACCACTCCCAGTGCGGAAGACCGCCGTTACTTCGATGAAAAGAAGATCCCGACCGACGTCTGGTCGGTTCTGCGCGTGTCGTCGCTGTTGAGCGTGGGTGAGTTCAAAATATTCGAACTCGCTTACGAAGACTGGTATGGCGAAGCGGGTGATGAGATGATGATCGAGAAGCACTTCACCGGCTATATGTTCAATGACCTCGTGCCTCCATGGGTGCGCCATTTCTGCAAGAAAGTCATGAAGCGGGATCAGGAGGGCGAGCTCGATCCAGGAGAATTCGGTGTCGTCGAACCGACTGGATCGCAGGAGCAATTCAACAAGGGTCTCGAGGCGATCATGTGGATCCTCGGCGCCCTGATTATCTTGTTTGTTATGGGCGAGAGCGCCGCGCAGGTGCTGAAACTACAATGTATGTTGCCCCCGTGCTATTGAGGCCATTCTGAACCTGAGAGCAGATTCTCAAAAAGGTGGTGACACGGATGGGTGGAACTTGGGTTGATTGGCTTCTGGTGGTCGGCACAGGGTTTGTGGCCTTTCATGGGCTCACCTACAGGGATAAGGACGGCGATCGCCCCTGGGTCCATTTGCTGTTCGGCAGCATTGCTTTGATGTTCTTTTTCCGCTTCCTTCTGCACAATATCCTGCAGGTCTGGTAGCGCGCGCGGATTTTCCGACCTATTGCTCGTACGGGCGCTGTTTCCCGTCCTTTTCGGGATTGCGCAGGACACGCTCTGACTCTGGCAATGCAAATTGCTTTTTCAGATACTCCAGCCTGTCCCCAATCGTCGGCGGTCGCTCCTGAACATTGTAGAGCAGCCGGTCGAGCCAGTGCATGCCGTCCGCAACCTCTGGGTCCATCTGAAGCGATTTTTCGTAGTCAGCCAGCGCCAGTTCATGCCGACCGGCATGGTCGTAAATGATCCCGCGCAGCGCGTAATTGCCGCCAAACTCCGGGTTGAGTTCGATGGCCCGGCTGATTGACCTTAATGCATCATCGTAACGCTTGAGCTGGACGTAGCTGTTCGCCAATCCGCGCCAGGCAGAACTGTGTTCGGGATCCTTTTCAAGCGCCTCTTTAAAATATTCTGAAGCCCGTTCGTATTGGCCGTCCTTGAACAGGTGATTGCCGTCGATAAAGAGAACATCTCCCGGGTTCATGCCGGCGAAATGCCGATAAGCCTCATATCCAATCCACAACACGGCGCCGAAAATCGCTACCCACTTCAGTAAATTATAGAGAGGTCCTTGAGACTGACTCATTTGGCACCGGGAAATCCAAAGACATTGGCATTGAACAGCAGGGCAAAGGCCACAACGAGAAAAAACGAAATGAAACGCGCGCGATTGAGCTGGCCCTTAACCTCGGCTTCCTCCAGCTTTCGCTGAAGCTTGCGCTCCTGGCGGCGGATGCTCAGCGTCCACACGAGCTTACTGACCGGAAAAAACAGCATTGCAACGAGCAGTGCACTCCATCCGAAGAACCACACATACTGAGCGTCCATTCACATTCACCGGATTTGCAGATTGGTCGGTGTAGCCACCGAACCATACCAGCAGCAACATGCGCAAAGAAAGAGGGCCGCCAATGCGGCGGCCCTCCAATTCTCGTCGTCAAGGTCTATGGCTTGTCGAGATCGAGACGGGCCTTGCCTTCACCAAGGTCGCCAATGTCTTCAACAAGTGCCTTAACTTCTTTGGACGGAACGGTCGACATCTCCATCTTGTATGCGAGGAACCACATCATGAAGACGCCAAGTGCCCACCAGAGGATCTGCCATGCCCAAATCGAAGGCATGCCAAACGTCCAGGTGGCGGCATCGTTCGGGTTGCCGAAGATCGTGTTGCCGATCACAGCGCCCGGGCCGATACCGAAGAAGAACCACACCAGCGTGAGTATCCAGGCCGTCGGGATCAGCTTGCGCTTCTCGGCCGACAGACCCGCATGATCCTGCAGGAATTTGTGGAACTTCATCTTGTGCTTCATGTCGTCCGCATTCTGGGTAACAGCGGAGATGAGTATCGCCGCGCCCAGATTGAAGAAGATGCCCCAGAAGGCCGAATGCATGGTCAGCGGCCAACGGCCCCATGCCGTGATACCGAACCAGCTTTGACCGATGGTTTCGGTGCACATCACAGCAATGATGCCGAAGAACAGACCGACCGTAATGCCCTGACGGGTGAACCACGGGAAGTAGCACACCGACATCAATGACGGCCACATCTGGAAGCCGAAGGCCACAGCCAGACCGCCGAGCAGCACAAGCGCATCGCTCGAATATGTTGCCACAATCAGGGCAGCAACAACGATGACGCCGACGCCGACACGACCCCAGAACTTTTGGACGCTATGCGAAGCATTAGGCATCATGAAGTGCTTGAGGATGTCACGGGTCAGCATACCACCAGCAGTGGACATATAGGCTGCACCGGTCGACTGCATTGCGGCCAGAGCACACACGGCCAGCAAACCGACCAACCATGGGGCGGTATCGCCCATGAGATGGATCAGCTGCGGAACCAGCATGCCCTGCTTGCCGGCAGACTGCATCAGATCCTTGCCGCCAAGACCGGCACCCATCACATTGTTGGTGAGTTCCGGGAACTTTTCGGCAAAGGCCAGGTCAGCGCCCAGCATGTGGCCTCCAAGACCCTGGAACGCCGTAAAGACGAACAGGATGAAGCCGATACCGAACGCAGACGCCCAAACCTGCTGAGGAGCAAACGGTTCAGGACTCTTGTTCGCAAAGGCCCACATGGAGAAGGCTGGAGCCGAGTGGATGCCCATCAGTGCAAACATGTAGGTAAGAATCATCATACCCGTCCATGCACCACCGACGGCTTTCGGACCTGCCGACACAAACTGAATGACACCCGGGATAGCAATATAGTGGCTATAACCGTCAGGTGTGCGCTTCTGGTCAATCGACGCAAGAGCGGCAATACCTTCGTTCAGCTTGTCCCAACCTCCAACAGCATTCAACGCGATCATACCGATCGCGACAATGCCGCCGGCGAGCAGGATGCACTGCAGGGTATCCACATACGCCACAGCGCGCAGACCGCCCGATGCCACATATAGGAACACAATCGCAGACAAGAGCCACATGCCAACGTCAACCGAGAGCAGACCATCGGTCAGAACATTAAACAAGAAGCCCGAAGCCCGAAGTTGCAAGCCCAGATACGGGACTGAGAAGCATAGCGCCACGACGACGACAAGCAGACGAATTGCGTCGCCTCTGAAATATTCAGAGAGCATTTCGCCCGGTGTCACGAACCCGAAGCGTTTGCCCAGCATCCACTGGCGCTTCAGAAACATCACGCCCGTAAACGGGATCGTAATGGCATAGAACGAGGCATAAGCGTATTGGAATCCGTCCCGGTAAAGCAGGCCGGGATGGCCCATAAACGTCCAGCCGGAGAATGATGTGGCTGTAGCAGCCAGCACAAACACCCAGATGGAAATGCTGCGTCCCGCGATGAAATAGTCACTCGCTGTCTTGGCCGTCATTGCACCCCGGACTCCCCAGTAGATGCAATACGCCCAGTACAGGAGGACGAAAATGAAAAGCCAAATGACTTCCGCTTTCATGGGTCACGTCTCCCCCTAATTAAAGATCAGACAACCCGCGGTACAATTGGAGGAGTCACACGCTGCGCGGAATCCCCCATTTCATTAGCCTACAAGGGCTGTCTGCTTGCCATGCAAGACGCTTTCCTGGGAAGGGTCAATGCCCCGAAGGTCGAAACGCGGGGGTAGACAAGAAAACACCATGAAATCAGAGGTCTATTTCATCGATGCTGGGGAAATCTCTACACATCACAACCTTTTTGCGGGGCGGGACTCGTGATTCGTGAACAATTTTGAGAATCTCTTGATCACTGCCTTGGCCCCGCAATCCACGAACGGATGCCGGCCATGCGGCAAAAACCGCCATTTAATGCTCTGATTTCGGTATCAGCCGTCGCAGGTGCAGGAACGACCGTGCGCCTGCCTGAGCGTTTTCATTGAGCCGATCAGCGCATGGCGCAATTCAACATAGTGAAGGGCAACAGCACCAATATAGTCAGCCGCCTCGATTGCCGAAAGGGCTCGATACATTGCTGCACGGGTGGATTTGTCCATGGATTTTG
This sequence comes from Hyphomicrobiaceae bacterium UBA2767, assembly GCA_002352635.1. Lineage (GTDB taxonomy): Bacteria > Pseudomonadota > Alphaproteobacteria > Rhizobiales > Methyloligellaceae > UBA2767. The sequence goes on along the minus strand of DEIT01000250.1, from coordinate 7,059 downwards.
CTGCTTTGCTCCGGAAATAGGCAGACATGTCCCTCAGCGCGTCGAACGCGTCTCCCGCTTCAGCGACCTTCTGGCTCAGTTCTGCGTCGTTGGTGATCTGGGCAAGGCTTTCAGTCAGGCTTTTCAGACTTGTTCCTTCTTGCGATCGCGACAAGTCAAGTGGTGCGGCTCCCCAACCCGGATGTCCGCCTTCTTGTGATTTTGCGGCTTCGATGGCTTCACCTGTCCTCAAGACCGCCAAACCCCACGACTTGCCAGCCATATCGTCAAATGTTTCAGCGCGTTTTGCGAAACTCTCCATTCGCTGGTCGAAATAATTGAAGAACTGAATCGCGCCGGTACAGATCGCCGGATGCTGATCCTGTTTCAGGAAGGCTTTCAGGTTTTGCGATACCCGGCGTGTTGCCCATCCTGCATCGCGTCTTTGGTCAAGCTCGCGGTCAACGGCGCGTGCCGAGACGAAACGCGCTGCGAAACGGAAAATGCGGCCCTCGGACTCGACCGGCGTTGCCGCGCTGGCAATTGCTGGTCTGATGGTTTTGTACCGGGTGCAACGGTAAACATAGCGACCACGTGACGAACTCCAGCGCCGAGCACGCCGAATGCATTTGCGACCCGCAGTTGAGCGCTTCAGCCGTGGTGGAAAAAGCCATCGACCTGGCCGTGCACGATCGCGCGATTGTGAGGCCTTGATCGCTTCGGAGATGCCTGAGCCCGAACCTTCCCGCACCTTTACGATCTCGGAATAGAAGCCACCGGCGCAATTGGTCACCTGCCAGCCGAGTGTTGTGGTCTCACCCGTTCCACCAGGATTGCGTAGCGTGATTTTCAGTTTGTTCTGCGGTTCTTTGCTTGCGCCCGGGTCTGGTTCGCGCAGTTTCAACTCGACGATCACAGAACGGGGTCTACCTTTTCTGATTTTTTTTAATCGCGCAATGCGTTGGCCACCATTGCTATCTTTTTGCGTTTCGACCTTGTCGCCGCTGATATCGACAAGATCTGCCGTCTCTGCACTGAACACCAACTCCGCGTCGGCGCTCTTCTTCTTAGCTGTGTTGGCAACCTTTATCTGTGCAAATGCCGACCCGCCTGCTGGGAAAGGGCGACCGGTCCGCAACACCGTTACTGTTCCAGTGAGGCCGTCCGCCTTGAGTTCATGTTGCTCGGGTTTGGCACTCTGGCCTGTTCCACGATCATCGATAGCGGCCGTTGCGTCCGTGTGGCTGGATGCGACCCTCGCCGTCTGCGCGTGCGCGTATGCCGACACAAGTGTAAGCGACAGACAAAGGGCAGGGAGACTAAACAGCCAGAGTGTTTTTTTAGTCACGTCGGTTTCCCCAGACACATACTCGTGCTGCGCTTCGAAAACGGCCTTCGGCAAAAAGGAGCAGGTTGAGATGTTGCATGTTTTACGAATCGCGATGCCGAAAGTGTCATGGAACCGCGGCCAAAGACAAGGTTTCACGGCATCATTTTGGGCAGAGGTGTGCCGTTGAAATGAGCAACACCGATTGATGAATTGACCTCAAAAAAAAGAACTGCCGATACTGATGTACCGGCAGTTCTCCCCGCATTATTTCTGGCGCCGGAAAACTTTCCGAGACGCCTGAGGAAATTCAACTTCAATGCACGCAGTGCACCTGAAACTGGTTCCCCGTTGCCCTCTTTGGCCCAGTCGAACGTGGCAGTGAATACCCCGACATCTTTCGATGCCAATAGGATCTCGCCCCGCGTCACGCCTCGAAGGATGGCGTATGAACTGCACCAAATCAACGAGCATTACAGTTTGGTGACGCATTTTCTCGCGGCAATGCAGCTTGGCCCGGCGGTGGACAGGCAAGTTGAAGTGAAGGAGAGCATGATGGCCGGATCCGAGCGTCGCCCGCAACGTGAAATGAGCAGAGATGCAATGATGACCGCGGTATCCTGATTAAGGATCAAATGACTAGAGGTAGATGCTCAAATCGGATCTGTGGAGTTTCATGCATTGAATTGGGCGCCTGCGATGCAGCGATAATGAACAACTATACGGTTTCCAGGGCGAACCGACACCCTGCTGATCGCTAGGGAAAACGTGGCAGATATGTGACAGGCAATCTATTTCGATTTCCTGGCCGATGCGTGTTCGCAGCAGTTTTTAGCCCGCGTTTTCGCTTTCCGCATCGCTGCCGGTGTCCGCGGAGCCACCATCGCCAGTGGTCCAGACCTGCAGCCGCTTCTTTAATTCGTCCTCATGTTCCCGCCACCACGAAGCGTTCAGGCGCAGAGCCCGTTTGAAGTTTTGCTTGGAGGTTGGAATATACGCCGACATGTCGACATCGACTTCAGGATGCTTGCCGACCAGTTCGACTGCGGACCTGCGCATGGGACCATAGGGAAACCATCCAGCCTGCCGCGCCAGCTGAGTGGGTTTCGTAGCAAATGCGATGAATTCAAGCGCCGATTTTAGATGCGGCGATCCTTTCGGTATTGCCCAGAGATCGACATCAAATACCTGGCCATCCCAGACGATGCCAAACGGCTTGGACTCCGCAACAATCGCGGAGAAAATGCGCCCGTTAAAGGCGACTGCCATTGTCACACCCTGCCGATCAAGAAGCTTGAGCGGCTGATGGGCCTGTTCCCACCAAACAATGTGATCCCGGATCGCATCAAGGCGATTCAGCGCCCGTTTGACCCCCGCCTCCGTGGCCAGAGTCTGGTAAACCTCATCCGGTGCGACGCCGTCGGCCATAAGCGCAAGCTCCAGCGTATATTTCGGGCCATTCGGCAGGGCGCGCTTTCCCGGAAATCGTTTGACGTCGAAGAAGTCCTTGGCGGTTTTCGGCAGGTTCTTTTTCTTGAATGCGCGTTTGTCGAACACGATGGCAGACGACCAGGCAACACTTGGAACGCCACATTCATGCAGTGTGTCAGGAAAGAAGTCGTCGCCGACGGAAGTGCCGTCGCTGGCTTTAATCAAGGCAGACGCGTCCACTTTTTCGAGATGCCCGTCGCGACAGGCTTGCTCAAGGGCGCCTGAGTCAACGTCGATAATATCCCATTTCAGTTTGTTGGCGTCGTCTGGGTTGAGTGAGTCGAATTTGCCATTGTGCGAAACAACATCAATTGAAATGCCGGTCTCGCTCTGAAATGGCGTGAAATATGCGCGCCTCTGTGACTCACTATAAGCGCCACCCCAGGAGGCGATGGTGAGTTTGTCGGGCTTTTCGTCTTTCGCGGTGATCGTGTCCTCTGACGCGGCTTTTTCATCATTCGATTTGGCCGTTTCATCAGAGGTTGTCGCCGCTTTCTGCGGTTCCGTCGGCCGCGCCTCCGCAGCAGGGCTCGCCACTTCTTCCGCGGCCGTTCCTTTTTCTTCTTCTTCTGTCGGCTCAGTGTAAGCCGGAGGGCTTGCTGACAGCATTACAGCCACTGCCAATAATGAAGCCAGCGTGCGCAGTCGTAAGGTCTTGGTATGGATCACCCGCAGTCGCCTCGTTCTAGTAGTGGTCGCCAAGCATTGCGGACAATGATTCCTGTCTCGAGGGCGCGAGATGGGCGCTCGACTTGGCCGGTTCCAGCCGGAAATTGGGTTCCGACCATGGCCCTTTAATGACAATTGTGCCTAGAGGCGTAAGTTTGGTTTGATCTGAGGTGGGTTTTTCCTGAGTCTCTGGCGCGGTTCGCCCCTTGGACAACTTCAGTTGCAGGTCGAGACTGCTGTCAACCAACTCGATCGCGCCTACCATCCATGCCTCGTCGGGACCGAGGCCCACCTTCAACGTATCGGTATAGATGC
>DEIT01000250.1:703-3091 GCA_002352635.1 Hyphomicrobiaceae bacterium UBA2767 | reverse complement strand
GATTCTGATGTGAACAGGCCGATACAGTTTTGCGCCGAAACGTTCGACAAATTTGTGGTGATCCTGAATTCAGAGTCCGGCACGGTGGCGTCAAATTCCAGCCGTCCATTGCCATTGCCGCCGCAAAAATCGAATACGGCGATATCGGCGGCCAGACGACCGGATTTCAGCGATACTGACAAGGCGCTCTGCCCGACACTGAGCCGACTAGCTTTGAGTTCGGTTGTCGAGACCCGCAAATCGAGATTGACATGGTGAAGCAGCGGAAAATCCATCTCCACGTTCGGTGCTTTACCATCTTTTTGTAACGTCTTTGCCGAGGCTTTCTTGGCTGCGGGGTGTTCGAAGTATTGGGTCAGATCAAGTCGCTGGAGTGCGAGCGTCCCCTCAATCTGTGGCCGCGCACCACCAAACTCCAGCGAGACCGCACCCAACGCCTTGTGGCCGTCAAGAACGAAGGTGCCATCGTCAAAACCAATTCTGTGGCCGGACCAATGAAATGCGCCGTTTGCCGAAAAGGCGCCGCGTTTGGCGTTGTCGGGTACAAGAACGCCCGTCCATTTCGCAAAGGCCGGCAAATTGGAGATTCGCAAATCCGTATTGCCGTCGATCATCAGACCATTGCTAAGGGTGGCTGTGCCTTCGATTTCCGCTTTGACAAGGTCACCTCCGATATTGATATCGATCGGTACATGGAGAGCGTTTCCGACCTTTTCAGGTTTGCCACTATCGTTGCGGAATGAGACCGTCTGCCCGCGCCAGGTGAAGCTTCCGCGGCTCGAAAACACGCCGCTGGGATGCGTCAGATTGAACCTGGCTGTGATATTTTTGAATTCTTCCTTTGTCTGCGGTCCGGTGACCGTTATGTCGCCATTCTCTATGGCGATCTGGTCAAATGGCGCGCGTGCCAGCGCCTCAAGGGCCGCCGCCGCACCATCCGGTTTGGAAGACGTATCTTTCTTAAGCCCGGTATGGGCTTGAATTGTTGGCTCTATAAGCGTTACCCGATCGACCACGAGGTCATTGAAGAAAAGCGATCGCAGCCCAAGTCGGACATCGATGCGTTCGGCCTGCATCTCGCGCAGCGCCGGAACGTGCTTGATTCCCGCCATACGGACATTTCCCAGCTCCATCTGCAGACGCGGGAAATAGCTCAACCGCACCGGGCCACTGACCGAAAGTGTCGCACCGGTCCAGTCGGTCAAATGTTCAGTAAGGGCAATCCGGATTGTCCGTTCGCTCAGCAAAAGTGGTCTGGCGACGAAATAGGCAACAGCGACCATTGCGGCGAACAGCGCAGCAAGGAGACCGAACCTGAAACGCATTAATTGTGACATTCCGACTCGCATGTCTCATACGGCCGCCGCGTGCTTTCCGGCTATCTGCGGATGTGAATTTGCACCTTAAAAATCGGGAAGTTGATATGATACCGATTAAGGTGCGCCGTGGGCAGAAATTCTAGCCAGTATGTCCCGGCAGCGACAAACCTGTTCTAAACTGTTTGACCGGAAAAGACGAGCCTCAGGTGCCGTTACCAACAGAAGAGTTGCCTTGGGGAGGGGCGAAATCAATGAGCAAGCCCTTGTGGACGCCGGGTCCGGCTGCCGCGACACACAGCAATATGGCGCGTCTTATGGGCAAGCTGCGTGACGCGGGACATGCCGAAATTCAAGTGTATGCCGATCTCTTTACGTTCTCCGTCCGGGCTCCGGAAAAGTTCTGGCCGGCGCTCTGGGAGTTTTGCGGCGTCAAAGGGGACATGGGTGCGTCTCCTTATCTGGTCGACGGCAACAAGATGCCGGGCGCACAGTTCTTCCCCACGGCCAAACTCAATATAGCGGAAAATATGCTGGATGGCGGCAGTGGAGATTCACCGGCGCTGATTTTCGGGTGCGAGGACGGGACGCACCGTGAGATGAGTTGGAGGGAATTGCGCAGGAGCGTGTCTCAGGCTCAACAGGCATTTGCGGCGATGGGCGTGGGCGAGGGAGATCGTGTCGCGGCCATGATGCCCAACATGCCTGAAACGATTGTTGCATTTTTGGCGGCGGTCTCGCTCGGTGCGGTTTGGAGCTCATGTTCGCCCGATTTTGGCATTCAGGGGGTGCTCGACCGATTCGGCCAGATTGAACCGAAACTGTTCATTGCATGCGAGGGATACAAGTTTGGCGGCAAGGACCATTCTGTCGCCGCGCGGATTGAGGGCGCGCTCGACAAACTTCCAAGCGTCGAAAACGCAATTCTGCTGCCTGGTCTTGACGGAACAACAGGAACGGTAGGCCGGATTGAACGTGCAGTCGAATGGGACGCGGCCCTTGGCGCATATGAGGCACGTGAGGTGGAATTCAAACAATTACCGTTCGATCACCCGCTCTACATTCTTTTCTC
>DEIT01000250.1:0-534 GCA_002352635.1 Hyphomicrobiaceae bacterium UBA2767 | reverse complement strand
GGGCGCACACATATTCGGGACGTCCGCAAAATTCATCGATGCGCTTCGTGCCGGGGGAATGCGGCCAAGCGAAACCTACAAACTCTCCAACGTCAGAATGATCTGTTCGACTGGATCGCCGCTGGTGCCGGAAGGGTTCGACTATGTTTATGAGCACATCAAGGCGGATGCCCATTTGGCTTCCATTTCCGGTGGGACTGATATTGCCGCCTGTTTCGTGCTTGGCAATCCGTTGCTCCCTGTCTGGCGCGGCGAACTGCAGGGCCCGGGACTCGGTATGGCGGTGGAAGTTTATGATGATGACGGGAAGCCCATGACAACAGGAAAGGGAGAACTCGTCTGCACCGTGCCGTTCCCGTCCATGCCGGTTGGTTTCTGGAATGATCCGGACGGGCAAAAGTATCACGACGCCTACTTTGCCCGCTTTCCCAACATATGGCATCACGGCGACTTCGCGGAATGGACCCCGCACGGCGGCATGATTATTCACGGGCGATCCGATGCCACACTCAATCCAGGTGGAGTGCGCATCGG
>DEIT01000147.1:990-4265 GCA_002352635.1 Hyphomicrobiaceae bacterium UBA2767 | reverse complement strand
TCGGTATCGAAGCTTGTACGCGGCCGGGGAGGATATGACCTTCTGCCCGAGACGGGCTACCGGCCGGTAAACAAGTATTTGCCACCGCGAGAGGCTCGCAAAGTTCAGTCGAGCCCCGCCATCCCTGAAACGTCGTCGTCCACGAAGAAAAGCAAGATGTCCAGCGCGGAACGCTTCTTCGACTGGGCTGATCAGGTCCTGTCGCGGTAACGGGGGCGCACGCAATGCATCCGGCATATTCCGTCATACTGTTCACAACAATGTCCGGTGCCGGATACGGGCTGTTGGCTCTTTTGTCGGCAGCGGGTCTTCTGAAACTCGTTCCGCTTGACCCATGGCTCGGATTTGCAGGCTTTCTGATCGCGTATGGAATGATAACGATTGGCTTGCTGGCATCGACTTTCCACCTTGGACACCCGGAAAGGTCATGGCGAGCCTTCTCACAATGGCGAACCTCGTGGCTCTCACGGGAAGGGGTATTGGCGGTTTTTACATATTTTCCGACAGGACTGTTTGCCCTGGGATGGTTTTTTGGCAAGACGGAATACTGGGCGTGGGACGCGCTTGGCTGGTTGGGGGTCGCCTGTTCAATCGCGACGGTCTACTGCACAGCCATGATCTATGCCTCGCTCAAGACCATTCGCCAATGGCACTTGCCGTCTGTGGCACCGGTCTATGTGCTGATTGCAGCGGCAACGGGTGCCGTACTGCTCAACCTGTTGCTCGTCGCTTTCCGCAATGCTTCGGATTGGTCAGTCTGGACAGCGATGGGTCTGCTTGCCATCGCATTGGTCGCAAAGCTGACCTATTGGTTCAGCGCCGATAACGCCAACCGGACCCATACAGCCGGACGCGCAACTGGTCTTGGCCGGTTTGGGAAAGTGTCGCCGGTAGATGCCCCACACAGCACTCCTAATTTCGTTATGCGCGAGATGGGATACAAGGTCGGCAGGAAACACGCTCGCGTCCTGCGGGTCCTCACGATCGTGCTCGGTTTCATCATACCCATCATCGCCACCGCAATCATGCTGGTGAATGCTGCTCTGCCGATAGGCCTGTGGGCAACCCTCGCCGTTGTCAGCAGCGCAACCGGCGTTCTTATCGAAAGATGGCTTTTTTTCGCAGAGGCGCAACACGTCGTCACGCTCTTCTATGGCGAACAGGAGGCATAGACCGAGTACGACCTCCAGGTCATTCAGGAGTTTGAAATGCATCCGGCAGTCCGGGCCAGGCTAGACAGAACACTGGGCCAAGCGGCACAGCGCAGCCGAACGCCTGTCGTCCGCGGTTTCGGTTCCTTTCTCTGGGAAAAAAGGTGGTTCTTTATTGCCTTGGCCGTCGGCGCCGCATTGATGACACTGCCCCCCCCGGAGGGTTTGGATCAACGCGGACTTATTCTGCTTTCGATGTCGGTCGTGGCGATAATTCTGTTTGTTACCGAGCCTGTCCCGCTGCCAACCGTCGCTTTGATGATAATCTTGGGTCAGGTGATCATCCTTGGCATAGACTCTACAACTGTCGCCAAGAGCCTTATGAGCGACTCCGTTCTGTTCATAATGGGTTCGCTGATGCTTGCTGTGGCGGTGGTCAAGCAAAAGCTGGACAAGCGGATTGCTTATCAGATCGTCCGCATGACGGGTACTCGCACATCGAATGTGTGCATCGGAATTTCACTCGTATCGGGACTGCTCGCTTCGTTCATAGGCGAACACACGGTTGCGGCAATGATGCTGCCGGTCGCAATTACGCTCGTTACGCTTACCTCCGAGGATGCAACCAAGGTACGCGGGCTTGCCGCAGTCTTGCTGTTTTCGATCTGTTACGGCTGTTCGGTGGCCGGCATCGGCACACCCTCCGGTGGTGCGCGCAACGCGATAATGATCGGCTATTGGAAGGAGTTTTTCTATGACCCCACCAATCCCGATACTGCAAAATACCTGATCGATTATGTGACCTGGATGCTCTATTGCTATCCGGTTTTCCTGATCCAGCTTCCGTTCGTCACGCTCATTCTTCTCTACACCTTCCGGCCTGAGCACCGGAACATTTCCCGGGCAGTTGTGAAATTGCGCGAGCAGATCCGCACCGAAGGACCAATGAAAACGGCGGACTGGGTCTCTATCCTCGCCTTCATGGCCATTCTTTTCGGATGGTTGAATTTCTCCGACACACTTGGTCTTGGCACCGTTGCGATATTCGGTGCCGTGGTTTTTCTGGTTATCGGGCTTGTGCAATGGGATGACGTGAATTCCGGCGTCAACTGGGGCGTGGTGTTGCTCTATGCCGCGGCAATATCCCTCGGTGTCCAGATGAAGGACAGCGGAGCGGCACTCTGGGTTGCCAATAGTTTCCTCGACCTGCTGTCTCCGCTCGGAATTGAAGGCGGCGTGCCTCTTTGGACCGCTGTTTCTGTGCTGACGACTGGCGTGACCAATACCATGTCAAACGGCGCTGCAGTGGCGGTCCTTGGCCCCATTACCTTGAAAATGGCCGTTGCGTCAGGAGAAAGCCCCATCGTTGTCGGGTTCATTACTGCGATCTCTTCGGCATTTGCGTATCTGACAGTCATCGGCACCCCGGCCTGCACAATTGTCTATGCGTCGGGTTATCTGAAGACCACCGACTTTCTGGTGGTGGGATACAGGATGGTGGCTGTGTCGACCGTCCTGTTGATCCTTTCGGCATCTCTCTACTGGCCTTTGATAGGATCTTAGAAATGGCGCGCACGGCATCGAAAAAGAAACCGGCGGCGAAGAAGCCGCCTCGGGCAAAATCCAAGACGCAGCGCAAAGCGCGCAAGCCTGCGGAACCACCGCGTTTCAGCATTCTTGTCTGCATCGATGGATCGGAAGAATCTCTCCAGGCATTGCGCTATGCGGTGCGCATCGGTTCAGGCACCGATGCAGATCTGACACTTCTCTATGTTCGTCCGATCGACCAGGGGTTGAGAACGGGCGGCCTTCAGATCTCCGTCGTGAGGGAGAATCTGCTCGACTGGGGCCTTGAGTTACCAGGCATGAAATCCCTGAAGCGCGGGCGCGAACTTCTGGTCGAGCTCGGTTGGCTCGACAAGGATTGGGAAACCGAATTCGCCCATGCCGACGTTACCGGAGACCCGCTCGGTGACAACGCAATCGTCTACTCCTGCCCAACCGGACGTTCAATCGTCCTGAGGCTTCTCGTCGCTCCCTCGGTCGCGTTCGGGATTCTGGACGAGGCGAAGCTCGGTGAGTTTGATCTGGTAATGATCTCGAAGAATGACTCCGAAGATGAGT
>DEIT01000147.1:0-927 GCA_002352635.1 Hyphomicrobiaceae bacterium UBA2767 | reverse complement strand
CGGGCGCTCGAAGAGAGCCATGGACACCTTGTTTGCGTCAGCGAACACAGAGGATCGATAGTTTCGGCACGTAAGGATGCCGAAATTGCAGCCCGCTGTGCGTGTCCGGTTTATCTCCTCTCTGTTGCAAAGAACGAGGCCGGGCTGAAAGTGGCCAAAAGAGCCGTTGCCGCCGCGAAGAGGGAAATCGAAAAGGTCGGGGTTCGCGTTTCGGGCGAAACGGTTCTGGTAGGCGACCCTGTTTCGACAATCGTGGAAGAGGGAAAAAAATATTCAGTGATTGTCGTATCCCGTTTCAGACGGCGTTCGGGATGGCGCCAGATTTTTTCAAATAGCATCGCGTTCAAGGTTCTGGATCGCGCCGAAAACTCCGTAATGGTGGCGCGATGAAATCCCCTCTCCGCACCCAAACTTTGCGCGACTCGAAATCACTACCTCATTCTTTGCGGGCTCCCGCAATTGTCACCCGATGTTGTGCAGAGGAGCCCTGCACGCATTACCAAGGAGAACGTCCATGTATAAAACTATAATCGTGCCTATCGATCTCACTCATGCTGAGCAAGGCAAACCAATGCTCGAAGTCGCAAAGAGCCTTGGAGACAAAGGTGCAAAGGTCGTCCTGATAAATGTTGTTGAGGACGTTCCGGCCCGCGTTACTGCGGAGCTCCCGGCCGGCGCCCACGAGAAAATAATAGAACATGCAAAGACGGAGCTGAAGGCGATGGCTGCCGGGGCCGGTGCTGATGCCGAAGCTGTCGTGCGCGATGGTCACCCGCCTACTGCGATTATCGGGCTTGCAGAAGAACTGGAAGCCGATCTCATAATAGTGGCGTCTCACCGGCCTGGCTGGCAGGACTATCTTCTGGGCTCAACCGCAGCGCGCGTTGTGAGACATGCGCAGTGCTCGGTTCTCGTAGTGAGGTAGGT
>DEIT01000055.1 GCA_002352635.1 Hyphomicrobiaceae bacterium UBA2767 | reverse complement strand
CCCTGGTACGACCGGATGGTCCTCATGTTTCAGCGTGAAGTGGCGGAGCGTATTGTGTCGGAGCCAAACACCAAGAGTTACGGTCGGCTGTCTGTGTTTGCTCAATGGCGCACCACCCCGCGTATCGTCCTGTCGCTGCCGCCCCGCGCCTTTACCCCCGCGCCAAAAGTCGACTCCAGCCTTGTCGAATTCGTACCTATTGCCGAGCCGCAACCGGCCGGATCGCGTGCGACCCTGGAGAAAGTCGTTGCGGCCGCGTTCGGACAACGCCGAAAAATGCTGCGTCAGAGCCTCAAGAAAATGATGTTGAACCCTGAAAATGTTCTCGAAATTGTCGGCATTGATCCGACCCTGCGCGCGGAGGCCCTATCCGTCAGTCAATTCTGCGCATTGAGCTATGAATGGCATAAACATTTGATAGATCAATGAGTTATGTCGTTTACCTAAAGATCCGCCTGAAGTTGCCGTACGAATTCTGCCAACCCTGTGCGACGCTTAAGCCGCTCTGCAGCGAGCACTCCCCGAAGCTCTTGAAGGCTCTCTGCAAGTTCATGATTGACGATAATGTAGTCGTATTCGGCCCAGTGGCTCAGCTCATCTGAGGCCTTGCTCATCCTGTCTGCTACCACATCAGGTGGGTCCTGAGCCCGCGTTTTAAGGCGTTCTGAGAGCGCCTTCGCCGATGGCGGCAAAAGGAAGACACTTACAATGTCTTTGCTCATACTTTCTCGCAGCTGCTGGGTCCCTTGCCAGTCAATATCAAAGAGGATATCGCAGCCGCCTACAAGCGCTTCGCTCACGGCTGCTTTTGGAGTGCCATAGCAGTTGCCAAATACTTCCGCCCATTCCAGCAATTCACCATTGTCGCGCATCGTGGCGAATTCCTGTTTGTCCTTGAATATATAGTCCTTACCGTCCACCTCGCCCGGACGCATCGGCCGTGTTGTCACCGACACCGACATTTCCAGTTCGGCCTCGGCCTCGAGCAACATACGTGAAAGCGTCGTTTTGCCCGCGCCGGACGGCGACGACAGCACCAGCATCAAACCACGTCTGTCGATATTTGGGTTCTGGCTATTCAATATTCTGTACCTGTTCGCGCAGCCGGTCGATGGCTGCTTTGAGCGCCAATCCAGCTTGCGTGATCTCTGTATCATTTGATTTTGAACAAATGGTATTGGCTTCCCGGTTGAACTCCTGGGACAGAAACTCGAAGCGTCGCCCGACCGGCTCGTCACTCTCAAGCAACTGGTTTGCTGCAGCAATATGGGCTTTGAGCCGGGCAAGCTCCTCCTCGACATCAACCTTTGCCGCAAGGAGCACGGCTTCTTGATGCAAGCGCTGTTCATCGAAACTCGAGTCTTCGCCCAATAGTTTGGCCACCTGCTCATGCAACTTGGACGCAATCGCCTCCGGGGTGCGCGCAGGCGCATTTTCAATCCTTATGACGAGGGATTCGATTTCCTGAAGCAGCGCGACAATCACGGCAGCCAGATGCTTGCCCTCATCCTCGCGCGCCAAAACGACCGCATCCAGCGCACTGGTGAAACTCTGAAGAACCGCGTCCGATCGGGCTTGTGCCTCGGCTTCACTTTCCTCCACTTCCCCCATCTCGATCACGCCCCGCAGAGACAGCAGGCCATCCAAGGTTGGCGGGGCCGCATCCACCATCCCGCTGGCCTTTGCGGCAGCATCGGCAACCTGTCTGAACATATCCTCGTTGAGCCGCGCCACGACATTGGATGTGTCGCGCTGCATGGCGAGCGTTACAGAACAGTTGCCTCGCGCGAGGCGTTTCTTGCAGGCCTCCCTCACCGGCTGTTCAATGGCGTCGTATCCGGAAGGCAACCGCAGCCTGATATCGAGTCCGCGCCCATTGACCGTGCGGATTTCCCAGGCCCATGAATGCAAATCATGGTGACCGTCACTGCGGGCAAAACCCGTCATACTCTTCAATGTCATTGACAGCCCCCAGCCTCATCCCTGCACCGAGGCAGGAACTATCGGGCCAAGAGGTCCCTGCCTGCGACTCACTGCATACCCATGCCAAACTTTAAGTCGTGATGAGCCGGTCAACAAGCCATGAGCACTGCAGGCTCTCAACTTTGACGTTTTGAAACAGCTGACTGTCGATGTGAACTAGCGCTTGGGTTTACGCTTCGGGAGCGGTATCGCAGCTCCATCCCCCGCTCTTGCCACCGCTGACGGTGCAGATGGCGCCTGAGGTGCCGTCGGAGATGCGGTCGAATACGACACAGCGTCGCCGGGTGCAGGAAGCTTGATGGACAGGCCCTCCAGAATATTGCCGTCAACACCACCTGGAGCAGTATCGGCAGACAAGCCGGATATAGCGGGATTCACAGTCAGGTTTCCTGCGGGCAGTCTGGCTGTCGACAGATCGGGCAATGAAGCAACCGCTCCATCAGCCTGCTTCTCGCCATCTCCGCCGCCCGCTTCCGCCAACGCCTTGGCCCTGGCTTCAGCCTCTGCCTTTTCGCGGCGTTCACGTTCGATCCTGCGCCAAACAACCACGTTTTGATTGTGCTTCGCCAGGCTGGGCGCGAAAGCGTGACCGCCTGTGCCGTCCGCTACGAAAAACAGATCGTTGGTCTGGGCCGGATTGAGAACGGCTTCGATTGCCGCCCTGCCCGGATTAGCAATCGGTGTCGGGGTCAGCCCCTTGACCTTGTAGGTATTGTAGGGCGTCTCCTGCTGCAACTCACTCCTGAGTATGCCGCGTCCGAGCTTCCCTTTGCCACCTACGAGCCCATAAATAACGGTAGGATCGGATTGAAGCGGAATCCCTTTTTTCAGGCGATTGACGAAAACGCCTGCGATACGTGCGCGCTCATCGGCGCGGCCGGTTTCCTTTTCCACGATCGAAGCAAGGATGATCGCTTCGCGCGGCGTTGATATCGGCAGGTCCGCTTTCCGTTTCTCCCAAAGCTGTGCAACAAACTTCTGCTGCTCCGCCTTCATACGATCAATCAGATCCTGGCGGGTCATATGACGGGAAAATTTATAGGTATCAGGCAGCAATGTGCCTTCTTCGGGAATCTGTGCAATTTCGCCCTTGAGCATCCCATGTCCATTGAGCCGCGCAACAATTTGCTCGCTGGTCAGACCCTCAGGAATGCTGACCTTGTGCAGGACAGCCCGCCCCGAGACCAGCTTGTCGAGCACTTCACGCATGCTCGAGTGCTTGCGGATTTCATACTCACCGGCCTTAAGATCACCCTGAACGCCGAAGTAATGAGCGGTGCCCAAAAACGTCAGCTGGTCCGAGATAATATTTTCGCGCTCCAAACGTTCGGCAATAGCCCGCAGCCCTTCGCCTTTGGGAATAACAAACACCGTCGAATGACCAAGCGGACCTTTAGTATCGAACTGGCGCTTCCCGTAATAGATTACCCCCCACAGCCCCAGCATCGCCACGACCGCAAGCGTCATAGCCCCATTCAAGAGGATCAAAAACGGGTGCGTGCGCCGGCGCCTGTGTCCGCTCGGCGGCTCAGGTGCGCGCGCAGGCTCTAGCGCCTCAGCCGGACTGCGCGCCCGGTACCCGTCATTGAGATCGTCATTTGCTGCCATGGCAGTTAGACCGGAACGGGGGCCATCCTCATAGAGATAGTCGCCATGATTCGACATATTCAACTTATACCTTTTCAACCCACGAAAATTCCACGCCAATTATGGCGAAAGGACGGATGGCGGGCATCAAAACATTTTGGAAATCGAGAGAACTAAGCCTCGACTCGCCGCAAAATCAGCGAGGCATTGGTACCACCAAAGCCAAACGAGTTGCTTAATACGGTATCAATTTGGCGTTCTTGTGCCTCGTGGGGCACCAAATCAATCACGGTTTCGACAGACGGGTGGTCGAGATTGAGCGTCGGCGGCGCAATATTGTCTCGTATGGACAACAACGAAAAAATCGTCTCAACCGCACCCGCCGCCCCGAGCAGATGTCCTATCGCGGACTTGGTGGACGACATGGTCAACTTTCCGGCTGCATTTCCGAACAGGCGCTCCACGGCGGCCAGTTCGATCTCGTCACCCATGGGCGTCGAGGTGCCATGGGCGTTGATATAGTCGATATCTGACGCTTCGATGCCGGCCCGTTTGATGGCCGCCTGCATACAACGCAATGCCCCGTCTCCAGACTCGGCAGGTGCCGTGATGTGGAAGGCATCACCGCTCAAACCATATCCAACCACCTCGCCGTAGATCTTCGCACCGCGTGCACGCGCATGCTCCAACTCCTCGAGCACAACAATGCCGGCACCCTCTCCCATGACAAAGCCATCGCGATCCCTATCGTAAGGACGCGAGGCGCGCTCCGGTTCATCGTTGAAGTGTGTTGAAAGCGCGCGGCAGGCGGCAAATCCTGCAATCGACAGCCGGCAAACAGGAGACTCTGCACCACCGGCCACCATCACGTCCGCATCGTCGAGCGCAATCAGCCGCGCCGCGTCGCCGACGGCATGCGCACCGGTTGAACAGGCGGTAACGACCGAATGGTTAGGGCCCTTCAGCCTGTGACGGATAGACACATGGCCCGACGCCAGATTGATCAGGCGTCCGGGAATAAAGAATGGGCTGACGCGGCGCGGCCCCTTTTCCGCCATAAGAAGCGAAGTTTTCTCTATGCCCTGAAGACCGCCGATCCCCGAACCGATAAGCACTCCGGAGCGAGCCTGGTCTTCGTCGGCCTCAGGATGCCACTCCGCATCATCGAGAGCCTGATCCGCGGCCGCCATCGCAAAGATGATGAAGTCATCGACCTTGCGTTGTTCCTTTGGCTCCATCCAGTCATCGGGATTGTAGGTGCCGTTCGAGCCGTCGCCACGGGGAATTTCACACGCGACCTGACAGGAAAGGTCTGAAACATCAAACGTCTCAATGCGCTTCGCCGCGTTTTCACCCGCTTTGAGTCGAGACCATGTCTGCTCGACCCCGCACCCGAGAGGCGAGACGATACCCAATCCTGTAATGACGACACGTCGCATGATTGTTTGCCCGCCAGATCAATGCATTCCGCTCCAAGTGCCCAACCTAAAAGTCCGACACCAGCGAAGCCTGGCGGGGGCCGCCGCGCCCCGCACCTGAGAAGTTACAGTGTCAATGGTGGATCGGCGATTGTGAAGTAGAATTAAGAGCTATTCTTCTCAAGAAATTTGACGGCATCGCCAACTGTCAGGATCGTTTCGGCGGCATCGTCCGGAATCTCGCAACCGAACTCTTCTTCAAAGGCCATCACCAGCTCGACAGTATCAAGACTATCGGCCCCAAGATCGTCGATGAAACTGGCGTTTGCAGACACCTTGTCTGCTTCGACGCCCAGATGCTCCACAACGATTTTGCTAACGCGTTCTGAAATGTCACTCATCTTATTGCCTCACCATGATCGTTCTCAAACTCCCGTATTGCCGGCTTATGCCACAAGTTTACGCTGCGATACTCTACTTTCGGCTTCAAGCCAAGCGTTTGAATGTCCGGGAATTGTGGACGGTCGACCGTTTCTCTCCCCCCGAAAAGTGGCCGCTTCGTAACACACTTTATTCTGGTTGACCAGAATACCCGTGAACAGTCCGTTCCCAGTCAAATTCAACCGCTTATTTGCTTCATATACTACGCCATCATCATCCCGCCATTCACATGAAGTGTATGGCCGGTCACATAGCTGGCTTCATCACTGGCAAGATACACTGCCGCTGCCGATATATCTTCCGGTTTCCCGAAGGTGCTTGTTGGAATTGCACTGTGTATTGCTTCCAGTTGCTTTTGGTTCAACGCCGCTGTCATCGGCGTTTCGATGAAGCCCGGAGCGATGCAATTGGCGGTAATGCCGCGCGTTGCAACTTCACGAGCAAGCGACTTGGTCATACCGATCATGCCTGCTTTTGCAGCTGCATAATTCGGCTGGCCCGGATTGCCGATCATGCCGCTGATTGAAGCGATATTGATTACACGCCCGAAGCGCCGCCGCATCATGCCGCGCAGCACACCGCGTGTAAGCACGAAAGCCGCTGTCAGGTCGACCGCGATAACATCGTCCCATTCATCGTCCGTCATCCGCATATAGAGATTGTCACGAGTGATACCAGCATTGTTGACCAGAATATCGACCTGGCCGACGGCTGCGTCCGCCTCCTCCGCCAGTTTGGCAACCGCCTCACGATCACGCAAATTGCACACCAGCGGATGCACACGCTCACCCAGATCATCGGCCAGACTTTTCAGCCTTTCCTCGCGCGTGCCCGAAATCGCCACTATCGCGCCTGAGGCATGGAGGCCGCGAGCAATTGCCTCGCCAATGCCTCCGCTCGCTCCCGTCACAAGCGCGCCTTTTCCTGTTAGCTCAAACATGATCCCTGTTTCCTTCCACTCACGCCGACCTGAGTTTTTCAGCCGCGGCCTCAACTTCATCCGGCGTTCCTACGGAAAGCGCTTCGAGCGAGCGCTCAATTCTTCTCGCAAGGCCGGTCAGAACGCGCCCCGCGCCAATCTCATAAACGCTCGTCACGCCGGCGCCGGCGATATACAAAACCGACTCCCGCCACCTGACTGCACCAGTAACCTGTTCCACGAGGCAGGAACGAATTTCCTCCGGATCCGAAATCTCACCGGCAACAACATTGGCAATGAGTGGCACGACAGGAGACCGGATTTCGACTTTGGACAGCGCCTCCGCCATTGCATCGGCTGCCGGCTGCATGAGCGCACAATGGAAAGGGGCACTCACGGGCAACAATACTGCGCGGCGGGCACCATATTCCGATGCCATTTCAACGGCACGCTCAACTGCCGCCTTCGAGCCGGAGACAACCACTTGACCTGGTGCATTGTCATTTGCAGCTTCACATACGTCACCTTGAGCTGCCGCTTCGGCGAGTTTTTGTGCATCTGCCAAATCGAGCCCTAGAAGCGCCGCCATAGCGCCCTCGCCTACCGGCACTGCCGCTTGCATCGCCTGGCCACGTGTTTTCAGCAAGCGCGCGGTGTCCGCCAGGCTCAAAGCGTCAGCGGCCGCGAGCGCCGAATACTCGCCAAGTGAATGGCCGGCAACGAAACGAGCGGTATCCTTGAGTGATATGCCCTTTTCGTTTTCGAGGACACGGGCAGTAGCGAGCGAAACGGCCATGAGGGCGGGCTGGGCATTTTCCGTCAGAGTGAGTGTGTCCTCAGGACCCTCCCATGCGATATGGGATAGCCTTTGACCAAGCGCATCGTCGACCTCTTCAAATACGCGCCGCGCACTCTCAAAGTTCGCCGCAAGATCAGCACCCATGCCGACCTGCTGGCTTCCTTGTCCTGGAAATGTATAAGCAATCGTCATTCAGAAAGTCCGGATTGCAATGACTTGGGGGTTTATTCGAGGCCGCCAGTCCACCTGAATATCCGCGCCAAAGACACTGTTTCACCTGTCCCTGTCAAGCATCTGCTGGTATGGCCTGCCCGCGCGAGTAAAAACTGTGTGAATTGGCGATTTATGCACTGCGCCGATAGCACTTGCAAAGCGTTGTCAAACGCGTATAAGTGCGCGCATTCAAAGAGCCCGGCTGGAGGCTGAACGGAAGGCTTTAAGTGTTCCCGTGTCTCCGCTCTTTTGGGTCACCTTTTTTGAGCCTTTCCTGATTTTTTGCAGGCTCAAAGAGGCTTAGCGCCGGGCCCGGACAAACAACAGGAAAGGCTGCATTCCATGCCGCTTTACGAACACGTATTACTGGGTCGCCAGGACATTTCGCCTCAACAGTTCGAAGGACTGATTGAGACGTATCAGACGATCATCAAGGACAATGGCGGTTCGATTGAAAAGACCGAGCTTTGGGGTCTGAAGAACCTCGCCTACAAGATCAAGAAGAACCGCAAGGCGCATTTTGCCCTGATGAATATCGACTCACCGCATGAAGCGGTCACCGAGATGGAACGGCAAATGGGCCTTTCCACTGACGTTATCCGGTTCCTGACTTTGCGGGTCGACGAACTGGAAGGCGGCCCGTCGGCGATGATGAAGCGCGGTAGTGATCGCGATGACCGGCGGGGCGGACGGGGCGGACGGGACCACGATCGTGGACCTCGTGGCCGCCCTGACGATCGCTCGCCAAGGCCAGCTCCCGCGGCGCAAGCCAAGCCGACCAACGATAGTCCCGAAAAAGCAGCCACCACTGATAAGGCTGAGAAAACCAGCGACAGCCCCAAGGGTGATACAGACAACGCCGGGGGAAATGACCAGGTCGAAAAAGTCGAAAAGACTGAGAACGACGGGAAAGAGGAGTAACGCACATGGCTATGACACAAAGGCGTCGCCCCTTCTATCGCCGGCGCAAGACGTGCCCGTTCTCAAGTGACTCGGCACCCAAGATTGACTACAAAGACGTGAAATTGCTGCAACGTTATGTTTCGGAACGCGGCAAAATCGTGCCGAGCCGGATTACAGCGGTTTCTGCGAAGAAACAAAGAGAACTGGCGAAAGCCATTAAACGTGCACGGTTCCTTGGACTCATTCCCTACCTTATCAAGTAGGTGACCACGGAACGGGCACAAAACTGACCGACTGGTTGGGGCGATAAAGTTTTTACTCGCCTCTAACCGCACTTTTTGAAGGCGGGACAGCTTACGGCATGAATTCACCAATCCTCATTGGTATAGGCGCAGGTCTTGTATCGACAGCCCTGTTTGCCTCGACGCTCACCGGAACGATGCTGTCGATAGTGCTGTTCTATGTAACAGCGCTGCCCGGATTTCTTGCCGGTCTCGGCTGGGGCGTGCAGGCCGTTATTGTTTCGGGTCTTGTGGGCGCAGGCCTGATCAGTGCACTGCTCGCACCACTCGCCGGCGTCGGATATTTTCTGACGCTCGGTCTGCCTATAGCCATCCTTTGTTATCTGGCACTGCTTGGCCGGCCTGTGGAAGAAAATGCTCTGGTTGAGCAAGGCACTGCTACTGCGCCGAATACAGGTCAGGTCGAATGGTATCCACCTGGGCGGATCATCGCCTGGGCGACAGTGATGGCAGGCTGTATTGCCGCCATGAGCGTGCCGATTTTCGGCATGGATATCGATACCTACCGCACCAACTTGCAGGAAATTCTGGACAAGACATTCTTTAGCCAGTTTCCCGATGGGACATCCCCGGGCATCAGCAAGGAAGACATGGCACCGGTTATCGGGTTGTTGATCCGGGCGCTGCCTGCTGCTTCCGCTATCGTCTGGCTATCCGTCATGCTGCTCAACATGTGGACAGCAGGCAGGATTGTGATGGTTTCAGGACGATTGATACGCCCGTGGCCCGATTTGACCATGATGGGCTATCCGCGCCACTTCGCGCTTGGTTTTGTTGCCTCGCTGCTTGGAACGTTTGCACCGGGTATTCTGAGTGTGATCGCGACCGGGTTTGCCGCTGCATTCCTCATGGCCTACGTCCTGCTCGGACTTGTTGTACTGCACGTCATGGCCCGCAATTCGCCTTTCAGGTTCATCCTGCTTGGCGCCCTTTATCTGGGTATTTTTCTCTTTGGCTGGGTTGTCCTGGTGGTTGCGATCGCCGGCATCGGGGAACCTATGTTTCGCCTCAGGGAACGGGCTCTGGGCCTTGGACCCCCGCCTGACAACGACTGATATTCACGCAAACCGACTTCTGAAATAACGAAACGAAACACACATTTGGAGAGACCCAATGCAAATCATACTTCTGGAACGGATCGGAAGACTTGGACAGATGGGCGATGTCGTCACCGTCAAAGACGGCTTTGCCCGCAACTATCTGTTGCCGCAGGGCAAGGCGTTGCGCGCCACCGACGCAAACAGGGAACGTTTTGAGCAGGACCGCTCTCAACTCGAGGCACGCAATCTTGAACTCAAGACCGAAGCAGAAGGCGTTTCCGGAAAACTGGACAATCAGAGTTTCGTCGCCATCCGTCAGGCCGGCGATACCGGACAGCTTTATGGCTCGGTCTCGACCCGTGACATTGCCGATCTGATCACGGCGGCTGGATATACCGTGGACCGCCATCAGATCCAGCTGGACAAACCGATCAAGGTCCTTGGTGTTCACCCTCTGCACGTTACGCTTCACCCGGAAGTCATCGTGACAGTTGACGTCAACGTGGCGCGCTCTGAAGACGAAGCCGAGCGACAAGCGCGCGGCGAAGACGTCACTTTCGATGTCGAGGAACTTGAGGAAGAAGAAACCATCGCAGTCGAAGAGGTCTTTGAGGACAAGGAATTGGCCAAGCAGGCCGAAGAAGCGCTCGAAGCGGAACAGGCTGCGGAGGGTGATGACGAAGCCTCCACGGAAGCAAGCGCCGAGGCAGAGGCTGAAGCCGGTGGAGATGCTACGGATGGCGAGGCGGAAGACCCCAAAGGCTAGGTGCCAATTCTGGCTGCATTTGGGGATCGTACTCTCGCCGGACGCGGGCTTGCACCTCAGCACGACGCATTTCGGGCGCCACGCCTGATTCGCTATCAGGACGCAAGCTCGCGGCACGAGATAAAACGCCGCGCTGTGTATAGTGTGCATTAGTTGGTGGGCGTTTCGCGATTTCGCCTCTTTCTCGTTTTGACCGATTCACGGGCTGCGCGAATCAACTATTGTCCGAATCATGGAACCGGCCCAGACAAACGTCGCCAGCCTCGTTGACGATGAAGCTGCCCCCTTCCGCGCCGCGCCGCACAATATTGAGGCGGAGCAGGCGCTGCTGGGTGCAATCCTCGTCAACAACGATGCGTGTGACAAAGTTTCGAGCTTCCTGCAGCCGGCACATTTTTTCGACCCGCTACACGGACGCATATACGAAGCCGCGCTCAAACTGATCTCTGCGGGAAAGCGAGCGTCCCCTATTACCCTCAAGACGTTTTTCGAACATGAAGAACCTTTGAGCCCTGACCTCACCGTACCGCAATATCTTGGGCGTCTCACCGCCAGCGCGACGACAGTAATCAACGCGGAAGACTATGGGCGGACGGTTTATGATCTGGCGGTCCGTCGCGATCTGATTTTTATTGGCGAAGACATGGTCAATCTCGCCTATGACTCGCCTGTGGATGCTTCGCCCTCGGCTCAGATCGAGGACACCGAGCAGCGCCTGTTCGAATTGGCCGAAACCGGCAAATACGGCTCCGGCTTTGAGGCCTTTACCTCTGCACTGACCGACTCAATTGACATGGCGGCAAACGCCTATCGGCGAGACGGTGGTTTGAGTGGCATCGCCACAGGCTTCAAGGATCTCGATCAGAAAATGGGCGGCCTGCAACCTTCAGACCTGGTGATCCTTGCCGGGCGGCCTGCCATGGGCAAATCGGCGTTTGCGAGCAACATCGCGTTTCACGTTGCCCGCGCCTATAAGGCAGAACAGAAGCCCGACGGGAGCGAAGAGGTGGTCGACGGCGCCGTGGTTGGCTTTTTCTCGCTTGAAATGTCGGCCGAGCAGCTCGCCACGCGCATTGTCGCAGAGCAAGCCGCGATCCCATCGGAACGCATACGGCGCGGCAAAATTGACAAGCAAGAATTCGACCGCCTTGTGGAAGCCGCGCAGCATCTCCAGTCCCTGCCACTTTATATTGATGAGACAGGCGGCATATCCGTTGCCCAACTGGCGGCGCGCGCGCGCAGGCTCAAACGCCAAAAGGGGCTGGGACTAATCATTATCGACTATCTGCAGCTGCTTACCGGGTCCTCACGCCGGTCAAACGAGAACCGCGTCCAGGAAATCACCGAGATCACAACGCGCCTAAAAGCGCTTGCGAAAGAACTCAACGTGCCGATCATCGCGCTTTCACAGCTTTCGCGGCAAGTGGAACAGCGCGAAGACAAGCGCCCACAACTGGCGGACTTGCGTGAATCGGGCTCGATCGAGCAGGATGCCGATGTGGTCATGTTCGTGTTTCGCGAGGAGTATTATGTGGAACGCCGCCAGCCTAGGGAAGGCACCGCCGAGCATCTCTCATGGCAGGACGAAATGGCGGCCGTTGAAGGTCTGGCGGAAGCCATTATCGCTAAGCAACGTCACGGTCCGACCGGCACCGTGCGGATGCAGTTCCAGGCCGATGTAACGCGCTTCAGCGACTTTGTGCACTCCAGCCACCTGCCGGAGCGTATGGACTAAAGTAATCAGGCTTTGAGCGATGCCGTCTTCCCCTCTTTCATCCGTAAGCCCAACTTCCGGCGCGGTCCTGACTATCGATCTCAACGCATTGAGAGCGAACTACCGCGCGTTGAGTAACCTTGCAGCGGGAACGGAGTGTGCCGCTGTCGTAAAGGCAAACGCCTACGGTACGGGCAGCATGCAGACAGTCCGTGCGCTTGCCCGGGAGGGCTGCAAAACCTTTTTCGTCGCGAGCTTCAAAGAGGCGGAAATCGTCCGTGGCGTCGCGCCAGACGCCACTATTTACGTGCTGGATGGCCTGTTTGATGACAGCGGCCCGGCCTTTGCGGCAGCCAGCATCAGACCGGTTCTTTCGAGCCTTGACGAAGTCAGGCACTGGTCGGATTTCTGTAGGCAGGCCGGCATGCCCCTGCCTGCCGCAATCCATGTGGACACCGGTTTGAACCGGCTTGGAATGCCGCGCATTGAAGCGGAGGAACTGAAGGGTTCGCCGGATCTGGTGAAGGGGTTCAAACTGGCGCTATTGATTAGCCATCTTGTCTGCGCCGATGAACCGGAGAGGCCTAACAATGAGGCGCAACTTCAGGCCTTTGAGGATTATCGGGCGATGTTGCCAGCCTGCCCCGCCTCTCTTGCCAACTCCGGCGGTATCCACCTGGGCGAGCGATATCACTTTGACCTCGTGCGCGCGGGATTTTCGCTCTACGGAGGGAAGGCCGTCGCCGGCCGCGACCCCCTCTCTCCTGTTGTTCAGTTGCATGCACGCATCGCGCAAATTCGTGATGCGCGCCATGGCGAAACAGTCGGTTATGGCGCCGCGCACATGCTTGAACGACCGACGCGCATTGCCACCCTGGCGCTTGGCTACGCCGACGGCATATTCCGCTGCCTCGGCGCCACACACACGACACCGGGGCTTACAGGCTATATCGATGGCCACCCGGCCCCGGCGCTGGGACGCATCTCGATGGATCTGATAACCCTTGATGTGACGGACGTACCCGTAGAACTGGCGCGACGTGGGGCCTGGGTTGAGATCATTGGCGAGCATGTCAGTGTCGACGAACTAGCCGAACAGGCAGGTACTATCGGTTATGAAGTGCTCACCAGTCTGGGCACGCGGGCGGAACGCGTCTATCTCGATTCTCAATCCGGAAACGGCTGATGGCGAAGGCAACAACCGCTTATGTCTGTCAGGAGTGCGGCGGTGCCACGACGCAGTGGTCGGGAAAATGCCCCAGCTGTGGTGCGTGGAATACTCTCGTTGAGGAAGTGACAGGCGGGCGCGGACCTGAGGCGCGCCCAAGCGGTGGCAGGGCGGCGTCCCTTGAGCCGCTCGACGCCGACATTCCTGATGCTCCGCGTATTTCCAGCGAAATTGGAGAACTTGACCGTGTCGCCGGCGGCGGATTGGTGCCGGGTTCCGCCATTCTTGTTGGCGGCGATCCCGGCATCGGCAAATCGACGCTTCTGCTTCAGGCAGCAGCCAGGCTTGCGACCGCCGGACATCAAACCTTCTATTTCTCTGGCGAAGAAGCTACCGCCCAGGTGCGACTGCGCGCGAAACGGCTGGGTGTGGCATCCGCGCCTGTAGGCCTGGCTGCGGAGACAAGCCTTGCCAATATCCTCAAGACCCTTGGCGACAAGAAAAACACTCCCGATGTGGTGATTATCGATTCCATCCAGACGTTGTGGTCAGATCTGCTGGAGTCTGCCCCCGGCACCGTCGCGCAGGTGCGTGCATGTTCTCAAGCGCTGGTGCGTCATGCCAAGCGTTCGGGCGCAGCCCTTATCCTCGTTGGTCACGTCACCAAGGATGGGCAGATTGCGGGCCCGAAGGTTGTTGAGCATATGGTCGACACCGTTCTCTATTTCGAAGGTGACGGTGCGCACCAGTATCGCATTCTTCGTGCGGTCAAGAATCGTTTTGGCCCTGCTGACGAAATCGGCGTGTTCGAGATGCGCGGCGACGGCTTGCAGGAGGTCTCAAACCCTTCAGAATTGTTCCTGGGCGATCGTGACACGGTTAGCTCAGGTGCGGCGGTGTTCGCCGGTATGGAAGGTACCCGCCCGGTCCTGGTGGAAATCCAAGCGCTCGTGGCCCCGTCTCCGCTCGGCACTCCGCGGCGCGCCGTCGTGGGATGGGACTCAAGCAGGCTTGCAATGATTTTGGCTGTGCTTGAGGCACGTTGCGGGCTTGTGCTCGGCACGCATGATGTCTACCTGAACGTCGCCGGAGGACTGAAGATTTCTGATCCGGCGGCTGATCTTGCCGTCGCTGCTGCCCTTGTTTCGTCTTTTTCTGGTGTTGCGCTTGAACCGGGGAACATTTTCTTCGGTGAGGTCAGCCTGTCAGGTGGCATTAGACCCGTTGGACATATGGCTGCGCGGCTGAAGGAAGCGGAGAAACTTGGGTTCACTCATGCGTCTGTCCCGACCAAACTTGGATCTGATGCGGAGGAAACCGGATTGCAGATGGAAGTCGTTGCACATTTATCGGAATTGACCGCCAAATTGATGCCCGAGGGACAATCTTGAGTGTACATCGTTTCCATAACACTTGAGTTCAGTGCCCGTTGCGCTTATGAGCTTGTTGCCTGCCGTCAGTACCGCCCAGAACGATGGAATCGTGTTAGAGTTTAGCCTGCCGAAAGGACACCCCATATGCCGTTTGCCTGGCTCGACCTCATCCTCGCCGCAATCATGCTCATTTCAGGTCTCCTCGCCATGTTGCGTGGCCTGACGCGGGAGGTTCTTTCCATATTGTCCTGGGCCGTTGCGGCGGTTGCAACGCTGTTTTTCTTCCCAAAATACCAGGCACAGGCCCGTGAATATATCGAACCGGCGTTGCTCGCAGATGCGGTCCTGGCCGGTGGCATATTCCTTGTCGTTCTGATTGTTGTCAGCTTGATCACGGTACGCATCTCCGATGGCGTCCTCGATAGCCGCATCGGGGCGCTCGACAGAACCCTGGGATTTCTTTTCGGTCTGGCGCGTGGTCTCGTGCTGGTCGTGATTGCCTATCTGTTTTTCACCTGGCTGGTGCCCGAAGATACTCAACCACAGTGGATCAAGGACGCACGCTCTCTGCCGCTTCTGAAAGAAACCGGTGCTGCAATTGTTTCATTGCTGCCGGAGGATCCGGCATCGGCCTTGCCCGGCATCAACAAGCAACCGGATGCCACACCGCCGCAATCGCCACCACAAACACCACCGCAGACAGCACCGGCCAAACCGGATCAGCGTTCGCATCTCGACAACGGCATGCGTGTAGCGGTGTTTTTAGAATCCGTTCATGATATGAGTACATCGTCTCGCTAACGCCGAGAGAGCAGCTGTGACGCAAAAAATCGCTAAGCCTGACAGCGCCGGACCAAAATACGAAAGTGGACTGCGCGTCGCCTGCGGCGTTTTCGGTATCTTCAACCACGACGATGCCGCCGCCCTAACAGCGCTCGGACTGCACGCCCTGCAACACCGTGGCCAGGAGTCGGCCGGTATTGTTGCCTTCGACGGCAGCCATTATCACACCGAACGGCGCATTGGTCTCGTCGGTGACCATTTCACGAAGGAATCCGTCATCGGTCGCCTGAAAGGCGATTATGCGATTGGGCATGTGCGTTATTCCACGACTGGCGAGACGGTATTGCGAAATGTCCAGCCCCTCTTCTCCGATCTCGACGCGGGCGGTTTCGCCTTGTGCCACAATGGCAATCTCACCAATGCCCTCACCTTGCGCAAACAACTCATCAAAGAAGGGGCGATCTTCCAGTCGACCACGGATACGGAAGTCATTACCCATCTGGTCGCGCGCAGCAACAAACGCAAATTTGTCGAACGCTTCATTGACGCTCTGCTGCAGATCGAAGGCGGATATGCGTTTGTAGGCATGACCAACAAGAAGCTGATTGGTGCACGCGATCCGCTCGGTATCCGGCCTCTGGTACTTGGCGAACTCGACGGTTCTTATGTGTTGGCATCGGAAACCTGCGCGTTCGACATAATCGGCGCCAAATTCGTACGAGAAATCGATAACGGCGAGGTGGTGATTATCACCAAGGATGGTCTGGAGAGCCACCGCCCCTTCCCCAAACGCGCGCCGCGTCCCTGCATTTTTGAATATATCTACTTCGCCCGCCCGGATTCCATTGTAGGCGGGCGTTGCGTTTATGATATCCGCAAGGAGATGGGTAAGCAGCTGGCGCGCGAGTCGGGCGTTGCCGCAGATGTCGTTATTCCGGTTCCCGACTCAGGTGTCCCCGCTGCGATCGGTTATGCACGGGAAGCCAACATCCCGTTTGAACTTGGCATCATCAGGAACCACTATGTCGGGCGGACCTTCATCGAGCCCGAACAGCGCATCCGTGCGCTTGGCGTGCGCCTGAAGCATAGCGCCACCCGATGCGAGATCGAAGGCAAGCGCGTGGTGATGATTGACGATTCCATCGTGCGCGGCACCACATCGGTGAAGCTCGTACGGATGATGTATGAGGCCGGTGCAAAAGAAGTGCATATGCGTATCGCCAGCCCGCCGATTACCCATCCCGACTTTTACGGCATCGACACGCCGGACCAGAAGAAGCTGCTGGCCGCCACCCATGATTTGGAAAGCATGTGCGATTACATCGGCGCAGGCACGCTCGCATTCCTGTCTGTCGAAGGCATCTACAAGGCAATGGGATACGACAAGCGTAACCCCGACGTACCCCAGTTCGCCGATCACTGCTTCACAGGCGATTATCCTACCCGGCTGCGCGACCAGGAGGGGCCTGATTTACAGCGCCAGCTTTCACTCCTGGCCGAAGTCGGCTAGCGCATAGCCGCTTTTCAAAAAACACTCGGCGCGGCCGTCCATGTCCAATCAACGCCTGAAAGACCGAATTGCTCTTGTCACGGGCGCAACGCGAGGCATCGGCCGGGCGGTTGCCCTCGCCTTTGCACGCGAAGGCGCACACGTGGTTACTGTCGGCCGAAATACAGGCGCCCTTGAAGAGCTCGACGACGAAATTCAACAGCTTGACGGCACGGCAACATTGCTACGGCTAAACCTCAATCATGCCAGCAAAATCGATGCTCTCGGACCGACGATCTTCGAGCGTTGGGAACGACTCGACATCTTTGTCGGCAATGCGGGCATCCTCGGTCCTCTCTCGCCCCTGGGCCATGTCTCGGAGAAGGACTGGACCGACGTTCTGAATATCAACCTGACGGCCAACTGGCGCCTCATTCGCACACTCGATCCGCTGTTGCAGAAATCAGATGCGGGGCGGGCCATTTTTGTGACATCCGGAGCAGCACGGAAATGCCGCGCCTATTGGGGTCCCTACTCGGTCTCCAAGGCAGCGCTCGAAGCACTGGCCAGGACCTACGCGGCGGAAGTTGAGAACACACCCGTGCGCGTTAACCTGGTGAACCCGGGTCCGGTCGCGACAGCCATGCGGGCGAAAGCTATGCCAGGTGAAGATCCGGCCACCCTGCCGCAACCTGAAGACCTGGCGGAAACATTTGTCCGGCTTGCCCTGCCAGACTGCACCGACAATGGCACCATTGTGGACTATCAGTGATACGTGAAACTGCCGCTTACCCGTCCCACTCGATCACCATCCCGTCAAAGGCCGGCTCGACATTGTCCGGCAGTTCGCGCACAAGCGCGTCATAGTCGAGATCGGTGTGCATATGCGTTAGAATTGCCCGTTTCGGGTTCACCTTTTCAATGGCCTCCAGCGATTCCTCAAGACTGAAGTGGCTTGGATGCGGTGTCAGACGCAGCGCATCGACAATCCACACGTCCAAGTCTTCAAGGTATTTGTAAGCCTCTTTCGGTAGCGCATTGATATCGCATGAGTAGGCAATCCCACCTATCCTGTAACCCACGGACATGATTTCACCGTGATGCTGATGGTAAGGTAACACCTTAACAACGCCGCCTTTTCCATCTATTTCAAAGCCTTCTCCGATTTTTATCATGTTCATATTTAGGATAGGTCGGTAGGCGCTGCCGGGTGCGGTACGGAAGCAATAGGAAAACCGCGCCTTCAAGACCTCGCTCGTATGCTCGTCGCAATAAACCTCCACCCGGTCGCGGCCGTTGATGGCGACGACGCGCAGGTCATCAATACCGTGGGTGTGATCTGCGTGGTCGTGTGTGTAAAGCACGCCGTCGAGCCAGGACACATTAGCATTCAGGAGTTGTTGGCGCGCGTCCGGCGACGTATCGATGAGAATGCTCGTCTTGCCATCGCTCCCCTCCCGTTCAACGAGCATGGAGCAGCGCAGCCGGGTATTTTTGGGGTTTGCCGGATCACAACTGCCCCAATCACCGCCAATTCGCGGAACGCCTCCCGATGTTCCGCAACCCAGAACCGTGAATCTTAGTGTCATGTGGCAATGCCGCCTTTGGGCCGTGTTGCCTTGGCGAACAGTCGGAAGAAATTGTTCGTTGTGGCCTCGGCGAGTTCCGCCTTGCTCAGCCCTTTGACTTCAGCAAGTTTTGCCGCTGTGTGGACGACATTGGCGGGCTCATTCTTCTTGCCGCGCATGGGTTCGGGCGCAAGGAAAGGCGCATCCGTCTCAACGAGAAGGCGATCAAGAGGCACGCTCGCTGCAATCGCACGCAACGCGTCGGAGTTTTTGAACGTCAGCACGCCGGAAAAGGATACATAGAGGCCAAGCTCGACGCCTCTCCGCGCAAGGTCAGGACCGGCGGTGAAACAGTGCAGCACGGCTTTAAACGGTCCCTTATCCATTTCCTCTTCCAGGATACGGGCCGTGTCCTCATCAGCGTCCCTGGTGTGTATGACGAGCGGCAACCCTGTATCGCGAGCAGCGGCGATATGCCTGCGGAACCCGGCTTCCTGATCGTCACGCGGCGCATTGTCATGAAAGTAGTCGAGACCCGCTTCGCCGATTGCGATCACCTTCGGATGTTCGGCATGCGTCAGGATCTCATCGAGAGACACGTCGCGCTCCTCATCCGCATTGTGGGGATGCGTGCCGACGGAACAGAAGATATTCTCATGTGCTTCAGCAATTGCACACACCTGCTCGAAACACCGAACCCGCGTGCAAATGGTGACGAGCGTGCCGATCTCCGCGTTCTTCGCACGCGCCAGAACATCGTCGAGCTGATCGGACAAATGCGGAAAATCAAGATGGCAATGGCTGTCGACGAGCATCAGGACGAGGCCTCTTCCTGCTCCACGTAACGCGGGAAAACCGCCTCCGGCTTGGGCAGATCAACTCCCGCAGCAAGCCGGCCGGAGTCTCCAAGTTGCGCAAAGTCTCGTGCATTGTCAGGCACGCCGAGAAGATCGAGGATCTTTGCAGACGATTCAGGCATGGCCGGTTGGGCAAGAATCGCAATTTCACGTACGACTTCCACCGTGACGTAGAGCACTGTGTTCATACGTTCAGGGTCGCTCTTCTTGAGAGCCCAAGGCTCGGCATTTGCAAAATACCGGTTTGCGGAGGCGACAACGCTCCATACGGCCTCAAGTGCACGATGAATAGCTTGCACGTCCATGGCCGCGCGCGCTGCCTCTACCATGGCGTCAGCCGCGCTCAGCAGTTCCTCGTCCTCGCCTGCCAACTTGCCGGGTTCAGGCACCTTGCCATCGCAGTTCTTGGCGATCATCGACAATGAGCGCTGTGCCAGATTGCCGAGGTCATTCGCCAGATCCGCATTGATGCGATTGACGATGGCGTCGTGGCTGTAGTTGCCATCGCGGCCAAACGGTACTTCGCGCAGGAAGAAGTAACGAAGCTGATCAACGCCGTAAAACTCGGCCAGTGAAAACGGATCGATGACATTGCCTACGGACTTCGACATTTTCTCGCCGCGGTTGAACAGAAATCCGTGCGCGAATACGCGCTTCGGCAACGCGACCCCGGCCGACATTAGAAACGCCGGCCAGTAAACCGTGTGAAAGCGGATAATGTCCTTGCCGATTATGTGGGCATCGGCAGGCCAGAACTTCTTGAAGCTTTCGCATTCCTCGTCCGGGAACCCAACGCCGGTGATGTAGTTGGTCAGCGCGTCAACCCACACATACATGATATGGCGTTCGTCATCGGGCACCTTGACGCCCCAGTCGAAGGTGGTGCGTGAGACGGACAAATCCTGAAGGCCGCGCTCGACAAAAGAGACGACCTCATTCCGGCGCACGTCTGGACCGATGAAGTCAGGGTGGGCTCTATAGTGCTCCAGCAATTTGTCCTGATAAGCACTCAGCTTGAAGAAGTAGCTCTCCTCCTCAACCCATTCGACCGGCGTGCCCTGGGGTGAAACTCGATCGCCGCCCTCACCCTTGCTGAGTTCACTTTCGTCGTAATAGGCCTCGTCACGAACCGAATACCAGCCCGAGTATGTCCCCAGATAAATATCGTCGTTGGCGACCATCCGCTTCCAGATTTCCTGGCTTGCCGCGTGGTGGCGTGGTTCGCTGGTGCGAATAAAGTCGTCATTCGAACAATTGAGAACCTTCACCATTTCCTGAAATCGAGGTGTGTTGAGGCTGGCCAATTCTTCAGGAGCAATGCCTTCGGAACTTGCCGTCTTCACCATTTTGAGACCGTGCTCATCGGTGCCGGTGAGGAAAAACACATCGTAACCGTCGAGCCTTTTGAAGCGCGCAAGCGCGTCGGTCGCTATCGCCTCATAGGCGTGCCCGATATGGGGTGCACCGTTGGGATAGGAAATCGCGGTCGTGATGTAGAAGGCGGGTTTGTCGCCCATGATGCTCTATGCAGATTTTGGGTCTGGCGAGATGTCTTCGTCATGCTCTGCCAGATATTATTGCAGGGCTTGGCGGGCGGTTTGTTCGAGCCTGAAAAACGTCCCCAGAACCAGGTTTTTACGGTCCAGATTCAGCGCATCGGCTTGTGCCTTGGCGCGCCGGACTGTTTCCCACAAGCTTGCCCATTGCGCAAGGGCGCGAGGACTCTTAAGCCGGGCCGCCAGCGCTTCTTCACCGGCAATAGCCCCGTTGCCTGTTGCGGCGTGTGTGACCATGCGCGCGAAAACTTCCTGAGTGATGCTGAAGAACAGCTCATACGAGGCTTCCGCGCCCGGTGCGGCAAGCTTGTCCGCAAGGCCATGCACAGCCTGATAGTCGAGATCGGGCAGCGTACCTAACAGTCCAACCAAACGCGAGTGCATGTCTTCACCACCAGCGCCCAGGAGTTGCAGCGCACGGCCCACGCTGCCCTGCGCCAAAGGCAGTGCCGCTTGCATGCGTCCCGTGTCTGGAAGTTTCATCTGAGCGTTCTCGAAAGCGTTTGAGACAGCAGCCTCAAGCTCTGACTCTCCGAGTGGCGAGAACCCTAGCGTCCGGCAGCGTGAGCGGATGGTAATTGGTAAGCGGCCTGGCGCAGAGCACACCAACACGAACACACAACGCGCCGGCGGCTCTTCAAGATTTTTCAGGAGCGCATTTGCCGCTGCCCCGTTCAATTCATCGGCACGGTCGATAATGACCACACGCCATGCGCTGTCACCACCTGCCGTATGACCAAAGAACCGCCTTAACCGCCGCGCTTCTGAAACCGTGATTGCTGTCGCCAGGCGTTTCCTGTCGGGTTGCCATGCCCGGCGCAACACCAGCAGGTTTGGATGAGACAGCGCGGCAACTTGCCCAAAGACGGGATGTTCGGTTGGTATTGCCATCCCGCCAGTCTCTTCATTGCCTTGTGAACCGTGAGCAAGCAGGAAACGTGCGAACCGATAGGCAAGTGTGGCCTTGCCGATGCCTTCCGGTCCGGTGAACAACCAGGCATGATGCAGATGGTTCGCGTTAAATGCGTCCAACAGGGCCTGTTCTGCCGCGCCATGCCCAAAATACTCCGAAACCTCTCGCGGGTGTGCAAACTCGTCGAGCCGGTCGGCCTCGGGTAAGGCGCCGTCTTTCGTTTCAGCTTTGGTTGGGGTTCGGCTCATGGTTCCAGCCGATCCGTGACCACTTCCCATACATCTTCTGCCACGGCACTCTCAGCCTGTTGCGCGTCGACTACGACACACCGCTGCGGCGCTTCGGCGGCAATCTTCAAGAACCCCTCGCGCAATGCTTCATGGAAACGCAGATCCATTCCCTCGAACCGGTCTACTGCGCCCTCACCATCCGCAGCGTTATCATCGTTTCGGGTTGAAGCCCTTTTGAGACCGGCTTCAGCTGGAAGATCGAGGATCAATGTCAGATCAGGGTCTGTTTCACCAACTGCCACTCGATTGAGCGCGCGCAGGAATGTCGGTTTCACACCACCCGCAGCTCCCTGATAGGCAGCCGTTGAGTCGGAAAATCGATCACAAAGCACCCAGTCTCCTCGCGCGAGTGCCGGGCGTATCACCTCCCGGACATGATCATCCCGGGCAGCCGAAAAGAGCACGGCTTCTCCCGCGGAGCCATATTGCTTGGCGCGTCCGGCAAGAAGGAAGTTGCGAATTTTTTCGCCCCGCTCGGTACCACCGGGTTCGCGTGTTTCCACGACAGTATGACCAGCCGCGCGCAACCGTTCAGCGAGAAGGCGTGCCTGGGTGGACTTGCCAACCCCCTCGCCGCCCTCAAACGTTATGAATTTTCCAGATGCCAATGGGCTCATCCCGGGTGCTGATTGAGACCCAAAGCGGATTTGTACTAGAGGATCCATCCGAATGCGAGGTGAAGCAGTGATTCAACACCCTTCATCCAGATCGGCCCCTCACCAACATCTTCCGCCGCGTAGAGAGGGATCTCATTGACCGCCGAATTGGGGGTCGTCACGCGCAGGACTGCCACCTTGTCGCCCTTCTTGATTGGCGGCTTGAGCGGTCCTTCGTAGATGATAGAGGCCTTGACCTTCCGGCTCGCAGAGCGCGGCAGGAGGATGCTGACATCGCCTTTGCCCGTCAGATTGACGTAACGCTTTGTGCCGCCCCAGACCAGGGCATCGCCAATCGTTTCATCAGCGTCAAACAGTTTCCATTGCTTGAAACTTCTGAAGCCCCATTGCAGCAGCCGTTTGCCTTCCTCGCGCCGCGCCTTCTTCGACTTGAGTCCATTGACGACAACCACGAGGCGTTGTCCGCTCTGTTTGGCGGACGCCACAAGACCGTAACCAGAAGCCTTGATGTAGCCGGTCTTCAACCCATCAACGCCGATACCATCATAAACCAGCGGATTACGGTT
>DEIT01000049.1:36197-41533 GCA_002352635.1 Hyphomicrobiaceae bacterium UBA2767 | reverse complement strand
TCGTACAAGTGGAGTAGAAACGGACTTAACAGACTCGGATAGCAGCGTTCCACTTCAGGGACTGAAAGCGATTTCGGTGCGGCCGACCCAATTCGGGGGCCAAACCCGGAGCTGCGTTCTGGCGCCGCGCCTCAGCGCGGATGCCGCCTCCTGACGAGTGATGCTTCTTTCCCGCACAACAGGAGGTAGCCATGATCTATCGCATTGTCGCATTACTTGTCGCACTGACCGCATTAACTCCGGAAGTGCTGGCCCATGCCGGCCATATCGCCGATCAGGGACACGGACACGACCACTGGTTCATCTATGTCCTGGCCGCCTGTGCCATCCAGGCAGTCATCGTCCTGTTCGTTTTTAGAAAAACGCTCATGGCCAAAGCCACGCGCCGGAGCTAGACGGTGGCTGGCAAGGTTGGTGTCATGGTCTGCGGGCATGGCAGCCGCGATGAAGGTGCGGTAAGGGAATTCGCGAGCGTCGCAGAAGGATTGCGCAAGTTGATGCCGGATACGCCGGTCGAGTACGGCTATCTCGAATTCGCAACCCCCATCATCCGCGACGGCCTCGACAGGTTACGGGACCAGGGCGTCACACGCGTGCTGGCCGTACCCGGCATGCTGTTCGCCGCGGGACATGTAAAAAACGACATCCCGTCAGTGCTCAACACCTATGCCGCGCAAAACGACGGCATCACCATTGAGCTCGGCAAGGAACTCGGCATCGACCCGAAAATGATGCGGGCAGCGGGCGCGCGCATACAGGAAGCGCTTGATAGCGCGTCGGATGATATTGCAAAGGAGGAGACGCTGCTCGTTGTGGTTGGGCGTGGCGCGTCGGATCCTGACGCAAACGGCAACGTCGCCAAGGTCATGCGGCTCTTGTGGGAAGGCTTTGGATTTGGCTGGGGTGAGACGGTCTATTCCGGCGTCACATTTCCGCTGGTGGAACCCGGCCTCGAACACGCCGCGCGCCTCGGCTTCAAGCGAATAATTGTCTTTCCATACTTCCTGTTCACCGGTGTTCTGATCAAGCGCATTTATGAGCATGCGGACAGGGTCGCCGAGCGCCACCCCAATATTGAATTCATCAAGGCTCCCTACCTGAATGACCATCCGCTCCTGATCGAAACGTTCAAGGAGCGGGCTGAACAGATCCTGACCGGTGATACGTCCATGAACTGCGGCGGCTGCAAATACCGCACACAGGTACTGGGCTTTGAAGATCAGGTCGGGCTCGTCCAGGAGAGCCACCACCATCACGTGGAAGGCATCGGCACCGGCGAGGGACATACTCACGATCACAAGCATCATCATGACCAGGGGCACGACCACGGACATGGGCACGATCACGGGCACGACAACCACCATCATCACCCCTACCCCCATGCGGACCATCCGCTGGGTCCAAAAACGTTGAAGTGAGGGGAGTGAAGTGGGCGACCTTGCCTATCTCAAAGACCCAAGTGCCATCTACGCGCGTTCATTTGAGACAATCCGAGACGAAGTTGATCTTTCGCGCCTGCCTGCCTCACTGCAACCCGTCGCCCTCCGCATGATCCATGCGTGCGGCATGACGGACATTATCGAGGACTTGCGGTTCGATCCGGGCATTGCTGACGCTGCCGGGGCCGCACTTGTGAGCAGCGCACCCATATTCGCCGACTGCGAGGCAGTCGCAGCGGCCATTACCCGGCGATTTTTGCCTGCCGGCAACGAAGTGATTTGCGCGTTGAACGATCCACGCACGCCCGCGCTTGCCGAGAACATCGGAACCACCCGCTCCGCTGCCGCCGTCTCGCTGTGGACGGATAGGCTCGATGGTGCCGTCGTCGTTATCGGCAACGCACCGACGGCATTGTTCGCTCTGTTGGAAACACTCGATGCGGGTGCGCCTGCACCTGCCGCAATTATTGCGACGCCCGTCGGCTTCGTCGGCGCCGCGGAATCGAAAGATGAAATCACGCGCGACTCGCGCGGCGTCCCCTTCGTCACATTGCTTGGGAGACGCGGCGGATCAGCGATCGCTTCAGCGGCACTGAACGCTATCGCCAAGGAAACACGCGAATGAGCGTATGGCTCACCATACTCGGTATCGGAACCAATGGTATCGATGGATTGCCATCAGCCGCACGGTCGATACTCGACAGCTCCGAAATAGTGGTTGGATCTGAGCGAATTCTCAAAAACTCGCAAATCGGGAATGCGGAAATCCATACGTGGACTTCTCCGCTCGAAGACATGCTGGACCGGATCGAAGGCTGGAACGGTCGCAACGTAACCGTTCTGGCGACAGGCGATCCGATGCACTATGGGATCGGTGCAACTTTGACTCGGCGCATTTCGCCTGAGGAAATGACCATCATCCCGTCGCCGTCTGCGTTCAGCCTCGCCGCCGCGCGGCTCTTTTGGCCGCTGCAGGAGGTTGAGACTTTGTCTCTCCATGGTCGCTCTGTGTCCCTGCTTGAGCCCTTCATACAACCTGACGCCAAGCTGCTTGCGCTAACTGGCGGTAACGAGACTATCCATGAAGCAGCCAATCTATTGTGTGCACGAGGATTCGGAACAAGCAAACTCACCGTTTTGGAGAATATGGGCAGCGCGAATGAACGCGTTGTCACGCTGGCCGCCGATGACTCTTCAGGACAGGAGTTTTGTGAATTCAATACGCTTGCCATCGAGTGCATCGCTTCGCCAGGCGCGCAAATCTTGCCGCGCGCACCTGGCTTGCTGGACGATGCCTACACCCACGATGGACAACTCACAAAGCGCGAGGTTCGCGCGATCACCCTGTCCGCGCTGGCCTCAACCCCCGGCGCACTATTGTGGGATGTCGGCGCAGGCTGTGGCTCTGTTGCAATCGAGTGGATTCGTGCGTCGCGCGGCGCACGCGCTATTGCTTTTGAGCGCCATAAAGGCCGCATCAGGATGATTGCGGAAAATGCCGTAGCGTTGGGGGCACCAGACCTCGATGTTGTTGCCGGTGATGTTGAACAGTCACTAGAGGGACACGCATCCCCTTCTGCCATATTCCTTGGTGGCGCGGTTACGAGCGATGGTGTTTTTGAAGCGTGCTGGGCTGCCCTCCCCTCAGGTGGGCGTCTTGTGGCCAACGCGGTCACCCTTGAGGGCGAAGCGACTCTCATTGCCCGGCATCAAGCCCATGGCGGTGAACTTGTTCGCATCACTGTGTCCCATGTCACTCCTGTTGGCACACGTCGCGCCATGCGCCCACGCATGAGCGTGCTGCAGTGGCGCGTAACGAGGGCATGAGTGACATGACCGAACAGGGAACCCTTTTTGGTGTTGGCGTCGGTCCCGGCGATCCCAAGCTCATGACGATCAAGGCCGGTGAAGTGATCCGTGACGCGGATGTGCTTGCTTACCCGGTAAACGGCTCAGGAGAAAGCCATGCGCGGTCGATTGCGGCACCGATCATAGAGGCAAGCGCATCGGAGTTGCCGATCCATTTGCCCATGAAAGTCGAAAGAGAACCTGCGCAAAACGCTTATGACAATGCGGCAACCGGGATCAGGCACCATCTCGATGAGGGGCGCGATGTCGCCTATCTGTGTGTCGGCGACCCGCTGTTCTATGGCAGCTTCATGTATATTGCAGCACGGCTCGGGAGCACGCAACCGATCGAAGTCGTTCCGGGCATTACCTCATTGTCAGCCTGCGCGGCATTGACTCGAACACCCCTTGCGGGACGCAATGATATCCTGAGCGTCGTTCCCGCAACGCTTGATGAAACGGCGCTCGCAGCCGCACTTGGGCGCGCCGACACGGCAGCGATCATCAAGGTCGGGCGGCATTTTGAGAAGGTTCGCCGTTTGCTACACGTCCTTGGCATGGCTGGGCGAGCGGTTGTGGTTGAGAACGGTACGGCTGATGGCGAGCGCATCACACCGCTGGAAGACATTCACCAGGACACACAACCCTATTTCTCGACCATCCTGCTGCGCCGGGAAGAAGTGAAATGACTGACGCTCCCGCCATTGTGGTTCTCGGTCCCTCGGCGCTGGAGACCGCCAAACAGATCCAGACAGCGTTGCCCCGCGGTGAGATTCACGGGCACGCCGCGCGCGTTGGAGGTGCGGAAGTCACATTCGATGTGGCAGTCGATCATCTCAGAGAAATGTTCGCTGAAGGCCGGCCCATCATCGGCATCTGTGCGGCGGGCATCCTCATTCGAGCACTTGGGAGCCTGGTCAACAGCAAACGGAACGAACCGCCGGTTGTTGCCGTCGCCGAGGACGGCTCAGCTGTCGTGCCGTTGCTCGGCGGGCATCGGGGCGCAAACGATCTCGCCCGGCAGATCGCAGATGCGCTGAACGTCATCCCGGCAATCACGACCGCCGGGGACCTTCGCTTCGGTGTCGCTCTCGATGCACCACCGGAGGGCTGGACGCTTGCCAATCCGGTACACGCAAAAGACGCGATGGCTGCACTGCTTTCCGGCGAGCGCGCCCGCTTCACCGGTGGCATTCCATGGCTTGAAGAGTCCGGCGTTCCTTGCGCTGCTGACGGTAAAGTTCAGCTCGTCTCCAGCGTTCACAAGGAGACAGGTTCGCCAACAAAGCTCATCTATCATCCCAGGACACTTGCACTGGGTGTCGGCTGCGAGCGCGATTGCGCTGCGGCCGAGCTCATCGAACTGGTGGAGCAAACTCTTGCTGCGCACAACCTTGCAGCCGAATCGGTCGCCCTTGTTTGCTCTCTCGACCTCAAGGCGGACGAGACGGCCCTGCACACATTGGCGGAACGTCTGAGCGTTCCCGCACGGTTCTTTACTTCCAAGGAATTGAACGACCAGACACCGCGCCTGAAGAATCCGTCTGACGTGGTCCTGAAAGAAGTGGGTTGCCCCGGGGTTGCGGAGGGTGCGGCGCTCGCCAGTTCCGGACCGCAAGGCAGACTGATCGTCGAAAAAACCAAGTCCAAGCGCGCCACCTGTGCCATTGCGCTCGCGCCGTCACCAATTGACCTCTCAACTGTGGGTCGCGCCCGCGGGCGACTGTCGGTCGTGGGGGTCGGTCCCGGCAGCAAGGACTGGCGCAGTGCAGAGGCGGTTTCGCTGCTGAGCGCGGCAACTGACTGGGTAGGCTATGGACTCTATCTCGATCTCATATCCGATCTCAGAAGCAATATTCGCGAACATCGATTTGAACTCGGTGAAGAAGAGAAGCGCGTGCGTCATGCGCTGGAACTCGCCGGCGAGGGCCGCGATGTTGCACTCGTATGTTCTGGCGACGCGGGTATCTACGCCATGGCAAGCCTGGTCTATGAACTGCTTGATGCGGACAGCATGATCGCGCCTGTATCGGATGCTGCAAACCGCGC
>DEIT01000049.1:35339-36067 GCA_002352635.1 Hyphomicrobiaceae bacterium UBA2767 | reverse complement strand
CTCTACAATCCACGATCGCGCCGCCGCCTCAGTCAATTCGAGCAAGCGTTGGCTATCATCCGTAGCCATCGTCCGAAATCCACTCCCGTTATTGTGGCGTCCAGTCTCGGACGGGAGGATGAGGATGTGGCTGTGACAACTTTGGCGGAACTCGACCCCGAACAAGTGGACATGATGAGTGTGGTTCTCATTGGTGCAACGGAAACCCGGCGCATCGGCACGCATGAGCGCATCCGCGTCTACACGCCACGCGGATACGACGCGAAGGAACCGCGCCCATGACCGTGCATTTCATCGGCGCAGGCCCGGGCGCACCGGATCTCATCACTGTGCGCGGGCTCAATCTCATCCGCCGCTGTCCGGTGTGCCTCTATGCCGGGTCGCTGGTGCC
This sequence comes from Hyphomicrobiaceae bacterium UBA2767, assembly GCA_002352635.1. Lineage (GTDB taxonomy): Bacteria > Pseudomonadota > Alphaproteobacteria > Rhizobiales > Methyloligellaceae > UBA2767. The sequence goes on along the minus strand of DEIT01000049.1, from coordinate 35,676 downwards.
GGAAGAGGTTGTTGCCGCCGCGCCGGACAATGCCCGCGTGCTCGACACGGCGCCGATGACACTGGGTGAGATTATCTCAGAAATGGAGAATGCTCACACGCGCGGAGAAGACGTGGCGCGAGTGCATTCCGGCGACCCGTCGCTCTATGGCGCGATCGCCGAGCAGATGAGAGCGCTGGACGAACTGAGCGTTCCCTATGATGTGACGCCCGGCGTGCCCGCTTTCGCCGCCGCTGCCGCTGCGCTGAACACCGAACTCACGCTGCCCGAGATCGCTCAGACAATTATCCTGACCCGAACCTCAGGCAAGGCATCGGCGATGCCAGAGCGCGAGTCC
>DEIT01000049.1:34477-35193 GCA_002352635.1 Hyphomicrobiaceae bacterium UBA2767 | reverse complement strand
GTTCTGGGGGAGGCAGCTTTTCGCGACTCCGCGCTCTACGACGCGGCGCACGAGCACATCCTGCGCAATCGCAAGACGACGGCAGCGCGCTAACCCAGCTCACCTTCTATAAGATCCACCATCTCATCCACATCTGCTGCCGTGGGAACCGGCGGTTTCTCTGGCCGCACAACCATGATCACCTGAAGACTGAGCTCCCGCGCGGCAACGATTTTGGCTTCCGTTGCAGTCCCGCCGGAATTCTTGGCCACCAGCACGCTGATGCCCTTCGTCTCCATGAGCGCCTTTTCATCAGCCAGTGCAAATGGGGGGCGAGCGAGAATGATCTCGGCATGATCCGGCACGGCAACATCTGGCGGCTCGATCATGCGGGCAACCACGGAAATATCCTCCCGCACAAGGAAGGCCGCCACATCCTGGCGACCGACCGTCACGAAGGCACGCGCGCCCCTGGGAATAGCATCCGCCGCGGCTTGGACGTCGGGGACGTTTGTCAGGCGGTCACCCTCCTGCAGCTCCCATGGCGGTCGTTCAAGCCGAAGACATTGGATGCCGGATCCTCGCGATGCTTTTGCTGCATTGGCTGAAATCTGCGCGGCAAAAGGATGCGCTGCGTCGATGAGCAGATCAATGCGCTCGTCCACGACAAACGTTTGCAAACCCTTGGCGCCACCGAACCCACCGGTTCGTAACGCCCCTGCAAAGGACCTCGGCTC
>DEIT01000049.1:23083-34299 GCA_002352635.1 Hyphomicrobiaceae bacterium UBA2767 | reverse complement strand
ATAGCCACGGCCCCGGCGACATCAACGCCCTCCACTCGTGATGCTTCCAGCACCTCAAGGGCGGTATTGGCACTGCGCGCGGCCTCACACAATTCGGGACTTCCTCCTGCTTCGGCGACGCGTTCCGCCAGCCAGTCGAAATCGACCTGCGAACGGCCCGAATGCAAATCGAGCCGCCCCTGCGCCAGCTTGGTCAATTTGGCAAAACCTCCGGCGACCGTGACGCGTGGTACCGGGTGCGTGCGCAAATATTTCAGCATGCCACCAGCGAAATCACCCATGTCGATGAGCGCCTGCTGGTCCAGATTATGCAGGGTGGCGACGGCCGCTTCAGAAGTCGAACCGGTTGCCCCCGCGACATGGGTGAGCCCTGTCGCGCGCGCCACGTCGATACCGCGGTGAATGGAGTGAATCCAGGCTGAACAGGAGAAAGGATGCACGATACCGGTGGTTCCGAGGATGGAAATTCCACCTTCTATGCCAAGGCGCGGATTCCAGGTTTTAACGGCAAGCTCGCCTCCGCCCGGCACTGATATCTCCACGTCGAAGTCAGGGGCGATACTGTTGGCTCTTGCGATTTCCTCAACCACGTCGCGCATCAACGCACGGGGTACGGGATTGATCGCCGGCTCACCGGGGGCGAGCGGCAGGCCAGGCTTGGTGATGGTCCCCACACCTTCCCCGGCACAAAACGTGATGCCTGTATCCGGAGCAGCGGACCGCACGGTGGAGATGATCAGCGCTCCGTGGGTTACGTCCGGGTCGTCGCCGGCATCCTTGACGATGCCTGCGCGCGCCCAGCCCTCACCCGTCTCCTCGAGCGCAAGAGCGAATGCCGGCTGTTCGCCTTTCGGCAAGGTGATCGTTACAGGATCGGGAAAACGCCCCGTCAGCAGCGCGGTGAGCGCAGCCCGCGTCGCTGCTGTCGCACACGCACCGGTGGTCCATCCCCTCCGCAGCGCCCGCGAGCCTGGATTTTGAGTGGTAGTCATGGGACGGACTCTATACACCTGAGCCGCCAACTCTCCTACAGTGGCACCAACATTGAGACGTGCGGTCAGTGATGAATACAACGCGAGACAACAAGCAGGAAAAGACAGCGAAGCCGGGTGCAACCGCTCGCGGCTTTGCTCGCCTTGACAACGAGGCTTTCCCTGATTTTACACCAGGGTCGGTGTGGCTTGTCGGTGCGGGACCAGGCGCCCCGGGACTGCTTACCCTGCTCGGATTTCACGGTCTCGCCCAAGCAGATGTGGTGGTCTATGACGCACTCGTCAATGAGGACATATTCAAATGGACACAGGACGAGGCACAGATCGAGTTTGCTGGAAAACGCGGCGGCAAACCTTCCGCCAAACAGCAGGATATTTCACTCCGCCTGGTTGAACTTGCGCGAGAAAACAAGCGTGTGCTCCGCCTCAAGGGTGGTGACCCGCTAACCTTTGGGCGAGGTGGTGAGGAATGTGAAACTCTCGCGGCCGCGGGCATTCCTTTTCGCATTGTGCCCGGCATTACCTCTGGGGTAGGTGGCCTCGCCTATGCGGGAATTCCGACCACCCACCGGGACACCAATCACTCCGTCCTGTTTCTAACCGGCCATGATTCCACCGGAGACGTGCCCCTGGGCGTCGATTGGGAGAAAGTGTCGAACGCCTCACCTGTCATCGTCATGTATATGGCGGTGCGCAACTTGCCCAAGATTGCCGAGACCCTGCTCGAATTCGGACGAAACCCGAATGAACCGATTGCGGTCGTTTCGAACGCGTCGCTGCCGGAACAGTCGGTGCATTCCACAACTCTTGGCCAGATACCCAACTCTCTTGAAATCGTGAAACTGCCGACACCTGCTCTCGTGGTGCTCGGAAATGTGGTCGACTTCCACAAGACGCTCAGCTGGTACGTGAGCTCGTTGCGGGAGAACACACTTGGCTGACGCACATGGGCTTGTGATCGCGGCGCCGTCGTCGGGTGCGGGCAAAACGCTGGTCACGCTCGGGCTGCTGCGCGCTTTCGCCAAGAGGGGCTTTGAGGTCGCATCGGCAAAAACCGGCCCTGATTATATCGACCCCCGGTTTCATAAAGCAGCGAGCAGACGGCGCTGCGTCAACCTCGACGTTTGGGCCATGCGCGAGCGCCTTGTAGCCATGCTTGCCACACGGTGCGCTGCTGATGCAGAGCTGGTCATTGTTGAAGGCGTCATGGGCCTGTTTGACGGTGCCACAGGCGGGGGTGGGTCGACCGCTGACCTTGCAGCACTTCTGAATTTGCCGGTCATACTGGTGATCGACGCGAGAGCCCAAGGCCAATCGGCCGCCGCCCTTGTCAAAGGTTTTGCTGAGTTTCGGGATGCATGCGTGATTGCCGGTGTCATCTTCAATCGCGTCGCAAGCGACACCCATGCGGCAATTCTGACCGAAGCGGTCGCCGCTCTGGACATAGCCGTCATTGGCGCCGTACGGCAGCAGGCGGGTCTTACTCTCCCCTCGCGTCATTTGGGTCTGGTGCAGGCTGAGGAGCACTCAGAACTCGAAGCTTTTATCGACCGCGCCGCGGTCCTGATGGAGGAGGAAATCGATCTTGACGCACTCCTAGCGCACGCGCATCTGCTGTCAGAAAAAAGTGATGCTGCCATCCTTCCGCCACTGGGCCAGCGGATCGCGGTCGCGCAGGATCAGGCTTTCGGGTTTTCTTATCCACATGTGATTGATGGCTGGAGAGAAGCGGGCGCTGAAGTGCTGCCCTTCTCTCCGCTCGCCGATGAAGCGCCCGAGGTAGACGCCGATGCGATCTTTCTACCCGGTGGCTATCCCGAGCTTCACGCTGGCAAGCTCGCATCGAATAGCACATTCCTGAGCGGTCTCAGAGCGGCACAAACACGCGAGGCGCTCATCTATGGCGAGTGCGGCGGGTTCATGGTTTTAGGTGACTATCTCATTGATGCTGACGGTTCACGGCACAAAATGGCGGGACTGCTGCCTGTTGGAACCAGCTTTGCCGAAAGAAGCCTGAAGCTTGGCTATCGGCAGCTCCGACATGCCAGCGCGCTGCCTTGGCCGGCCGAGTTGCGGGGACATGAATTTCACTATTCGACGTTGCACTGGCAGGGCGATGGGGACGCACTTTACGCTGCTCGGGACTCTCAAGGGACGGAGCAAGGTGCAATCGGGTTGCGGCGCGGAAGCGTCATGGGGTCTTATGCCCATGTGATCGATATGGAAGAAGCCAAATGACCGCGGCTCTGATGATACAGGGCACGGGTTCCGACGTCGGCAAGTCGCTGATTGTGGCCGGATTGGCGCGTGCCTATAGCGCCCGCGGACTGCGCGTGCGCCCGTTCAAGCCGCAAAACATGTCGAACAATGCAGCGGTTGCCGTGGACGGCGGCGAGATCGGCCGCGCCCAGGCCCTGCAGGCGCTTGCCTGTGGCGTCGAACCGTCGGTCCACATGAACCCGGTATTGCTCAAGCCCGAGACCGACACCGGCGCGCAGGTGATTGTGCGCGGCAAGCGCGAAGCGACATTCTCCGCACGCGATTATATGGCGGCACGGGCGCAGTATTTGCCCGCAATCCTCGAAAGCTTCACCCATTTGAGCGCAGAAGCAGACCTTGTTCTGATTGAGGGCGCCGGCAGCCCGGCGGAAACGAACCTGAGACATCGTGATATCGCGAATATGGGCTTCGCTCATGCAGCCGACGTCCCCGTTTTGCTCGTCGGCGACATTCACCGCGGCGGCGTAATCGCCAGCATTGTTGGTACATTCGAGGTAATTTCCCCGGAAGATGCAGACCGGATCGCAACGTTCCTGATCAACCGGTTTCACGGCGATACGACATTGTTTGAAGACGGAGTTCGCACGCTGGAAGAGCGATCAGAGCGACCCTGTGCTGGAGTAATCCCGCATTTTGCCGATGCCGGCAAACTGCCCGCAGAGGATGCGGTTGCTCTTGATAAAAGAGCAGACGTCACCAAAACCGGCGACACGACAATCGTGATTCCACGGCTGTCACGTATCGCGAATTTCGACGATCTCGACCCGCTCAAGCTGACTCCGGGTGTAAGCGTGGAGATTGTTCATCCCGGTCATCCGTTGCCCGCTGACGCTGATTTGATTCTCCTGCCGGGTACGAAATCGACCATTGGCGATCTCGAATTTCTGCGTGCGCAAGGCTGGGACATCGACATTCTGGCCCATGCACGCCGCGGCAGACGCGTGCTCGGCCTATGTGGTGGTTACCAGATGCTTGGGCACATGGTGCGCGACCCGGACGGCATTGAAGGCCCGCCTGGCAGTGCAAAAGGCCTTGGCCTCCTCAACATCGAAACAACGCTCACCGGTGACAAGGCCGTGAAGAACACGAAAGCGGCGCACGTGGCGAGCGGCGCCCAAATCAGCGGCTACGAAATACATCTCGGGCGCAGCGAGGGGGAGGACTGCATCCGGCCTTTCGCAGAAATCGGCAGACGCAGGGATGGGGCACGCTCAAAGGATGGCCACATCGAGGGTACTTATTTGCACGGTATCTTTGCCTCAGACGAGTTCCGGGCTGCCTATCTCACCGGGCTCGGCATAAAGGATGTCCAGGAGTTCGCCTATAATGCGGTTGTTGAGGAAACGCTCGATAGGCTGGGCGCGCATCTGGAACGTCATGCCGATCTCGACCTCTTGTTGGAGATCGCACGTTCGCGTTCCCCAGCGCCCGCCCGGCGCGAGGCCATCTGATGACCGGCCGGACTTTCGACGATGCCTTTCGTGCCGACTTTGAAAACCTGATCAAATGGCGGCGGGACGTCCGGCGGTTCCGCTCCGACTCCGTCGACCCAGAACTCATCGACCATCTTCTCAAACTCGCTGACCTCGCCCCGTCGGTCGGGCTAAGCCAACCCTGGCGTTTTGTGCCGGTCGTCGAAGAGCAGGTTCGGAAAAAAATCGTCGCTTCATACGAGCGGTGCAACGCCCAGGCGCTTGGTGGTTACGAAGCCGGGGACGCAAAACTCTATGCGCAGCTCAAGCTGGAGGGATTGCGCGAGGCACCACTCCAGTTTGCCGTGTTCTGCGATGAGACCACCGACAAGGGCAAGGGACTCGGCAGCCAAACCATGCCGGAGACGCTACGCTACTCCGTGGTCACCGCGGCCCACACATTCTGGCTTGCCGCGCGAGCATACGCGCTTGGCGTCGGGTGGGTCTCCATACTGGAGCCGGAGGTTGTCCGCTCCGCACTCGCCGTGCCTGATAAGTGGACGCTCGTTGCCTATCTGTGCGTTGGCTACCCGCAGGAGGAACATATCGACCCCGAGCTTGAACGCGCGGGCTGGGAGAAGCGCAAGTGAGCGCCGACGTGACAGGTCCCCTCTTCTTTGAATCGAACCTTGCCATCGCCGCGGTGGCCCTGCTGATCGAGCGACTGCTCGGCTATCCGAACGGTCTGCAACACTGGATCGGCCACCCGGTCGAATGGATGGGCAAGCTGATCGGGTGGCTGGACCGGTTTTTCAATGATCCGCCCACCGACAGAATACGCGGGGTGTCCGCCCTGCTCATGTTGCTTGCGATAACCCTCGCAGTGACGTTGCCGATCACGCACTACCTTCGCTCGACGGAAAGCGGCTGGATCGTCGAGGCGCTGTTGGCCAGTACCCTGTTGTCGCAGAAGTCGCTGGAAGATCACGTGCGCGCCGTTGCCGACGGTCTGTCCACGAGCCTAGAGGAAGGGCGGGAGGCGGTCCGGCATATTGTCGGGCGCGATCCGCAGAGGCTTGACGCGAGCGGCGTTGCCAAAGGCGCCATAGAGAGCCTTTCTGAAAACATGTCGGACGGGGTGACGGCTCCCTTGTTCTGGCTGCTCATCGGCGGACTTCCTGGCATCGCGCTCTACAAGGCGATCAACACGGCGGACAGCATGATCGGGCACAAAACCGATCAATATTTTGACTTCGGCTGGCCAGCCGCGCGCCTCGATGATCTGGTCAATCTCATCCCCGCGCGGATGACCGGCTGGGTGATCGCGGCCGCGGGGGCGTTGACAGGTGGGACATCAGGCGCTGACGCGGTCCGGACCATGGCACGCGATGCGCCGCAACACGTCTCTCCCAATGCCGGGTGGCCGGAAGCGGCAATGGCTGGCGCGCTCGGCATAAGCCTTGGTGGTCCGAGAAGCTATGACGGGCGAAAGGTCGATCTTGCGTGGATGGGAAATGGCCGCCAGAAACTCGCGGCACGCGACATCAAGGATGCCCTCAGGCTTTACAACAGCGGGCTGAATGTCCTGACCGCGCTTGTCGTCGTGGGCTGTGTCATTTCGTGGACGGTTTGAGCACCTGCGGCAGCCCGGCCGTCACGAGAACCACCTCATCAACGATTGCCGCGACCTTCTGATTCGTCTCACCCGCAATGTCACGGAACCGCCGCGCCATTGCGTTTTCCGGCACAATCCCCCCACCGACTTCGTTCGATACGAGAACGGTCGTGCCCCGTGTGTGGTCCAGCGCCTCAAGCAGGCCCTCGACCGCCCCTGCGCAGTCACTTTCGGCAAGGAAGACGTTGGACAGCCAGATAGTCAGGCAGTCGATCAGAATGAAGGCATCGTCTTCAGAAACCTCTCGAAGCGCGTCGGGCAAGTTGAGCAGGGCGGAAACAGTCCGCCAGTCGGAGCCGCGCCGCGCGCGATGCGCCTCGATGCGCGCTGCCATTTCGGCATCACCCGGTTCAGCGGTGGCAAGGTAAATCTTTTTCCCGTTCCAGCCAGACGCCAGCGCTTCCGCGTAGTGGCTTTTGCCCGAGCGCGCGCCACCAAGCACGAGAATGGATTTTCCGGTTCCGCTCATCCCGCCTCACTCAAAGGGTAGCTGCAAGTGTCAGAAGGACTGCAGCTTCCGTAATTTGCTCGCCAGCGCCCAGCACATCGCCCGTATACCCGCCTATCCTGCGCCTGGCGAGCGCGGCAACCAGAACTGATACCGCCGCCATAACCGCAAAGATGAGAATGCCCGTGATGAGTGGTAGATGTAGAAAGATAATCGCAACGCTGCACAACGTTGCGGCCGCTATTGCGCCAACGGGTGGCGACGCAACGGTTTGTCCCAAGCCGTCGGAGCGCGCTGGCGAAAGAAGCGCCAACAGCAGGACAATTGCGAGGCGGCCCAGGAGCCCTGCACAAATAAGCCCGGCAAGTAGCTGATGCAGGGGAAGGTCTGCGATCCCACCCCAGCGCAGGCCGAGGATCAGGATAAGCGCAAGGACGCCATAGGTACCGATCCGGCTGTCACGCATAATTTCGAGAATTCGCTCCCGGCTGTGCCCGCCACCCATGCTGTCTGCAAAATCCGCAAGGCCGTCTTCATGCAATGCACCGGTTACGAGCACCTGCGCGGCAACAGCGAGCCCGGCGGAAAGAGCAACACCAAGCCCGGTCAGTTGCCCCGCGAACCACACGAGCGCGCCGATGGCGCCAACAACCGCGCCGACGAGCGGGTAAGCCCATACGGCGCGCGAGAAATTTCTCATACCATCAGAATGTCCCGCTGGAAGCGGCAGCCGCGTCAATAGACCAAACGCGTTGAACAAATCGTTGAGTATCGCGCGCATTGCGCGTCAGCCCTTGTTGTCGACACCGGCAGCGGCAAATGTCGCCATGCCGTTGTGGGTGGCAACAGCGCCGCGCAATACACCAAGTGCTACAGCCGCTCCAGTTCCCTCACCGAGCCGCATGCCCAGATCGACGACCGGCACCATGCCGAGGCAATCCAATAGCCGCGCATGTGCAGGTTCTGCTGAAACGTGGCCCGCCAGGCAATGATCGAGCGCGCCGGAATGTATTTTCTCCGGCACGAGTGCGGCGGCGGAACACACAAATCCATCGAGTAGCACGGGGATGCGTCGCGCGCGGGCCTCCATGATCGCTCCGGTGATGGCCGCAAGCTCGCGCCCTCCAAGCCGGCGCAGCGCCTCGAATGGTTCACGGCAAGCCGGACCGTGCAGATTGACAGCGTTCGCGACTGTCTCCGCCTTGTGCGCAATGCCTTGGGCGTCGAGACCGGTCCCGGGCCCGGCCCAGCTCGATGCTTCTCCGCCAAGAAGGGCGCAACAGAGTGCCGCAGCGGATGTGGTGTTGCCGATGCCCATTTCACCGAGCAACAGCACATCGGTTTCCTTATGAACCGCTCTGGCACCGGTTTCCATGGCGGTCTTACAGTGCTCCTCCGTCATGGCAGGCGCTTCACACATATCCGCCGTTGGTGTGTCGAGATTGAGCGCCTCGACATTGAGCTGGATGCCGTATGCGTCACAAAGCTGGCAGATAGCAGCCCCGCCCGCCTTGAAATTCTCCACCATCTGGGCCGTCACGCTTGCCGGATAAGGAGAGACTCCGCGTGCCGTGACACCATGATTTCCGGCAAAGATCAGCGCCTCTACTTTCTCCAATCGCGGTGCTTCGCGCCCCTGCCAGCCGGCAAGCCAACATGCGATATCTTCAAGTCGCCCAAGCGACCCAGCGGGCTTGGTGAGATTTTCTTGGCGCGCGCGCGCGGCAGCATATGCTGCCCGGTCAGGCTCGGTCAGAGGTCTCAAACGACCGAGTGCGTCATGCCACCAGTCGAGTTTCATTTTTGTGCGTGTATCAGTCGGCGGCACGGCGGTCTCGCGAGTTTCCAACAAACATCTGGTGACTGATGAACATGGCACACCGTGCGAACGGAATCGAGGCAGTGTACAATGGCTTCCCTGCTAGGCGGCAGCAAGTTCACCCTCGGCGAGGCGCGCGAATATATCCGCTGCCTGTTCGACTTCTTCACTAGTCACATCAAGATGGGTCAGAGCGCGCAGCGTATTCAGGCCGATGGGAGACAAACGCACACCCTCGTCGCCGAGCCGTTTGCTCCATGTTGGTGCGTCCGCACGGGAGCCCGATACGTCTATGATCACTATGTTGGTGTCCACATGGTCAGGCTCAACGCCAAGACCGTTGACTGTGGAAAGGCGGTTTGCCAGATGCTTGGCATTTGCGTGATCTTCCGCAAGACGCTCCACATGATGATCGAGGGCATAAACCCCGGCTGCGGCGACGATGCCCGCTTGACGCATGGAACCGCCAATACGTTGCTTCCAGCGCCACGCCTGTTCGATGAAATCATCGGAGCCGGCAAGGACGGCACCGATGGGACAACCCAGCCCCTTGGACAGGTCCACCCACACTGAGTCGAACCCCTTCGCATAGTCCTTGGCCGAAACACCGGTAGCGATGACCGCGTTCAGAACCCGCGCACCATCCATATGCATTTTCAATCCGTGCTTGCCGGCTACATTGACAATCGCCCGGATATTCTCCAGCGGCCATATGGTGCCCCCAACCAGGTTCGCGGTCTGCTCAATTGAAATCATGCGACTACGCGGCGCGTATCGAGAAGGGAAGCGAATGGCTGCCTCGGCCTGCTCGGCTGAGAAGACACCGCGTGTCCCATCGATCGGATGAGGTGCGGCGCGCGCCAGGACCGATGCCCCGCCAGCTTCAACGCCCACAATATGAGCGGACCGCTCGGCAATGATCTCGTCGCCCGGCCCGCAATGGACGGCCGCTGAAATCTGGTTGCACATGGTTCCCGATGGAAGGAACACCGCGCGCTCCATACCAAACAATTCTGCAACACGTTCGACGAGTGCGTTCACGGTCGGGTCGTTGAACCCCTGCTCGTCCCCCACCTCGGCAGACGCCATCGCTTCACGCATTGCCGGCGTCGGCCGTGTCTGTGTGTCGCTTTGCAGCTCGATATGGTTTTTCGCCATGACTTCACCCTCTTCGAAATACGAAACTGCCACATAGCATTTCGGCCTCGGCGAGCGAAGTCTTTTGCCGTGACGCGCATACACCTTCGCGCTGGGTCCACTTGCCCTCATCTCCGCCCGGCGCTACTTGTTTCCCCCGATCAGTTAGGATACCCCCATGAGAAACTTGGAACTCCCGGGCCGATCTCCAGTTCATGCAACTGAAGGCATGGCCAGCACATCCCACCCCTTGTCGACGCAGGTAGCGACTGATGTACTCCAATCCGGCGGCAACGCCATGGATGCAGCCGTAGCCGCCTGCGCGGTCCAGTGCGTCGTGGAACCGGAATCCACCGGCATCGGAGGGGACTGCTTCTGCCTCTATGCGAAAGGTGGCGGCGATGATGTCGTTGCATTCAATGGTTCGGGCCAGGCACCGGCGGCGGCTCACGCAGAGTGGTTTCAGGAACAGGGCATTACGGCAATCGAGCGACGGAGCCCGCATTCGGTTACCACGCCAAGCGCCATCGACGGCTGGGACCGATTGCTCAACGATTATGGCACCAAGCATTTCGGTGAACTGCTCCGCCCGGCCATCCGCTATGCGCGCGACGGCTACCCCGTTTCATCGCGCGTGAGTTACGACTTCAAAAAAAACATTGATTTGATCAAGCAAGACGAGCATTTGGCACGCGTCTTCCTGCGCGACGGTGAAACGCCAAAGTGCGGAACGCTCCACCACCAGCCTGAGCTCGCGAACACGCTTGAAGCCATCGCCGAGAACGGACGCGGCGCATTCTATTCCGGCGAAATCGCGCAGGACATGGTCGACTGCCTTCAGTCTAAGGGTGGCCTCCATACGATGGATGACTTTGGGAACGTCGAGGGCATCTATGTCGATCCGATTTCGACCGATTATCGCAACCATACGGTGCATCAGTGCCCGCCCAACGGTCAGGGTGTCATCGCGCTTCTTCTGCTTAACATGATGAGCAAGACCGATGTGGGCGACGATCCGCTGAACCCGGAGCGGTTGCACCAGGAAATCGAAGCCGGACGTCTCGCCTACAATGATCGCGCCACTTACGTTGCGGACCCGGCCTACGCGAATGTGCCGGTCGACTGGCTGTTATCGATGGAGCATGCCGACGAGTTGCGCGGCAGCATCGATCCTGCCAGGGCGATGACCGATATCCCTCCAGTCTCGGGGCCCGAACACAAGGACACGGTCTACATCACCGTTGTGGACAAGGACCGCAACACCTGCAGCTTCATCAACACGCTCTACTATAATTTTGGCTCCGGACTGATGGCCCCCAAATCAGGCGTCGTGCTGCACAACCGCGGCATGGGTTTCACGCTTGAACCTGGTCATCCCAACTGCATTGCTCCGGGCAAAAGACCGTTGCACACAATCATACCCGGCATGGTGACGAAGGGCGGCAAGGCGGTT
>DEIT01000049.1:21876-22875 GCA_002352635.1 Hyphomicrobiaceae bacterium UBA2767 | reverse complement strand
TTGACTGGAAGGAAGGCGTGCTTACCGGCGGCTCCGACCCGCGCAAAGACGGCTGCGCTATGGGTTACTAGAGACAGCACACGATCTGAACACCTACCCAATTAAAGTGAGCGCGCGTTTACGCACGGTTTCCGGACAGCCGCTCGCGTCTATATGAGTCCAAGAGATCTCACCGGTCTTGTAGCCAAGCTGTCGGCGAACGACAGATGCGCTCGCGTCCGACGCATCGCCAGTACGCGCTTCCACACGTTCAATCAGGTCCCGATCCGGCGCCTCAAGCCAAAGCCCCGTGAACGGTACACCGGCCTGTCGGGCTAACTCTTCCGCCCGTTTGCGTTGGTGGGGCCGGGCAAACACGGCATCGAGAACTACCGAATGTCCGGCGGCCAGTGCCACGCGAGCTTTTGCATACAAGGATCGATACACGCGCGCCGTTGCCGCGGTCGAATAGTGTTTACCGACAAGCCGAACCGTTTCGCCAACACCCGCAAGGCGCTTGCGCTCGGTATCGCTCCTGACCACCAGCGCGCCGGGTGCGGCACCGATGCCCGGCGCAAGGCCCGCCGCCAGCGTTGACTTGCCCGTGCCTGATAAGCCACCGACTGCAATGAGCCTCGGAGGATGGGGACGCAGGAAAGCGCGCGCCAGGGCAAAAAAGTCTTCAAGATCGCTTTGAGCCGCCTTTTGGGCTGGCCCGCTTGTGAAATGCATCCTGTCGAGAGTTACCATCGCCCGCACGCCAGCTCTGGTGGCGAGAAACAACGGCAGGAGGGCGAGTCCTCGCAGCGAACCAAGCGGCCTGCCCGTCACCTCATGCCGGAGGTATGCATTGAACACCGCATTGGCATGGGACGTGAGCCCGCGGTGCCACAGATCCATCAACAGGAAGGCGAGATCGTAAAGAATATCGTTTGTGGCAATGTCATCGTCGAACTCGATGGCATCGAACAGAACGGGCCCTCCGTCAACGGCCACGATATTCTGCAAATGGAGATCACC
>DEIT01000049.1:0-21797 GCA_002352635.1 Hyphomicrobiaceae bacterium UBA2767 | reverse complement strand
CAGTGGCGGTGCCTTACGCAGCGCAGATGCGATCATCGCGATCACGTCTTCTATAATCTTCAGTCCGTCCACTTTGCGGCGCGCGCGTTCCCCCGCGTGAAGCGCTGCGATCTCAGCCGCGAGAGGAGCCATCATGTCGATTGGGAGTTTGCAGTCTCTCGCCAATCGATCGAACAAGCCCTCACTATCGAAGCGACGCATCTTCACCGCCCATTCGACAGCTATGCCTTTCCCGCCGATGCCCAGCGAACCATCATCCCGTCGGACGATGGGTACGACGTCGAGATAGATATCGGGTGCAGTGCGCCGATTGATTTCCAACTCGTGCGCGCACACCGCCCGACGCTTTTCCAGTGTGCCGAAGTCGAGATAAGGCAAACGCAGGGCACGCTTGATCTTGTAAGCAAAATTGCCTGCCAGAAAGACGACCGCCGCATGCGTATCGATACGCTCGACTTCAGCAGGTGCCGGATCGTAAGCGGAAGGATTACCTAGAAAGATGAATACAACATCCTGGGCGGCTGCCTGCCCGGCATTGATACTGGTCATTTCAGAATGTTCATTCGCCATACCGCCCAGTTGATGAGGTTAAAGGCGTGCAGTCCATGATCCGTATCAACAGCCGTGGATCAGGCAGCTCCGTTCATGCGCGGCAGAACTTGTTGCTCGATCCAGTTGCGCACCTCGCGCAGACGAATGTCCTCATTCATCACATCCTCATCAATGCCGTAACGCCAGGAAATATCCTTGCGCGACGGATCCTGATGCAGCGCTTCCAGATTGTTGACGAATGTATCCGCCGTATCCATGTCCTTGAAGAAGCCAAGCCTGATCATCTTTTCGCGGCGGCAATAAATCAGCCTCGCCATCTCATGAACATCATACTCGGGGTGATATTGCAGGCCCCAAAAGTCGCCTCCCTTGTAAGTCACTGAGACAGCCTGGACGTGGGTGAAGTCATTTGAAGCGAGGATTTGTGCACCCGGCGGCAGATGCGTGATTTCATCGTCATGGCTGATCCAGGCGTCGAACACACCCTTCTTGTCGCGATAGAGCGGATGCGCGCGGCCGTCACCGGTAAGCCCTATCTTGCGGGCAAGGAACATCTCTCGCCCTTTCGGATTGCGCGCGCAAGCGCCGCCTGCCGCGACCACCGCAATTTGCGCCGCCCAGCATGAGCCGAAACTTGGAACCTTCGCCTCGAACGCGGCACGGGCAAACTCGACCTGCGGGGTGACGGTGGGACCCGGCTCGAACACGGTCAGGCTGGAGCCAGTCCACGCAATGCCATCATACTGAGCGATGCTCGCGCCCTTGGGCAGCGAGGCGTCCAAGTCAGCAGGGAACACGACATCCACATCCGCTGCACCACCGGGCGTGCATTTCCTGAGCATTCGCGTATAGAGATCGCCAGCCGTCGACGCACCACCTGCGCGCAAATCTTCCCGACCCTCTTTGGCATAGCCGTCCAGAACCAGAAATTTCGGAACCCGGCTCATGTCAGCGCACTTTCGGATTCCGCCTTTTTCGCAACCTCGGCGATAACACCAGGCAGATCCCGATGACTTCCACAGATCGCATCAGCCGTTGTGATGTCCTTGTCATCAGGCCGGGTCGCTGTGAACAGAACTGCCTTGGCTCCAATGGCGTGGGGGCCCTTCACGTCGTTTTGGTCTCGGTCGCCGACATGAATGATCTCATGGCGCTCGATACCCAGTGTACCGGCTGCCGTATCGAACATTGATGGGTGCGGCTTCGAGTGACCAACCTCATCGGAGAAAGCGAATGCGCTGAAATACTGTTTCAGCCCATGTCCATCCAATATCTCGCGAAGGCCCGAACCGGGTGTCACAATGGAATCAGATACCACGCAAAGTTTGAAGTTTTGCGCCAGCGTGCTCAGTGAGTCCGCCACGCCGTCGATGGGATTAGGCGGAATTTCCACCTCCATGCGCGCGGTGTCTTCCAGCAGCTGCGCAAGTACATCTGAAGGAAGCGTGCGTCCAAGCCCACTCAGCACCACATTGAGGCGCTGCTCAAGCGTCCAGTTAATGTGCTGCTGTTTCCATACGAGATTAAAACCGGCGTCCGCAGTGTCGTATGCCAGCGCAACACACTCATAGTCCAGTGGCTCAACGTTGTTCAACGCCTGCCAAACAAGGTGCCGGCGCTCATCTCGTTTCGAACGCAGTCCCCGTTCGGCACGGATACGTTCGTCGGAATCGTCATCAACGAGCGTGTCCCACATGTCAAAACTGATAGCCTTGATTGTCATACTTGTCTTTACCTGTAATTTCCCTGCCCGGGGGTATCGCATCACCTGTAATTTCCCTGCCCGGGGGTATCGCATCTACGCCGCACTAAAACTAGGCGTCCAAGACTTATGGATATCTAAAATTTGCTCGATATCTCCCACGCTTCCTTAAAACTCCCTGTGTATTTTCTCACGCGTTCGTCACGTTCTTCGCGCGCATATGCGTGGGGCAGGCAAGCCAATAATCGGCACGGCCGAATGACGGGGAGTTGTGAGAATGCGAGATGGTCAACGGAAGAGGTGCCAGCGTTATCGCTGGACCGGGGACACACTTGAGAGAAAAACCACAACCAGGCTCACCACCTGGATTGGCGATATCCGAAGTTACGGCACGAGGCTCTCATTTGTCGTGCTTGCCGGTTTGCTCAGCATGCTTCTACTCGGCGCAGTCGGTTTGGCATAGGGTAGCGTTGCGGCGTACAGTCTTTCCTCAAGAAAATCGACTAAGCTAGATACCCGTTGCACGAGGCACGCAACATGGCGCGCTCCGCCATCTATTCTGTCAGATGACACATCCATAAAACGCCGTTGGGCACTTGGCGCCGGCGGCAGTGCGCATGCACTGCACGACGGTTATACGGACACGCTTTATGTGCTGTTGCCAATCTGGGCGGAAACCTTCGGCCTGTCTTTTCTGCAGGTCGGCTTTCTGAAAACGCTCTTTTCTGGCGCCATGGCAACCTTCCAGATTCCCGCGGGGATACTGGCTGAGAGGTTGGGCGAACGGCGGCTGCTTGTACTTGGCACCATTCTGCTCGGCATAGGATATGCCGGCTTCGGCGTTTCCGGCGGACTTGTCGGGTTGGCAGCATGTTTGGCATTCGCAGGCCTTGGCTCCTCGATGCAGCACCCACTGGCCTCCTCAATCATTTCGCGCGCTTTTGCGGGCGGACCTCAGCGTGCCGCACTGGGCACCTATAACTTTACCGGAGATGTCGGCAAGGTCATCTTTCCCGCCGCGATGGCATTTGGCATTGCCTATGCAGGTTGGGAGCTTAGCAGTGCAATCTTTGGCATTCTGGCTATTGTCGCCGGCGCGGGAATCTATCTGGCATTGCGTCGGCTCGACCTCGGAAATCGTCCGATAAGCGAATGGGCATTGCCGGACGCAGATGATGGCGGCCCCGGCGATGGCGTTGTGCAAGGCTGGGGCATCCGACAGCGGGCTGGATTCTCCTATCTCTCAGCCATCGGCATTGTCGATTCCATCACGCGGGCCGGTTTTCTCACTTTCCTGCCGTTTCTTCTGACAGCGAAGGGGGCAGATGTGAAATTGATCGGTATAGCGCTGGCACTGACATTCGCTGGTGGCGCTGCGGGAAAACTCCTGTGCGGCCTGGCGGCGGAACGTCTCGGCATAGTCCGCTGCGTTGTCGCGACCGAGGCTCTGACCGGGATAATGATAATCGCCATCATAGCCCTGCCGTTGGCCTGGATACTTGCACTGCTACCGGTGATCGGCGTTGTGCTGAATGGAACCTCGTCCGTTCTCTACGGTACTGTTGGGGACTTCGCGGAACCGAGCCGCCAGTCACGCGTTTTCGGGTTGTTCTATACGCTGGTCGTAGGGTCTTCCGCAGCCGCGCCGGTTGTATTTGGAATCATCAGTGACTCCACCAGCGTCGAGTGGGCCATGCGAATGGCCGGCTGGCTTGCATTCCTTACAATTCCATTCTGTATCGCCCTTAAACCAGTGCTTACCACCATGCACAAAGCCGAAGGTACATGAGGCGAATAGTCCATGGCCTGCTGCGACAGATCGAAAATATTTTTTGTGCACTGCAATACATATCGGCATCCCCTGCCGGCCAGTCTGTCAACCGCAAGCCCATCATAACAATCCAAACCTCTGCTCCGGCTATCAACTAAACGTCCAAGAAACAGGCTGGAGCTTGAAATATCATGCGGAAATCTGCGTGATCTCTCAGCACACCGACCGTCCATTTTGGGGTCTCGCGGCAGCCACTGATTGCCGCACATTCATGCCGCAATGCAGCGAGAATCCGTCACGGAGTTGCTGTCGGATGCGATGACGTAAACCAGTTTCGAGAGTTCACTTGACTTTCGTCTTACCTTCCATTGGATTGTGGCGAAGTGCGTTAGGGGGCGAGGCTGCGGGCTGCGCAGTCGAGCAATGATGCACACAAAACAAATGGAGTCAGGGAGGGGTTGGGTCATTGCCCAAATTGCTCGAGATTAAGGGACTGAAGACTCAGTTCTACACATCAGCCGGCACGGTTAAGGCGGTTGATGGCATCACCTATGACGTGGATGAAGGCGAGACTGTTGCGATCGTCGGGGAGTCCGGTTGTGGGAAGTCGGTGAGCGCGATGTCGATCCTGCGCCTGATCCCGGATCCTCCGGGCAAGGTCGTTGAGGGCAGCATTCTTTTTCAGGGCCGCGACCTTCTGCAACTCAGCGAAGAGGAAATGCGTGACGTGCGCGGCAAGGACATCGGAATGGTGTTCCAGGAACCGATGACGTCACTCAATCCGGTGCTGACAATTGGCCGTCAGCTAACCGAGACCCTTGAGGAACATCTCGGCGTCACTGGCGAGGCGGCCACTGCGCGTGCAGTCGAGCTGCTTGGCCTCGTCGGTATTTCCGAACCGCATCGTCGTCTGGTCCAGTACCCGCATCATCTCAGTGGCGGCATGCGCCAGCGCGTGATGATTGCGATGGCGCTCGCATGCGAGCCTAAATTGATTATCGCTGATGAGCCGACGACCGCGCTCGATGTGACCATTCAGGCGCAAATTCTGGAATTAATGAAAGAACTGACGCGGCGCCTCGGCGTGGCCTTGATCGTCATCACCCATAATCTGGGCGTCGTCGCCCGCTATGCGGACCGGGTCAATGTCATGTATGCGGGCAAGATTATTGAAAGCGGCACCGCGCACGATATTTATCACAATCCGCGCCACCCCTACACTCTCGCGCTGTTGAAGTCAGTGCCGCGCATGGATCTGCCACGGCAGGCAAAGCTTGACCCGGTCGACGGCCAGCCGCCTGATCTGACCCGTCTTGATGATGGTTGCGCCTTCCGTCCGCGATGCGGATTTGCGGTCAAGAAATGTGCTGAACAGTTTCCGCCGCTCGAAACCGTCAAAGGCCCGCATATCGCGGCCTGCTGGTCGAAGGACAGGGTTGCCAAAAACGCTCGCGAAACCGCGGCAAGAACGAAAAAACTGAGGAAGGCATCATGAGCACGGCAAGGTCAAAACCAGCCGCAAAGCGCAAATCTGCGGCGCGCAAACCTGCGGGCACACGCAAGACCCCCGCCAAGCGAAGCGCGGCGCCAAAGCGCAGACAGGCGGCCAGAGTAGCCGCAAAGCCGAAATTTACCGAGACGCTTGTCAACGTCCGCGGCTTGAAGATGCACTTTCCGGTCACCGAAGGCGCAATGATCCCCAAGGTCGTCGCCCATGTGAAGGCGGTCGATGGCATCAACTTCGATATCATGAAAGGTGAAACACTGGGTCTGGTTGGCGAGTCGGGCTGCGGCAAGACCACGACCGGGCGTTGCATCCTTCAGCTTGAGAGGGCAACCAGTGGTGACATCATTTACGACGGCCAAAACCTGGCACAGCTGAACAAAAAAGAAATGCGCCCCCTGCGCCAGCGCATCCAGGTGATTTTCCAGGACCCGTATTCGTCGCTCAACCCACGCATGAAAATCGGCGATATCATCACTGAGCCGATGAAGGTCCACAATACGGAACCGAACGAAACTGCCCGGCGCAACCGTGCGCACGAGCTGCTTGAAGTTTGCGGACTCAATCCAAAATTCTCCGATCGCTACCCTCATGAAATGAGTGGAGGTCAGCGCCAGCGTGTAGGTATTGCGCGTGCACTGTCGGTCAAACCGGAATTCATAATCTGCGACGAGGCCGTCTCCGCCCTCGACGTCTCCATCCAGGCGCAGGTCATCAACCTGCTTGAAGATCTGCGCGATGAGTTCAATCTCACATATTTGTTTATTGCGCACGACCTCAGCGTGGTGCGTCATCTGTGTCACCGTGTTGCGGTGATGTATCTGGGCAAGATGGTTGAATTGGCGGATTGCGACGAGTTGTTCGACAATCCCCAGCATCCGTATACACAGGCGCTTCTAAATGCTGTTCCGATCCCCGATCCATCGATCGAGGCGAAGCGAAAACACCAGATCATCAAGGGTGAAATTCCAAGCCCGATTAATCCGCCACCCGGTTGCGTCTTTCATCCGCGCTGTCCAATCGCGGTTGATGAATGCAAGAAAAATGTGCCAGAGTTCAGAGAGATCAGACCAGGACACTGGGTGGCCTGCTCTGAAATCTGAATGACCCCGTCAGAAGGGTCTCGCGTTCCGGGAACACGCCCAAGTTCCCAAAACTGTAAAGGGAGGAATGTAATGAAATTCCCACGTTTGAAGTTTGCCGTACCGGTCGCGGCAGGGCTCGCCCTGACGTTCGGTATGGTCGACTCGGCGGACGCTCAAAAGAAGGGCGGGGTCCTCAACTTTGTTGTTGGCTCCAAAATCCCGTCTTATGACGGTCACGTCGAGACGACGTTCGGCATGGTTCACCCGATCGCGCCGTTCTATTCTCTGCTGATCCGGGTGAACCCGGACAACCCCTCTTCACCCACGGACTTTGTCTGCGACATTTGCGAAGGCCCCGTTCCGAAGGGCACTGACGGTGGTACGAAGTACACCTTCAAAATTCGCAAAGGCGTCAAATTCCACGATGGTACGCCGTTGACGGCTCAAGACGTTGCGGCCACCTTCAACAAAATTATCTTCCCGCCTAAGGGTGTTGCAAGCGCCCGCAAGGCCTTCTTTAAGATGGTTGAATCAGTCACAGCGCCCGATGACCAGACGGTGATCTTCAAGTTGAAGTTCCCTTCCGGCTCATTCATTCCGGCTCTCGCGACTCCGTTCAACTTCATCTATGCGAAGAAGGACCTCGATGAGAAGGGCTACAATTGGCACAAGCAGAACATCAACGGCTCAGGCCCGTTCACGTTCGTGCAGCATCAGCCGGGTTCGTTCGTCGAAGGCAAGAAATTCGCCAACTACCATCATAAGGGGCAACCGCACCTGGATGGCTTCAAGGCTATTTCGGCACCGAAGATGGCGCTTCGACTTCAGGCCATTCGTGGTGATCGTGCAGCCATCGAATTTCGCGGATTCCCGCCGAAAGCTCGCGACGATCTGAAGAAAGCGCTTGGCGACAAGATCACGGTCCAGGAAAGCGACTGGAACTGCGTTCTGATGTTCACGCCGAACCAGAAGAAGAAGCCGTTTGATGACGCTCGCGTCCGCAAGGCTTTGACACTGGCGGTCGATCGCTGGGGCGGATCCAAGTATCTCTCTCGGATTGCAATTGTGAAGACCGTTGGCGGCGTTGCTTTCCCTGGTCACCCCCTTGCGGCGACCAAGGAAGAGCTGGTTGAACTCGACGGCTATGGACCGGACATTGAAAAGAACCGCGCCGAAGCGCGTCGTCTGCTCAAGGAAGCCGGCCAGGAAAACCTGAAATTCACGCTCAACAACCGCGGCGTCGACCAACCATACAAGGTTGTCGGCACGTGGCTGATCGACCAGTGGAAGAAGGTTGGCCTCGACGTCGAGCAGCAGGTGAACCCAAGCCCGGTGTTCTATGACATTCTGCGCAAGAAGAAAGATTTCGATGTATCCATCGACTTCAACTGCCAGAGCGTTATCAACCCGATTGCCGACGTAACCAAGTTCCTTGGAAGCGCGGGCAACAACTATGGCGAGTATGACGACCCGGAACTTGAGAAAATCTACGACAAGCTTCTCAAGGCCGAGACCGAACCCGAGCAACGCAAGCTCATGCGCGAGTATGAGAAGCGGGCACTGTCGGATCAGGCTCACATGGGCATCACGCTGTGGTGGTACAAGATCAACCCGCACCGTTCATACGTAAAGGGCTGGAAGATCGCACCGAGCCATTACCTGAACCAGCAACTCGACAACATCTGGCTGGACAAGTAGGGCGGACGCAATAGCGTCTACAAGATTGAGCCCCCCGCCTGCGGCCAGCAGACCGCCAGGCGGGGGGCTCCCTTAGGGCACAAACTGAGCAGAATCCAAAACCATGTGGCAGTACATATTCAAGCGCATTCTTTTGATGATTCCGACCCTGCTCGGGGCGGCAATTCTTGTTTTTTTCCTAATGCGGCTCATACCGGGCGATGTATGTGAGATACGTCTCGCGGGCACGGGCCTCTATGTTGATCAAGAACAAATAGATTTGTGCCGGCAACAGCTGGGGCTGAACGAACCAATGATCGTTCAGCTCTGGGATTTCATATCCGGCTATTTCACGTTTAATCTCGGCACGTCCATGTGGACGGGCAAACCGATCACCTATGAACTTGGCCTGCGGTTCCAATTGTCGCTGCAGGTAGCCGTGATGGCCACCGTCGTGTCGATCCTCATCGCCATCCCACTGGGCACCATTTCGGCTGTTCGGCAAAACACCTGGCTCGACTATTTCGTCCGTGCCTTCTCGATTGCCGGGATCGCGATCCCGTCATTCTGGCTCGGTATCCTCATCATTCTTGGCCTCCTGATTACGACGCAGGCCTGGTTCGGCACCCCCTGGATGCCGCCAATTGAATATGTGTCGCCATTCAAGGATCCGCTTGGGAATTTGGCCCAGCTTATATGGCCGGCGGTCGCCACAGGATACCGGTATTCGGCGGTAGCAACGCGCATGACACGGTCGGCGCTGCTGGAGGTCATGCGTGAGGATTATATTCGTACCGCGCGGGCAAAAGGGCTCGTTGAGAAGCTCATCATCAATCGCCACGCGCTGAAGAACTCGCTTCTGCCTGTCATCACGGTGCTCGGCATCGAATTCGCATTCCTTATGGGTGGCCTGGTGGTGACAGAACAGGTTTTCAATCTGAACGGCCTCGGCAAGCTGTTCGTGGAGTCGGTGCTCAATAAGGACTATTCCCTGACCCAGGCCCTGGTGATGGTGGTGGTCACAGTCGCCGTGTTCACCAACTTCCTTGTCGATATTGCCTATGCGTGGCTCGATCCGCGCATCAGATACGCTTAAGGAGCAACTGCAATGGTCACGACATCCGAAGCGCGCGTTGAGGCTCGATTTGAGGAGCTTAGCAACAAACGGCCATTCTGGGAGGTAGCTCACGAATTCGTCCGGAAACAGCCTCTGGGTTCGGCCGGGCTCGCCATCGTGGCGCTCATGATTTTTGCCGCTGTTTTCGCGCCGATCCTCACGCCGTATGATCCCGAACTCAACTCGTTTGAGCATATGCTCACCCCGCCCAACCTTGAGTTTCTATTGGGCACAGATCAGTTCGGACGCGATCTGCTTTCACGGATCATCTATGGCGCGCGCACCGCGCTGTTTGTCGGCTTCACGGCCGCTTTCATCGGATCGACC
The DNA here is from genome assembly GCA_002352635.1 of Hyphomicrobiaceae bacterium UBA2767. GTDB lineage: Bacteria > Pseudomonadota > Alphaproteobacteria > Rhizobiales > Methyloligellaceae > UBA2767. The sequence continues at coordinate 12,062 of DEIT01000049.1, read as the reverse complement.
CTGGGCCTTGTTCTTGGTGTCGCCAGCGCGTTTTTTGGCGGAAAATTCGATCTTATCTTCCAGCGCATAATGGACATTCTCATGTCCTTTCCGCTGATCATCCTGGCCCTGGCCGTCGTCGCGATCTTCGGCACCGGCATCCAGAACGTGATCATCGCTATCACCATTCCTTTCATACCACGTTGCGCAAGGGTGGTACGTTCATCGGCGCTGGCCATCCGCGAGATCCCCTATATCGACGCAGCCCGTGCAAACGGCTTCTCCAACGCGCGCATTATCATGCGTCACATGGTGCCGAATGTGATGGCGCCGTATCTCATCATGATTACGGCTTTCGTCGGTCAGGCTATCCTGCTTGAGGCATCTCTCTCATATCTGGGGCTTGGTGTTCAGGAGCCGATTCCGGCGTGGGGCCTGATGCTGCAGGGTGGTGCGGAAGAATATGCCGAGAGCGCGCCGTGGGTAGCCATCTGGCCCGGCGTTGCCATCTCGCTCGCCGTGTTCGGGTTCAATCTGTTCGGCGACGCGGTTCGCGATACACTCGACCCGAAATTGCGCTCCCAGTAGAACGGCGCTTTCACGGAAAACGATTTGGCCGGCGCCTACGGGCGCCGGTTTTTTATTCGGCCGCCGCCTTGTGCGCAGGCCGCTTGTTGTACTTGTCGCGTAGCTCGTCCCATTCATCAGCGCCAAATCGGCGAAACACGTCCAGCGGACTCATATCGCCTGGAGGCTCCGGAAAAGCATTGGTCTCCTTGAGCTCGGTGAGCAATTGATCGCACAAGCCGACGACACTGCGAAACAGCAAGCTCGGAAGTATCGCGAGTTTGTATCCCATTGCTTCCGCTTCGCTAAGATCAACCGAAGGCGTCTTACCTCGATGCACTACATTGAGCAGGCAAGGGCCATTCACGACCTTCGGCACCTCCCGCACCTCATCAAGCGTCTGCGGCGCCTCCACGAAGGCGACATCCGCGCCAGCATCAAGCGCTGCGTTGGCACGTGTGATCGCTTCCTCGTAACCAACGACCGCACGGGAGTCGGTGCGCGCAATAATCATGAAGTCAGGATCGGTTCGGGTATCAACCGCGGCTCTTATCTTGGCAAGGTAATCGTCGAGCGGGATGACTTGCTTGTCGTCGAGATGACCGCACTTCTTGGGGAACTCCTGATCTTCCATATGAATGGCGGCAATCCCCGCACGCTCGAACTCCTGGATGGTGCGCACCACGTTCAGTTCGTTGCCGTAACCGGTATCGGCATCGGCAATGACGGGCACATCCACGCAAGCATTGATGCGGGCGGCGTTTTGCACCATTTCGGTAAGCGTCAGGAGCCCGAAGTCCGGATACCCCAATGACCCCGCGGTACCCGCACCCGTCATGTACACGGCTGAAAAACCCGCACTGCCGATCATGGTCGCGGTGAGACCATCATATGCCCCCGGGGCAATCGTCATGCCCTCGCCTTCAATCAGTTTCCGGAATGTCTTTGTCTTGCTCATGGCCGTTTCCCAGTTTGTTTTTCACGTGGCTATGGATGTTCAATTCGCCCGTTTTTTACTCCCGTTGATATGTGGACTCAACTTCGGATCGCTTCGAGATATGGAACGAGCCCGCCGGCTTCCACAATTTCAAGCAGATGCGCGGGCACGGGCTGACACGCATAAGACTCTCCGTTCGTGAGATTTTTCACCTCGCCCTTTACCGGGTCGAGTGTAAGGCGATCGCCCTCCCCGATACGCCCTGCATCTGGGCATTCAACCACGAGAAGGCCAAAATTGAGCGCGTTGCGATAGAAGATACCGCCGAATGAGGGCGCGATTACTGCAGCAACTCCGTGATGATGCAGCGCTTGTGCGGCTTGTTCACGCGACGATCCAATGCCGAAATTCCGGCCACCAACGACGAAGTCGCCTGGTTTCACTTCGGATGCGAAGGACGGGTTCACGCGGACGAGGCAATGCTTCGCAATTTCCTCGATGCTGCCCTTGAGCGTCCCGCCCGGTGCGAGCTGATCGGTGTCTATGTTTTCGCCGAACACCCAGGCGGCGCCACCTTCCCCGCTCATATTCTAACTCCCATTGAGAAATTCACGCGGATCGCGGATTTCCCCGGCAACCGCCGCTGCCGCCACCGAATAGGGCGAACCGAGATACACCTTCGAAGACTGCGCGCCCATGCGGCCCTGAAAATTGCGGGACGTCGAGGAGATACAAACCTCGTTTTCATGCAGCACGCCACCGCCAAATCCTGCACAGGCACCGCACCCGGTCGGCATCATCACCGCGCCTGCCGCCATGAGCTTCGAAAGCGTTCCGTCGTCCTGTGCCGCCATCATGTCCTGGCGCGATGCGGGCGCCACCAGAAGACGGCTTCGGGAGGCAACCTGCCTCCCCTCAAGCACTTCCGCCGCCATGCGCAAGTCGGCAAGCTTGGCGCCTGTACAGGCCCCGATATAGGCCTGGTCGATCTTGATCCCCTCATAAGAGCTGGCAGGTGCGGTATTCGCCGGGCTGTGGGGCGCTGCTACGAGCGGTTCCAGTGCAGACCCGTCAAAGGTGTGGCTCGCAAAATATTCAGCGTCAGCATCGCTTTGCCATGGGTCAATTTCACCTGGATCGCCACCCGCGTCGCGAATATAGGAGGCAGTCGTTTGATCCGGTGCAATCAGTCCGGCCTGAGCACCAAGCTCAGCAGCCATGTTTGAGAGCGTCATGCGCTCTTCCATTGTAAGGTCGTCAATCAGCTCGCCGGTATATTCAACCGTTCTGTATTCAGCACCACCAAGGCCGAGTGCCTTGCACAATGCGAGATTGATGTCCTTGGCGCAAACCCCAGGGCCGAGCTTACCTTTCCATTCGATGCGGATGCTTTCCGGCACACGGATCCAGGTTTCGCCCGTGACGAGCACACCGGCCATATCCGTCGAACCGACCCCGAACATGTAGCAACCAAAGGCCCCACCAGTGGTTGAATGGCTGTCACCGCCGACAACGAACATTCCGGGTTTTAGGTGCCCACCCTGGGGCAGCACTACGTGACAAATGCCGACCATGTCGTAGAAGGCCTTAACATCGTTGGCGAACGCCCAGCGCCGTGTCTGATCAAGGATTTGGGCGCTTTGCGCGTCCACCGCCGGGACCCAGTGATCACTCACGAGCACAATCTTGTCCGGATCCCACACTTTGGCGCCGAGACGCTCCAGAATGGGCTCAAAACGCCTCGGTCCGCTTGAATCGTGCATCATGGCGAGATCGACCTGCGCGGTGACTGTCTCGCCCGGCTTGACCGAGTCTTTGCCCGCTGCGCGCGCAATCAGTTTTTCAGCCAGGGTTTGTCCCATCTGGATATTCCTCCATCGCAGGCGCGATATGAACATCTAGCATGGGATCAGGCTACGACGGACCGGCAAAACAGCATTTTTCTTTTTTTGTAAGTGGATGCGCACTACTTGCGCCATGATGCGCGCTTCGCCCTGAATCCGAACCATCACACAACGGAAATGTCATGAAGCTCGCAATTCTCGACGACTATCAAAATGCGGCCATGCGTGCAGCCGACTGGGACGCACTCGGCAATGATACTGACATTGAGATTTTCAACGAACATCTGGGTACGGATGAAGATCATATCGCCGCTACGCTCCAGCCCTTTGATATCCTGGTTGCCATGCGCGAGCGCACACCTTTTCCCAAATCGCGGATCGACCGGTTGCCTAACCTCAAACTGCTGGTCACCACGGGCATGAGGAACCTCTCTATTGACATGGATGCCGCGAGATCACGCGACATCGATGTCTGTGGAACGGCCATGTTGGGCTATCCCGCAGCCGAACACGCAGCCGCCCTCATCACTGATCTGTTCAAAAAGATTTCCCGCGAGAACCAGGCTATGCATGAGGGCGGTTGGCAGGCCTGTGTGTCGGAGGGAATGAACGGCAAGACCCTAGGCATTCTTGGACTTGGAAAACTTGGAGAGCGCGTTGCCCGTTTTGGGCAGGCGATGGAAATGGAAGTTATCGCATGGAGTGAAAACCTGACCAAAGAGCGGTGCGATGAGGTCGGTGTTGAACATGTTGACCGAGATGCGCTGTTCAGACGGTCTGACGTCCTCTCGATCCATTTGTTGTTGAGTGACCGCACCCGTGGGCTTGTCGATGTTGATGAACTCAATCTCATGAAACCGAGCGCCTATCTGGTGAATACCTCGCGTGGTCCGATCGTCAATGAGGCAGCACTGATTGACGCGCTGAGAAGCGGTGGGATCGCTGGCGCCGGGCTCGATGTTTACGATGTCGAACCGTTGCCAACGGATCATCCCCTTCGAGGCCTCGACAATGCGGTGCTCACCGGACACACCGGCTTTGTTGTTAAAGAGCTTTATGAGTTGGTCTATGGCGAAGCGGTGGAGAATGTCGCTGCTTGGTTGAAGGGCGGGCCCATACGTGTACTCAACGCCAATTCCTAGCATCAGACCTATCGCTTAAAGGGCCGACGCGTTATTGTGTGAGAAACAAAGCTCGCCATAAGAATCGGGCAAAAAATCGGTGCGCCGTTCAGGCGTTGAAATCCCATATCGCGAGAGACTCCATGCCGGCGTGGCGGCACCATTTTGCCCCGTTTGAACTCAAGCGCGTGGCGCTTATCACCGCAACACTGATCATCGGCGTTGCCGGCGCCTTAGCATACGCACACACCGAATTACCGCTTCCATGGTTTCTGGGATCGATGATCGCATGCCTGATCGCCCTCGCCCTGCGCGTGCCGATCAAGTCGTCGCGGCCACTAACCCGGCTCATGCGCATCGTGCTGGGACTGGCTATCGGCAGTTCATTTACGCCGGAGATGATTGATCGTGCCGGCGAAATGGCCATCAGTCTGATGTTTGTGCCACCGTATGTCGTGTTTCTCGGTATCCTCGGCTATCCCTATTTCCGTCTGTTTCCCGGTTTTGACCGGGTGACAGCCTTTCTGGCTGCAGTGCCCGGCGGGTTTCAGACGATGGTTGCAATTGGCGAGGATTGCAAATGCGACCTGCGGCGACTGTCCATTGTTCACAGCACCCGCATTCTCGTGATCGTCGTTCTTGTGCCTCTGTGGATTCAGTTTTCGGGTTCCATCGATCTGTCGCGCTCCATACCCGGCACCGAAAGTCTCTCAGCGCTCACGCTTCAGGATGTTCTTATTCTTGTTGCCTGTGGCATTGTTGGCGACTGGGCGGGAAGACGCGCCGGCATCTCGGGCGCGGCAATTATCGGCCCGATGCTCGCCAACGGGACGCTGCATATTTTCGGATTGGTGGAGACGCGGCTTCCGTTGGAACTGGTCAATGCTGCACAGCTTGTGATTGGCGTACACATCGGCTGCCAGTTTCTCGGACTAACCTTGCGCGATATCGCCACCACGGTTTCAGTGGCGTTTGGCTATGCGCTCGTGCTGCTCATCGGTGCGGCCCTTTTTACCGCACTGGTGGTATGGGTCACGGGCATAAATGAGTATGCCGTGGCACTTGCATACGCACCCGGCGGCCAGCCTGAAATGAACCTGATCGCGCTGGTGCTGAATTTTGACCCCGCTTACGTCGCACTCCACCATTTGCTTCGCGTCATGGTGATTGTGGTCGGAGCGCAATTCATCATATCCCGTTTCCTGACAACGAATGAGCGCGAGGATGAGAAGGCATAGTCTTTGCGCAGATCGAATTGCTATACTGCCGGCAAAACAAGACGCACAAGAACACCGGGAGGACATGACGTGCCGCAAACAGTAAAATCCGCCGCAGCAGTGAATACGCTCGACATCCGTCCCGTTTCAGGGGCACTGGGTGCAGACATACTCGGCGTCGACCTGTCTCAGGAACTGAGCGATGAGATCATCGCGGAAATTCGCCAGGCGCTGCTCGACCATCTGGTGATCTTCTTCCGCGATCAGGACATCACTCCCGAGCAACATCTCGCTTTCGCCAAGCGGTTCGGCGACACAGTTGAATACCCACTTGTGAAAGGCGTCGAAGGCTACCCCGAAATCATGCTGGTGGTAAAATATGAGCATGAGAAAATGAACTTTGGCGGGCTTTGGCATTCCGACACCACATATCTGGACATCCCTCCCATGGGCTCAATCCTGGTCGCCCGTGAGTTGCCGCCCCATGGTGGCGATACGTTGTTTGCGAACATGTACCTCGCCTACCAAACCCTGTCGGAAGGCATGAAAGAACTGCTGGATCCGCTCAAAGGTGTCAGCGTCTCAAACCGGCCACGAGTGCAGGCTACACGCCAGGAACGCATGGCCGACAGCGCCAAGGTCGAACCGGAAACGGTTCTGACCGCCATTCACCCCGTTGTCCGCACCCATCCCGAAACCGGCCGCAAGGCTCTTTACGTCAATGGCGCACACACCATTCGTTTTGACGGAATGAGTGAAGCGGAGAGCGAACCACTGCTTGATTATCTGTTCGAGCACCAGGTGAGACCTGAGTTCACGTGCCGTCTCAGATGGGAACCCGGCACCATCGCGTTTTGGGACAACCGTGCCACGCAGCACAATCCGATCAACGATTACCATGGTTTCAAGCGGATCATGCATCGCATCACCATCGCCGGCGACACACCCAGCTAAAAGACCGCCAATCCAGAGGACATAGAGATGGACATACGCAGGACCGCCCTGATCACCGGCTCGGGAAGAAACATCGGACGCGCCACCGCGCTCGCCCTGGCAGCCAGGGACATCAATGTCGTCCTGAATGGGTCGCGCGACAAGGACGCTTGCGATGCCGTTGCTGCGGAAGCTGCAAAACTTGGCGTCGAAACCCTCGTTTCCATGGGCGACGTCGGCAGTGCCAAGGACTGCCGGGAGATTGCCGGCGCTGCACTCGATAAATTCGGTGCGGTAGACATTCTCGTCAACAATGCCGCAATCCGGCCCGAAAGCCCGTTCCTCGACATGGACGAGAAAGAGTGGAACCGCGTACTCGCGGTGGACATGTCTTCCGCATTCTGGCTGTCGCGCGCTTGCCTGCCCGGCATGATCGACAAGGGCTGGGGACGCATCGTCAACATTGCCGGCATGAACGCCATTCACGGTTACAGCGGACGGGCACATGTTTCCGTCGCCAAGCACGCCGCCTGGGGTCTGACCAAGGCTCTTGCCAAGGAATTTGGCGCGCGCGGAGTATCGACCAACATCATCTCACCCGGTCCGATTGCCGGCGATCATCCCGATGACCTGGAGATGGCGGCGCATATTGCTGCTCAGGAATCAAAAATTCCGCTGGGTCGGCTCGGATTGCCAGAAGAGATCGCAGCTACTGTCTGCCTTCTATCCTCTGATGAAGGCGCGTTTATCAACGGCCAGCTTATTCAGGTAAACGGCGGCACTCAAACTTGAGGCAAAGGCTTCATCACAAACTGGTGTTGGACCGTCTGGAGCCTATGACAGGCGTGCAGGTATATCCTAGAATTTCGTGTTTCCGTCATCAGACGGCTCACGCATAATTTCTTACAGGCAGGAGGTACCTTGGCACACCGCTTTCTACTCGTCTTGCGCTACGCGCTGATCAACATCGTAGCGGCCGGGCTTATTGCTGCGGCATGGATGCAGGACTGGCTCGCGGGGCTTTTTGAGCCTGACACGGCGGTCCTGTCGGGCATCATATTCGCCGTATTCCTGTACGGGCTTGTGTTGTGCGGAGAAAAGGTATGGCGGACGTCTCTCGCAATCAATGATCTGAAGGCTGGTGGAAAGGTCGCCGCGGCGCGCGTTTCGGAATACATGGCTGCCGCGCGCACAAAAAATGCGGAAAGCCGCGCCATCCAGATCAACATGCTGCGTCTGAATCTTGCCCACAACATCCAGATCGTCCGCACCATTGCCAATCTGCTAGTGTTTCTCGGCCTCATTGGGACGGTGATCGGTTTTATTGTCGCGCTGTCGGGTGTGAACGCGCAGGCCGTGTCCCAGGCCGACAGCGTCGCCACCATGGTTGCGACGCTAATTCAGGGCATGTCGATCGCGCTTTACACGACGTTGCTGGGCGCGGTGCTCAATGTCTGGCTCAACGTGAACTACCGGATACTATCAACCGGCACGGTCAACCTTATTTCCGAAGTCGTCAGATTCGGAGAGAGCAAGTGACCCCGCTCGATGAGTTCGAGGACGATAATACCGATACCGTCTTCCGTGATGTCATCCTGCTCACGCTGGTCGGCTTCGTTGCCATGGTCATCATGCTTCTGCCGCACATCCAGAAAAAGGAAGAGGACGCAGAGGACCATAAAGCGCCAGGAAATGTCATTGTCGAATTGCATTGGCCCAGCGACATGAATGTGGACGTGGATCTCTGGGTAAAGGGACCAAAATCAACGCCCGTCGGATTCTGGAACCAGGGCAATGACGTGTTCAACCTGCTGCGTGACGACCTCGGCATTGAAGGTGACGCAACCGAAGAAAATTATGAGATCAGTTACAGCCGTGGCATTCCGCCAGGTGAATATATCGTCAATGTCCATATGTATGGGGTCGTACCCTCCGGAAAGAACGTGCCCGCCAAAGTCGTCGTCTCGGTGCGAAGCAAATATGATTCCGCCCGGCAAATACTCGTGACCACGGTAAAGCTTCGCGAGCGCAATCAGGAGGAAACGGCATTTCGCTTCCGCCTCACGGGTGACGGCGATCTGGTGGAGGGAAGTGTTTCGACTCTGCGGCGCCCGCTGATCACGGGCTATCGGAGCCGCCGAAACAAGAAGGAATAGACGGATAGGAGCGCGTCATGGACGTCATCTACTATATCTTCGCAGCCACCGTGGGCACTGCCGCCCTGCTCGCGAGCATCGCAATCTGGGCACCACGAAAAACACCCATAAGAGTATTGGCGCTTGCCGCGATGACGCTGTTCATGCCGATTGTCTATGTCCAGTTCGTCGGCCTGCTTTCAAAGCCCAAGCCGGTCGAGTGGGCGTGGCTTGAGCGAGATGTCGATCGCGCCGAGGTTCTCAGTGTCAGCTTTGATGAAGGCAAGGCTATTTACATGTGGCTGCGATTGAACGGCATGATTGAGCCACGCTTCTATTCGCTGCCCTGGCGACAGCAGGATGCGGAGGATTTGGAGGATGCCATGGAGCAGGCCTCGCGCACGCGTTCCAGCGTTGTGGTCACTGATCCATTCTCGAAACGCTCCCTGGAAGAGCGTGGCGGGATTTCGGTCGAGATAATTCCGCCTGCAACGCAACCGCTCAAGAAGCCGCAAATTCCGCCTCGGGTCTACAATCCGCGCAATCCGGAAATCTAGAGCGAGCTCGCCGCGTTACTTCCGCTTGGGTGTTTTTGTGTAATCAGGAATCCACAAGCGCTCGGGAATAAGCCCAACCACCGCATTGACGACAGGCAGTGTGAGCCTCGTAAAATGGTAAGCGAACGGCGTCGCACAAACCCAGGCCACCACAATAAGAGCCGGCGCGATGCCGCCGATGATATCGTCCGTGAGCCAATGCGCCCCACCGACCAGCCTGGGAATGTTGAACACAACCGCCAGCGCCAGCATCGCCAGGAAAACCTTCCGATTTGCGTAGTACCAGAAATAAAACGCGATCGAGAACAGGATAAAGGCATGGTCGCCGGGAAAACTGTAAATCGAAATGTCTTTGGTTTCGAACCCCGGCATCAGCTTGGTAAGCCGCAATGCATCATCGATGACGAGTGTTGGCGAATAACGCTGAAAGTTGAAAACGAATTTGATCAGCAGATGCGCCGTAAACGGGATGACCAGAAGTGGAACCGTTAACGCGCCAAGTGCAGCTGCACGCCTGTTTTGTATGTCCCGTCGTTCTCCCCAGACCCACCAGATGATAATCGCTGCACACAGGGAGCCTGAAACCAGATCTACCGATCGGTGATTGGCGAACGCCCAGAAATTCAGCCACCCTTCTCCAAGCGCGAGAGAGCCATTCAGTACTTTGAACACCGCAATGTCGAGCAAGTCCCACAAATTCCGTGTGGGAGGGAAAATCCAGCTTACAATCAACACGGCGGCGGCGACGTGCGAGCCGATAAATGGACCTCGCAGCCAGACGTTTCCAGGCGTGCTGGGGTCTCCGGCCAGCACACGCGTGCCACCGCGCGTTTCCACGCTATGTTTTGTCTCAGACGCCAGAGTATCCGCCCCCGCTGCCTGCCTTTCATCCCATAGCCAGAACAAAATATGCAAGCGCCATTGACGCCGTACCGGGACATCCGGTGGACGCCACTGAAATCTCTATGTCTTGTAGCTCTGGTCTTCGCGGTCGAGTTTGCGCAAAAGTGCCGGCCATTCCTTGGTGCCGACCGGGCGATGGCCTTGCGGCGAATTGGCGATGCGATTTCGTTCGATCGTGACGCGCTGCACTTCTTCGGGTATTTCCACTGCCTCGGCACCCGATTGCTGGAAGGCAAGCTGCATGCGGCAGGCGCGTTCGGCGCGGTACATCCAGACAAATGCTTCCGCTACCGTGCGTCCGACCGTCAAAAGCCCATGATTGCGAAGGACCAGAACGCGGTTGTCACCGAGATCGCGCACCAGACGCTCGCGCTCATCAAGGTCGGTCGCGATGCCCTCATAGTCGTGATAGCTGGTCGTCGCGATCACGGTGAGAGCGTGCTGGGTCAGAGGCAAAATGCCCTGTTTCTGGGTGGCAACGCCAACGCCTGCGTTCGTGTGCGTGTGCATGACGCAGGCCAGTTCGGGCACTGCCATATGCACCGCGGAATGAATGACGAACCCGGCCGGATTGACGTCGTAATCGGTGGGCGAAAGGACATTGCCCTCCTCATCAACCTTGATGAGCGACGACGCGGTAATCTCCTCAAACAGTAGGCCATAAGGATTGATGAGGAACTGGTCCTGTGCATCGGGCACGCGCACTGACAGGTGCGTCCCGAGCAAATCGGTCCAGTCAAACATGTCGACAAGTCGGTATGCAGCGGCGAGGTCGACGCGGGCTTGCCATTCGGCCTCACTCATCTGTTCGCGGTAATCGTCTGCAGCAACCATCTTCTTGTGTTCTCCTGATTGTGCCGCCTAGCGGCCCTTGAACTCCGGTTTGCGCTTCTCCATGAAGGCACGGCGCCCCTCGATATAATCTTCAGAATCGAAGCAGGCCTGAACCATCTCTTCCAGCGTCTTGAGATCACGGTCTTGAGGATCTTTGGTGATTTCGCGCGCAGCGCGCTTGACCGCGGCGATCGTCAACGGCGCATTCTGGCCGATCCGCGTCGTGATGTCGGACACGGCCTCGTCCAGTTGATCGTCCGGCACGGCCGCGTTCACCAGGCCCATGTCGTAGGCTTCCTGAGCGGAGAATTGTCGCGCGGTATAGAAAATCTCCATCGCCCGTGAGACGCCGACAATATCCGACAGCCGCTTCAGGCCATCATAACCGTAACCCAGCCCGAGCTTCGCCGCGGGAACGGCGAACCGTGCGCTTTCGTTGCAAATTCGCATATCGCAACACATGGCGAGAGCGGCACCGCCGCCGATACAGTAGCCCTGGATTCGTGCCAGCGTCGGTTTCGGGAAGTTATAGAGCCGCTCATATGCCGCCTTTGATGCTGCAGAATAGGCTGCAACCGCCTCCTTGGTTGCGCGCTCCGATTCAAATTTCGAGATATCTGCTCCCGAGACGAATGCCTTGCCGCCGGTGCCGGTTACAACAAGAACACGGATGTCGTCATCTGCGAGATGATCATCCATGACCGTGCTCATGGCCTCCCACATTTCCAGAGATACAGCATTGTGCCGTTCGGGATTGTTGAAGATCACCTGACCAACCGCACCATCCTTGCGGCCAATGAGCTTTTCGTCAGTTGCGGCAATATCCAGCATTGAATGTTTTCCGTGGGGTTTGGAGATGGGCTAAATAACGCCCCTGTCGTGCAGGCCTTTTATGTCTTCCGCACTGTAGCCGAGCGAACCCAGGATCTCATCTGTATGCTGACCACGCTTTGGCGGCGGCATGCGCACGCCGGTTTCCATGCGGCTCATGATAATCGGCTGGCCCAGGAACTTTGTCTCGCCGCGCTCATAACT
>DEIT01000163.1 GCA_002352635.1 Hyphomicrobiaceae bacterium UBA2767 | reverse complement strand
TGGGCTGATCCCAGAAGTGTTCGTGGCGGTGAAGTGCGAAAATGTTCAGGAACACGGTATCGCGCCGCCGAATCTCGCGCTCATAGAGCTCATCCGGGGCCAGAACGTTGCGTGCCAAGAGGCCGACCGGCGGATAGAGCCGCATAGCCTCCTGCAGGACCTGTTCAATGTAAGGCGCGCGCGGCAAGTCTTCAGCGCCCGCCGCACGTTCTCCCAGCACCGTACGCGCTTCATCATGCGCCCGCGCCTGTACACCTTCGTCATGTGAAAGCAGGAAGAGGGTCCAGGCAAGGGCGAGCGCCGTCGTCTCATGTCCCGCAACGATGAAGAATTGCATGTTGTGCAGCAGATCGGTTGGCGTCATCCGTCGACCACTTTCAGGGTCCTCGGCCTTGAGCATATAGTCGAGAAGATCCTGAAGCTCGCCCGGACCTTTAAGCCGCCGTGCTTCAATCGCCTGTGCCACCATCCGGTGCATGGTGCGGACCGCACCCCGCCCCCGCAATTCACCGGGCCTTGGAATCCAGTGCGGCAGATCGAGGAAATCAAGCAAAGAGGCACGCCCAACGGTCACGAAGTAACGGATGATGGCCGCACCGTATTCTTCCGCATCAAAATGTTCTTTCCCTGACAGGGCGACTTCGCAGATAACGTCGAATGTCGCCGACAACATTTCGCGGACCATCTCGGTTGGACCGGATTGTGCAGCAAGCCGCGCTGTGGCGCGTTCCGCCGTCTGCGTCATCACAGGCGCAAGCGAGCGAACATTACGCGTTGCGAATACGGGCGCGATGGCGCGGCGTTGCCAGCGCCATCTCGAACCCTCCGAGGTAAAGAGGCTCTCACCGACAGCCGACCGCAGCATCCGGATCATGACTTCCGATTTCGGATAGTTGTCTACGTTATCGAGGAAAATTCGCTTCAAGCCCTCCGGGCCCTGGACCATGTGCCAACGCCCGAGACCAGTCCTGCCCGAAACGATTGGCTGCGTGAAGCTGATGGCCGGAAGTACGCACAGCGCATTCTTGCGAACCGCACGAAGGCTCGCGAGCACACCCAGCGGACGAGTGGGTGGATCGATCGTTGGCGGGATGAACGCGGCCATTTGCGCCTTCCTTGCTTCAGCAGACTGTCAGCCTCCGTCAAGATCTAACCAGAGTCCAATTGGTTTCCGGACAAAGATCAGTCTTACGATTGCTGCCGCCGCTTCACAATGCTGGCTGGCTTGATATCCAGCATTGCCCGGCAAACCACATAGAAGACGGGCGTGAATATCAATCCGAATAGTGTCACGCCGAGCATACCGAAGAATACGGCCGTTCCCAGAGCCTGACGCATTTCCGCGCCTGCTCCCTGAGCGATCGCCAAAGGTACGACACCAAGAATAAAGGCGAATGACGTCATCAGGATCGGCCGCAGGCGTGTTCGGGCAGCCTGTATGGTTGCCTCAACACGATTGGCGCCTGCCTCTTCCGCCTGTTTGGCAAATTCGACAATCAGGATCGCGTTTTTGGCGGCAAGAGCGATCAGGACCACGAACCCGATCTGTGTGAGGATATTGTTGTCCATTCCTCTAAGGATGACGCCGGAAATTGCTGCCAGCAGGCACATGGGAACGATGAGAATGACGGCGAGCGGCAGGACCACACTCTCATACTGAGCGGCCAGCAGGAGAAACACGAATACGACAGCGAGAAGGAAGGCAATTGTGGCAGTGTTTCCTGCAATTTTTTCCTGAAGGGCCAGTTCCGTCCATTCATAGTCGAAACCCGAAGGCAGGTTTCTTTCTGCCAGAGCCTCCATTGCCGCAATAGCTTGGCCCGTAGAGAAGCCAGGCAGTGTTGATCCCTGGACCTCCGCCGCGCGGAACAGATTGTAGCGCGGTACACGATAGGGGCCAGAGGTGTTCTTGAAGGTCGCAACCGATCCGAGTGGCACCATCTCGCCGAAATCTGATCGGGTCTTCAGATTGGCCACGTCGCGGACCGTCAACCGATATGGATTGTCGCCATGGGCGGTTACGCGATAGGTGCGCCCAAGGATGTTGAAATCGTTTACGAAAACCGAGCCCATATAGATCGACAGCGTGTCGAAGATTCTGGTGATGGGAACACCGAGTTTTTCAGCCTTGGTGCGATCGATATCCGCGAAAATTTGTGGTGTGGCCGTGCTGAACAGGGTGAAGACCTGCGTTAGCCCCGGTGTTCCGTTTGCCGGTCCGGCAATACCCCATGCCGCCTGCTCCAGCGCACGGGCCCCGCGCCCTGCTCTATCCTGAACGTACAGCTTGAAGCCGCCGCCCGTCCCGATACCCGGCACAGATGGTGGCGGCAGAACAAAAATGTTTGCATCGCGTATTCTGAACATCTGGGCGCGCAAATCGGCGAGGATGGCATCCGCCGTCAGGCCCTGCTCCACCCGGTCGGCAAAGTCTTCCATGGTCACGAAGATGACGCCTGCGTTGGGAGCATTCGTGAAGGTCGCGCCATCGAAACCTGCGAAGCCAACCGCGTGTTTAACACCTTTGCGGGCAAGCAGGACGCTGGAGGCTTGCTGAATGACCGCGTCCGTTCGCTTCAACGTCGAACCCGGAGGGAGTTGGAACGCGGTAATGAAGTAGCCGCGATCAAGCGGTGGAATGAACCCGGTTGGCGTCCTGACGAACTGATAATAGGTCAGGAATATAAGACCGCCATAGACGACCAGCACGACGCCGGCAAAACGGATTAGTCGACGGGCCATAGCCCCATAACCATTTGACAGCTTGTCAAACACCCAATTGAAACCATCGAAAAACCTCCGCAGCGGCCATGTGAGTGCCGCGAAAAAGCCCTTTGCCTTGGCCTTTTTCTTTTTGTGAGGCTTGAGCAGAAGTGCCGACAGCGCTGGAGAAAGCGTCAATGACACCATGAGTGATATCAACGTTGATGCGGAAATCGTCAGGGCAAACTGCTGATAGAATGATCCGGAAATTCCGGTGATGAAAGCGGATGGAATGAAGACCGCCAGCAGCACCAGCGACATCGCGATCAGCGCGCCGCCGACTTCGCTCATGGTCTTGTAAGCGGCATCTCGTGGCGACAGGCCTTCGCGGAGATAGCGCTCGACATTTTCCACAACGACAATCGCGTCATCAACAACAATGCCGATAGCCAGCACGAGACCAAACAAGGTCAGGTTGTTGAGCGAGAATCCGAAGACCGTCATGACGAAAAACGTCCCGATCAATGACACCGGAATCGCGGCAATCGGTACAATTGCGGCGCGCCACGTTTGCAAAAAGATGATGACCACGAGGACGACGAGGATCAGCGCCTCCCAAAAGGTCGTGATCACCGCATCAATAGACCGCTGGATAAATTCGGTCGGGTTGTAGACGACCGAATATGCAAGGCCTGACGGAAAACTCTTGGAAAGCCGTTCAACGGTCGTGAGTATCGATTCTGCCGTTGCAAGTGCATTGGACCCTGGACGTTGAAAGATGACGATCGCGGTTGCGACCTTGTTGTCGAGATATGCGTTGATCGTATAGTCCTGTGACCCCAGTTCCACACGTGCGATATCGCGGACGCGGGTAATGCGCCCGTTGTCGTCGCGAGCGATAACAACATCGGCAAATTGCTCTGGGGTAGTCAAACGCCCCAGCGTGTTCACCGATAGCTCGTATGCACCCTCCGAAGTCGCCGGCGGCTGGTTCAGTGCCCCGGCCGCCACCTGCAGATTGGCTCGCCGCAATCCTGCAACAACTTCCGAAGCCGTCAGGTTTCGTGCTGCAACCAATGCAGGGTCAAGCCAGATCCGCATGGAATAATCGCGTGCGCCAAACACGCGCGCCTCGCCGACACCGTCCAGACGTGCGAGCACGTCCTTGATGTTGAGGGTCGCATAGTTGGAGATGTATTGCTGGTCGAACGTTCCGTCAGGTGACGTGAGATGAATGACCAGCATCAGGTCAGGCGAGTTCTTGCGAACCGTTACACCAAGCCGGCGCACTTCCTCTGGCAGCCTGGGCTCCGCGACAGAAACACGGTTCTGCACCAGAACCTGGGCCAGATCGATATCAGTGCCAGGGCGAAAAACGACATTGATGGCCGTTGCCCCATTGCCCGTCGATTGAGACGAGATGTACAACATCCCCTCGACACCGTTTATCTCCTGCTCGAGGGGAGCCGCAACCGTATCTGCAATCACATCGGCTGACGCGCCTGGATAGGTTGCGCTCACGACGATTGTCGGAGGGGCAATCTCCGGATATTCGGAAACAGGCAACGCAAAATACGATATCGCGCCGACGATCGTCAGAATGATCGAAATCACCGCTGCGAAAATCGGCCGGTCAATAAAAAAATGTGATAAGCGCATCTATGTGCCTGCTATCGCCGGTTTCGTCGCTTAATTTGTTTGCTGTGAGTCGGCGGAGATCTTTCCCACTTCCGGTTTGACCTTTTGTCCGGGACGGGCCCGCTGCAATCCAGAAATAATGATCTGATCGTTCTCGCTCAGGCCGGAGCGAACCACCCTCAGTCCATCAACGATAGGGCCGAGCGTAATCACCTTGGTGGTAACAGAACCGTCCGAGGACACAGTCATGACGATCTTGCGCGACTGATCTGACGCAATTGCGCTATCGGGAATCAGAATCGCATCAAAATCGCCGCCAAACAGACGCATCCGCCCGAACATCCCCGGCAACAGAAGGGTATCCTTGTTCTCGAAAATTGCGCGTCCCTTGATGGTTCCGGACTTCGGATCAAGCGCATTGTCGACAAAATCCATTTTCCCCCGGTGACGGAATTTCTGCTCGTCAATCAGGCGGACAGCCACCGGATTCGCGTTGTCGCGCGAGGATGGCCGCTGGCCAGAGCGGGCGAGGCGCTGGTATTTAAGATAGTCCGCCTCGCTTCCGTCGAACGTGAAATGAATGGGATCGAGCGACACAATGCGTGTCAGTATTGTCGAGGCGTCCTGCCCCCCGGAAATAAGGTTGCCGACATCCACCGGCGTATCGGAAACGCGCCCACCAATCGGCGCGACGACTTCCGTCCATTCCAGGTTCAGTTCGGCATTCCTCAACTGGGCGCGTGCGGCGGAAAGTGACGCA
>DEIT01000254.1:3493-5002 GCA_002352635.1 Hyphomicrobiaceae bacterium UBA2767 | reverse complement strand
GTGCGAAAGTCGAACGGTTTCGACTTGTTGTGTTCGTGTAACCAGTCAACGAAGTCACGCACCTCTTCATTGCGCCACATCCATATCGGAAAGCGCGCAAACGCCTCCCACTCAGAGGGGGAAACATCGCGGTGACGTACATAATTGTCGATGCGCGCCGCGTCGGGCCAATCGGCTTCCGCGGCAACAATGGTGAATCCTTTTTCTTCAATCAGCCGTTGCGTGATGCGGGCACGCATCCGGTAGAATTCCGATGTTCCGTGGCTCGCCTCACCAATGAGAACGATCCGGGCGTCACCGATGCGTTCCAGGAGAGGACCAATTTCGGCGTCTTCGAGGTCTTCAAACGCCTCTCCATGGCGCGATAGCAGGCCGGGCAGCCCCTCACTGGCCCTCGGTCTGGCTTGGATCAGTCGTGGGCGGGTTGTTTCAGGGGCAGGTTCCTTTAATTCCCAGCCCTCCTCGCCGATGAGGGGAACAAAACGTACATCCGCGAGATCTTCGCGGTCGAATTGGCCACCTTCCCTGCGGGTGATGCGAATGAGCTCCTGGCTGCGGGAATTGCTGCCGACAGGCACGACCATACGTCCGCCAACTGCCAGCTGGCTTTTCAGACTTTCAGGAACGACCGGCCCACCTGCCGAAACCAGTATGGCGTCGAAGGGTGCATGTTCGTCCCAGCCCCTGGTTCCATCCGCATGCAGGACATGAACATTTCTATACCCCTCGTCCATCAGATGCGACGCCGCTTGTTCGGCCAGCTGACCGATGCGTTCGATGGCGTAGACTTCACCAGCGATCTCGGCCAGAACAGCCGCGGCATAGCCCGACCCCGCACCAATTTCGAGGACTTTCTCTCCACCCTGGAGTGCCAAAGCTTCGACCATGAAGGCGACGATGTAGGGCTGGGAAATGGTCTGACCTTCCGCGATCGGCAAGGGTATGTCGGTGTAGGCGTGTTCACGCACGTCTTGCGGAACAAATGCTTCACGAGGGACTTTGCGCATTGCCTCCAGCACGCGTTCATCACGCACACCACGCGCGTGAATGTGCTCTGACACCATCTGCTCACGCAGCTTTGCGAAGTCACTCATGGCAACGACCTTTCCGTTTGTCCTCACTGGCCGAGCAGGCTGTGGCTCGCGGACCGCACCTGTGTGCGCCGATATTCAACTGACAATCATGAGGATTGGGCGATCATTTGCCTTGTTCTGAGTCAAACGGGGCTTTGCCGCACCCATTATATTGACAACGCCGTTCCTCAGCAGAGGTGCCGAAGAGGGCGTGGATCAGGAGGAAATCACCCATGCAGGCGCTGGAGTATAACTGGGCAGTCAGCGAGATCATGGAGCGGTTTGCGAGCAAGACCGGTTTGTCGTCATCACGTCACTTGCCGCAACGGTATCTTTGGACCGACGCATTTGCGGTGTGCAATTTCCTTGGGTTGTATCGTCTCACGGGTCATGGAAAATACTGCCAGCTCGCGCTGGATCTTGTCGATCAGGTTCA
>DEIT01000254.1:0-3381 GCA_002352635.1 Hyphomicrobiaceae bacterium UBA2767 | reverse complement strand
GCCTATGACGAGCGTTTGGAATGGGACCGTGACGGCCAGTATTACCACTATCTGACTAAGTGGATGCACGCCCTTCATCAGGTCAGCGCATTGACCGATGATCCAATTCATAATCTCCGAGCCTGCGAGCTTGCCAGAACTGCGCATCGCGCGTTTGTTCATCGCCTGTCCTCAGAAGCGCCGAAGCGCATGTATTGGAAGATGAGCATTGATCTCACTTATCCACTCATACCCTCAATGGGCGACCACGATCCGCTCGATGGCTTTGTGACCTATCATGAGCTCAATCGCCTGTCGGCTCGCCAATCCAGTGCCGCGGCACCATTCGATCTGGTCGACGAGATTGCCGATCTGGCGGACATGTGCCGGCGGACAAACTGGACAACAGATGATCCACTCGGAATTGGTGGTTTGTTGTTCGATGCCTACAGGATTTTGCAAATGAAAACAGATCAGGACGGGCTTGACGATCACGGTTTGCTACCGGCGCTGCTTGAATCATCATGTGCGGGACTGGAGATATTTCCTGCTCGAAACAGCCTTGAATCCCGGGCAGACACCCGCCTTGCATTTCGTGAGCTGGGACTGGTCATCGGATTGCGTGCAGTTGCGAAGATGAATGTCTTGCTGGACGGTAATACGCATCTTGAAGCGCATGACACGATAATGCGTTGTCTGGAAAGACTGATGGCCAATATTCCTGTGGGAGAGGCTATAAAAACCTTTTGGTTGGACCCTGCCAACAGACAGTCCGCAAGCTGGCAGGCCCATGAAAATATCAACATTGTGATGCTTGCGACCAGCCTGGAGCCGGATGGATTTTTGACATTGTGAACATCGCGGCATCCTCAAACAACCAAATCCACAACAATGAAGCGGCAATACCGGAGAACCATTATGACTTCCCAGAAATCGAGATCGCGCCACACTCGCGTCTATCCCTATTCGGTCGAGCTTCGATACTTCGAGGAGATCAACGGAACCGTCTACGAGCGCATCCACCGCGTCGATCACATCAGCCCGAAGCGCAAGATAAAGCATAGTTGCAGCCGCGTGGCGCTGCAGGGCGTGGCGTGATGGCAAATACACAGCGCTCGGCGTTGTCAACTTAACGTTATGCAAGTGCAGAGGAACTGTCGTGATCCCATTCGGGCGGCTGCCACTACACGCCGTTCTCACACGGCCCACCAGGTCCAATCAGGGTCAGGAGTTGCCTCAATACATTGGGACGATTCATGTCCGCTAGGTGCCAAACACAGAGATTGGTCACTCTTGTCGCAGTCCATCCATACTCCCTGAGGATGGAACACGGCCATCTCGGTGCGTTTACAATTTCAGGTCTTTCTGCACGCCGGCGGTGGCGGATGGGACAGGCCACTCCTACTCGCTCGCGGGCAGAGAGCTGATAAACGCGATGATTGCGTCGATTTCCTCGCCCGAGAAGTTGAACTTCGGCATGTCCCGATGCGGGTAGGCAAGGCCGCGTGAGATTGGGTCGCGCAGCATTAGCATCGGATAGAGATTGCCAATGGTTCGAAATGGTGGCGCCTTCGGATTGGGGCTCGCCTCCTTCGCGCTGACTGCATGGCACGGCGAGCAGTTGACTTCGACCCGAGAACGCCCTTCATCGACGATATGATCGCTTTCTGCCGTAACGACAGGATTGACACCGACTCTCCTCAATCCTGCAGCAGCTAAGGACAGCGCAGGATCGAAGGACAGCGCCATCGTGAAATCCGCCCGGGCCTGGTCAAGCTTTCCAAGTCCTTCGTGAAGGTGCCCGCGATTGGCGAAGGCTAGGGCGTAGCGGTCATTCAGTTTTATAGCGACACTGTAATCAGCGAGCGCGTTGGCCGGGTCGCCCTTCTTGCTCCAGGCCAAGCCACGGTTGTTGAATGCGACGGCATTGTTTGGTTCGATTTCGATGGCACGGCTGAAGTCGGCGATGGCGCCTTCAAAGTCGCCGTTGATCAGGCGTAGATAGCCGCGTGACACATAGGCAGGCCAATAACGCGGTCCATGCTGAATGGCCATATCATAGTCGGCCTTGGCCCGGTCCCGGTTGCCGAGGGATAGCTCGGCCCGACCGCGCTCGTAAAAGGCCAGCGCGTAACCGGGCTTCAGGCGGATCGCTTCTGAGAAATCCACGATCGCTTCGGGGGACTTTCCCGTTTCTAGATAGGCGCTGCCGCGCCGCCGGTAGAGCACGCCCAACTCGTTGCCGGTCCGGCTTTTCTTGTCTACGCTAGCTTGCGTGATCAGCTCAGAGCAGGCCGTTATTCTCAGGTTCGGGTCCCTAGCCTGGGCGCATTCGGTGACGGAATAGGCAAATGCGGCATGGGCGCAAATCAAGGCCAGCAGACAAGCAGTTCCGATCGGCCGGAACACATCAATATTTCTGCGCAACGATCGGACCATTCGCCTCAATCCTTCAGGCTCACAATATATGCAGCGACATCATTCATGTCGTTTGGCTTCACCAC
Organism: Hyphomicrobiaceae bacterium UBA2767; assembly: GCA_002352635.1. Taxonomy (GTDB): domain Bacteria; phylum Pseudomonadota; class Alphaproteobacteria; order Rhizobiales; family Methyloligellaceae; genus UBA2767. Next base: position 898 of record DEIT01000254.1, on the reverse strand, counting down.
GATATTGGGCATGCTCAGGTGGGTGGTCTGACGCCATACCGAGATTGCAAGTTCGTTCATGCCCGGCGAGTTGGCAACAGTCCCGAAGGCCGTTGCTTTTGCGATTTTCGATGCGGTGTCATTCGGCAACACTGCATGGCATTCCGAGCAGGTTACCTCTGCGTATTTCTGCCCAGCGGTGGGATTGCCCAACTCCTGACCGTTCACCTCTGCAGGTTCCGAAATAAGCATCAGGAACAAAATGACCGGACCGACGTTTCGCATAATCATCGCCACCCGCCTTTTGTTTTGAGACGTCTTTAGCTGGCAAACCACAGCTCACCGATTGCAATTAAACCTGTGACTGAAAAGGTCAATCGATTTCAGAGGAACCCTTTCTGAGCCCCCGGATGTAATTGATCAGATTCTGGATGTCGCTTTCAGACAATATGAGCGCCCTCATGGGAAAATGTGGCTGACGCAAGAACGCGTGTAACCGTTTGGTCGTGTAGGTTTTGCGATCGTCTGCGATAGCCTGAAAGTCCGGTGCCTTGATATCGGGATTTCGAGCTTCCTCGGCGAAGCCTGGTACGCGATGGCATTCGATGCAATGTTCGGCAATAATGCTCCTGGAGCTTTTTTGATCAGACGCCATCACCGCCTCGTCTGCGCAATGCACAATGGCAAAAGTCAGCAAAAAAGGCGTCATGAGTTCTCTCAAATCAGGTCTAATACTCAAGTTCGAACGGCCCTTTCAAAAGATCAGCTCCGGGACACCGCAAACCCATGCCACGATCAGTTAGCGTGCCGTTCTTTGACAAAAGCGAGCACTCCGGCTCTTTGCCAAAATCGAAGCTTCCGCGATGAAAACCCAGCACAAACTGCATAGCACCGCATTGTCGCAGATCAAATGTTGCCG
>DEIT01000005.1:11813-19039 GCA_002352635.1 Hyphomicrobiaceae bacterium UBA2767 | reverse complement strand
CGTGATCAGGGGTTTAAATGCGAAAAGCCGCAGGACGCCAAACGGGACACGAAGACGTCTAAGCCAAACGAAACCGTCTGGCTTCTCACTTGCGAAAACGCGACCTATCGCGTCACGCTTGTGCCAGATCTGGCGGCCAAGGTCGAACGTCTGAACTAGACGCACGACCGGCTCACCAAAAACTTCGTTAGCAGCGGTGATATCTCATACATCCACGGAAGTTCGGGTTGCCAACACCCCAACGCGCCGTGCACCGCGCCGCCCAGCGGGCGCAGCGACCACCACCATAGACTGGTCCCCGATAATAGCGGTAGGGGCGATAGACAACCGGCGGCGGTCCATAATAATAGGGCCGATACGGTCTGTAATAGGGCCGGGGCGCGACATAGATCCCAACATGGGGCCCACGGTAGCCGAAATAGACATGACCGGCTTCAGAAGGTGTGGGGGCAGAAAAAGCCATCAGTACGAACGTACCAACGGCGATAATTCCAGCAATTGCAGACGGGATTTTCATAACACTCTCCCTCGATACGCACACTGAATATAGGTATCGCGTTTTTGTATTCAAACGGAAAAAGCCACATGCAGTTAACCAAACAATACTCTACAACCCACCCTGGAAACCAAATCTAACGCCGCCTAACGTCGAGCGCTATAGTCACCCGCGCCACAGAATCCCTGGAAAATGAAGTCCCATGACAAATGCCGTCGATGAAGCGATAATCAGCCGGCGCTCGGTGCGCGCCTTTCTTCCAACGCCGGTGCCACGCGAAACGGTCGAACATATCCTCGCTGTGGCCAGCCGGGCGCCAAGTGGCACCAACATTCAGCCCTGGAAGGTGCGCGCCCTCTCCGGTGAGGCCCTCGCCAAGCTCTGCCGCACAGCCTCGCATGCCCATGACACAGAAGCCGACCAGCACAACTACTCCTATACCTACTATCCGGCGGAAATCCCCGAGCCCTACATCACGCGCCGCCGCAAGGTAGGCTGGGATCTGTATGGACTGCTTGGCATCAAGAAGGGTGAGCGCGAAAAGACCCACGTCCAGCATGGACGCAACTATTTGTTCTTTGACGCGCCCGTCGGCCTCATCTTCACAATCGACAAGGTGCTTGAGCAGGGCAGCTGGCTCGATTTCGGAATGTTCATTCAGAATGTCATGGTTGCGGCTCGAGGACAGGGACTACACACCTGCCCGCAAGCGGCATGGGTGAAATTTCACCGTGTGGTCATCGACGTACTCGATATTCCAGATAGCGAGGAAGTGGTGTGCGGTATGGCACTCGGCCACATCGATGAGCGCGCACCGGAAAACGCGCTCGTTACTGAACGCGAACCTGTGTCCGGGTTTGCGACCTTTAGCGGGTTCTAATCAAGCCAACATCACAACAACCGGCACATGGCGGCCTTCATATTGTCACAATCAATTTTTATTGTATAACGATAAATAATTGCTGTTTATCAATATGGAGTTTCGGGAAATGCCAGACGCGATCGATCAAACGCGCGAACCGATGCAGAGAATCCGCCGCCTGTCACTTGTCATGCAAATTGCTGTTGTCGTTGGCGCCGTTCTCGCCGAGCTCGGCATGGCCTGGGTGTGGATCTCTCCAACGATTATTGAATCGGTCGTGGTTTCCAGACTTCAGATCCCGATGGCGGATGTGACTCTTGATGGACAGACGCGCCTCATCGGATTTCTTATCTCTTCGCTGCCCCTGATGGTCATCTTCTATGCCCTCTATCAGGCTTTCTGTCTGTTCGCGGGGTACAGGAAGGGTGAAATCTTCACCGTGGAAGCGAGCAGCCGGCTGCGCCGCATCGCGGTTGCCATACTTGGTGCGGTCGCGATCGGCCCACTTGTGCAGGCCGCCCTGAGCGTTGCTCTAACAGCCGGTGCGCTACCGGGCAGGCGGCATTTGGTCCTGCAGTTCTCGCTCAATGATTATCTGGCCGCGACGCTTGGCGGCCTGCTGCTTGCCATTGCCCTGGTCATGGCGGAGGCGGTCCGTATCGCCGAAGAAAACCGCAGGATTGTCTGAAACCTCATGCCGATTATCGTGAATTTGGATGTCATGCTGGCGAAGAATAAAATGCGTTCGCGCGAGCTCTCTGAGCGGATCGGCATCACCGAGCAGAATGTATCGCTGCTCAAGTCCGGCAAAGTGAAAGGCGTCAGGTTCGAGACACTGGAGAAAATCTGCGAGGTGCTCAAATGCCAGCCAGGGGATATTCTCGAATTTGAACCGGATGAGAAATCGGATTGAAGGCGAAAAAAAAGAGCCCGAATGGCCCCTACCCGCAACGCTCTTGAATCTGTGTCTTTACGATCTGGCTGGCTTTGCCAAAGTCCATCTGACCGGTATAGCGCTCTTTCAGCATGCCCATGGTCTTACCCATGTCTTTCAGACCCTCGCAACCGATCTCTTCCATGACGCCTATAACCGCCGTATGGATTTCATCCTCGCTGAGCTGCTTCGGCAGGAATGATTGGATGATCTCAATCTCTTCCTGTTCCTGCTGGGCGAGTTCCGGCCGACCGCCCTCTGTATAGGTCTTGATGGACTCTCTGCGCTGCTTGACCATTTTGGCCAGGATTTCCATGACCTCCGCATCCGACACGCACTTCTGGTCGTGCGAACGCGCGGCAATATCGCGGTCTTTGATTGCGGCATTGATCAACCGCAACGTCGACATGCGACGCTTATCCTGCAGCTTCACGGCTGCCTTGAGGGCTTCGTTGATTTCTTCACGCATGGGAATCTTCGTTTCGCTCTGGCGATCGGGTCATAGGGTAATGCATGCTTGGCGCGAAACGCAACACGTTTTTTCGAACTAACATATTGATTTCAAATAAGAATAAATCTTTCTGAATCGGTTGACCCATTACCTTCCTTCCCGTAGTCTCCGGCCACTTTGGCTGCCGGCACACCCCGCAAAGGCCAATTGCCCATGAGCAACGCATCAGCCGACACAAAAACCTCACAAACCGCAAGCAATTGGCAGGTGCCACCCCGCACCGCCCGACTGGTCCTGGCAGACGGCACCGTGATTGAGGGCGCAGGCGTTGGTGCAACCGGTCATGCGGTCGGCGAAGTCTGCTTCAACACCGCCATGACCGGGTATCAGGAAATCCTGACTGACCCTTCCTATGCCGGACAAATCATCACTTTTACCTTCCCTCATGTGGGAAATGTCGGCGCCAATCCCGACGATATCGAGACATCAAACCTTGCCGCCGGGTCGGGCGTGCGCGGCTGCATCCTGCGGGCGGCGATTACAGATCCGTCGAATTACCGCTCCATGGGACATCTGAACGAATGGCTCAAGGCGCGCGGCATCATCGGCATCTCCGGTGTCGATACCCGGGCACTAACCGCACTGATCCGCGAGCATGGCATGCCGAACGCGGTCATCGCCCATGACGAGAAGGCCCAGTTCGATCTCGATGCATTAAAAAAGGAAGCTGCCGCGTGGCCGGGAATCGACGGCATGGACCTGGCGAAGGATGTCACTTGCGGCCAATCCTACGAATGGGACGAAACCCTGTGGACGCGGGAAGACGGATTTGGCAAGCAGGAAAACGCGAAATTTCACGTGGTCGCTGTCGACTATGGGCTCAAGCGAAATATTCTGCGTTGCCTGGCAAGTGCTGGATGCAAGGTGACCGTGGTGCCGGCGGAAACGAGTGCTGAAGACATTCTCGCCCGCAAACCTGATGGTGTTTTTCTTTCCAACGGTCCCGGTGACCCGGCGGCAACGGGGGAATATACGGTTCCCGAAATCAGAAAGCTGGTGAACTCGGATCTGCCCCTATTCGGCATTTGCCTCGGCCATCAGATGTTGGCGCTGGCACTTGGGGCAAAGACACAGAAAATGCATCAGGGCCATCACGGCGCCAATCATCCCGTAGAAGACTTCACTACCAAAAAAATCGAAATCACCTCGATGAATCATGGCTTCACCGTGGACCGCGAGAGCCTCCCCGAGACGGTCGAGGAAACCCATGTGTCCCTTTTCGACGGGTCAAATTGTGGAATCCGTCTGAAAAACAAGCCTGTCTTTTCCGTGCAGTATCACCCTGAAGCCTCGCCTGGCCCTCAGGACAGCCACTATCTGTTTCGGCGATTCATCAACCTGATCCGTGAAGCCAATGGCGAAACCGCCCTTCAAGAGCAACAGCCGCTGGCGGGTTGACCTTCGGGAGCCATTCAGAGACCTTCACCATTGCATTGTCGTTCCGGCCCATCGCTTCGACTTGCTCGCACGCGGACAACGGACAAAAGTCTGATCCCGCTTGCGGCCATTCACCCTCTTGGCCCCTGCACGTTCTTGGGGCAGTGATTGACCCCATGCGTACCACTGCCCCTCTCAAGTTCCTGTCGGCTGTTTGTCTGACCCTGGCCCTCTGCACGTTGGCGTGGGCGGAAACCACACCACCATGGCGTGACTGGCAGTCCGCGTTGCTCAAGGATCATGCCCTCACAGGCCAAATCTGGTCGGTGCGCGAAAAGCGCTTTGTGAGCCCGGAGACGCTGGCCAAGTCGGTCGCTGAGGCACGCTTTGTGCTAGCGGGCGAAATTCACGACAATCCGGACCATCACAGGCTGCAGGCATGGTTGGTTGACAAGGCATCGGCGAACCGAAAGCCGGCACTGGTGATGGAAATGATTACTCAGGATGAAACGCCGGCGTTGCAGGCCTATCTCGCAAGCCCAAAGGCCGATGCTGCCGGTCTCGGCGCTGCTTTGAAATGGGAAGCGCGCGGCTGGCCCGAATGGCGCATTTATCAACCCATCGCGGACGCGGCATTTCGCCTGAAGTTACCGCTCCACTCCGGCGATATCGACCGCCCGACCCTGAAGAAAGTCGGCAAGGAAGGGATGGACGTGATTGATACCAAGCGTCGCACGGCGCTTCTTCTCGATATGCCTCTTGGTGCGGCTTTGGAAAGTGCGCTGCTCGATGATCTGTACAAATCTCATTGCGAACTGATGCCACGGAATGCGCTCGGCCGAATGGTCAACGTCCAACGCCTGCGCGACGCGGTTCTCGCCGATAGCATGATCAGGGCGGCAGGCAATGGTGATGCCATTCTGATCGCCGGCAACGGCCATGTGCAGGCCGATGGCGCGGTCCCCTGGTATCTGACGCGGCGTGTGCCGGATGCAAAGATCGTAACCGTCTTGTTATTGGAGGCGGAAAAAACGGCCAAAACGCCGGAGGAGCTAATCCCCACAGGTCCGGACGGTGAACCTGTCGCCGACTATGTCTGGTTTACGCCGCGCATGGATCGTGAAGACCCTTGCGAGCAATTGCGTAAGCGATTCAAAAAGAAGCACTAGAACTGCCGATATACCTCCGGGCCACGCGGAAACGCTACTGAAACTTTCTGGTTCGTTCACTCGGCCGCAGCAACCACCTGTGTTTCGCTCCAACCACCCGTTTCCAACGCCGTACCTCGGGCAACATCCCGGATCTCCTCGCTCAACTGCACATCATCGACCGCGCGGGCCAGCACCATGCCTCCGATGCACATTGTTGCAATTGCGATAGCCTTTTGCCGTGCGTCCGCCTCACCAGTCTGGCTCGCCTGAAACAGTCCAATCATCGCCTCGAGCACCTGCTGGTAGGCTTGTCTAACTGGCGGGCCACCACGCGACGTGTCTGATGGAAGGGCGATCAGGGGGCACGAGTCCTCAACATCCTTGAAGTGCTGGTCGGACAGGTAAGCAGAGATGATTATCTGGGCAAGTCGTTCCGGCGGCAGCGTGAAATCGATCTTGCTGCCCTCGGGGCCGGCTTTTTCACATTCAAGGGTCAGCGAGATGGCTTCTGCATAGAGCTCATCCTTGGTTTTGAAATGATTGTAGAACCCGCCGCGCGTCAATCCTGCGCTGGCCATGATCTCGTCAATTGAGACTTCTGAAAACCCACGCCGGTTAAACAGCCGGCGCGCACTCGTCACAATACGGGTGCGTGTTTCCGCTTTGTGTTCAACGGTATATGGCATCGACTTCAAGCTCCCTCATTCCTGGTTCGCCACTCAATTTTCGCCACTCTAACGTGGAACGAAAATATGTTCTTGAACATATTTAGTTTACCTCAAGAATGCTCAACCAAGGTCATGGGCTCGCCCCCCCGTTGAGCTCCATTGGCCGGACAAAACGTAACCGCAAACGAAGTCGTGGGAGGAATTGTCATGCCGGCCATACCTGAAGGATTTAACACCATCACCCCGCTCATCGTCGTCGGCGACGGGAACGCGGCACTCGATCTGTATGAGAAGGCACTTGGTGCGGAAGTGATTGGAAAACTTACCGTCCCGGGCTCGGACAAGATCCTGCACGCGATGGTGCAGGTAGGATCCTCGAAGCTCTTTCTGTGCGATGAAAGCCCCGACATGGGCATGCTGGCGCCAAACGCCGATGTGGGAACACGCTTCTATCTCTATGTCGATGATGTTGACGCTGCACACAGCAAGGCGAAGGGCGCGGGGCTGAAGGAAATCGCCGCGCCGGAAGACATGTTCTGGGGCGACCGCACCGCAGTGATGGAAGACCCCTGGGGCCATCGCTGGACCCTTGCAACCCACGTCAGGGATGTAACGCCGGAAGAGATGACCGAAGCCATGAGCGCCATGGCGGACTAACCAGCTCGATATTGCCCATCATCGCGGAGATTTCCGCCTTATCAACGAACTCAAACTCTAGAGTGAGGATTTTCTGATGTCTGAAGTGAAGTTGATTGGACCCGAATTCAGCACCTATGTACGCACAGCCCGAATTGCGTGTTCGGAGAAGGGCGTTACCTGCGAATTGAATACTGATCATCTGAGCGGCCCGGAATCGCTCCAGTCGGAAGCCCATCTGGCCTTTCACCCCTTTGGCCGTATTCCCGTCATGCTGCACGAGGACTTCCGTCTGTTCGAAACGTCGGCCATCTGCCGGTATGTCGACGCCACCTTCGAGGGGCCATCGCTTGCCCCGTCGGAACGTCGTCAGGCAGCGCTGATGGAACAGTGGATCAGCGCCTTCAACGACTATGTGAACCCGGCCATTCTCCGTCGGCACGTCCTTCCCTACGCGTTCCCGAAAGGCCCCGACGGGACGCCCGATCGGGAGGTGATCGATGCTGGTCTGCCGGAGGTTGCCAATGTGCTCAAGATTCTAGATTCAGCGCTTCAGGACGGACCCTACTTCCTCGGGCAGACGCCAACGAT
>DEIT01000005.1:5189-11677 GCA_002352635.1 Hyphomicrobiaceae bacterium UBA2767 | reverse complement strand
GATCCATTGTTGCCTATAATATGCGCACGACTCCTATTGCTCTTGGGGCCCGTTCCTATATAAGCGCCTGCGAAACGCAGAGACGCGCGTACCCATGCCAAAACGCACTGACATACAGTCGATCCTGATCATAGGGGCCGGCCCGATCGTTATCGGCCAGGCTTGCGAATTCGATTATTCCGGAACCCAGGCCTGCAAAGCCCTCAAGGACGAGGGTTATCGGATCATATTGGTCAACTCGAATCCGGCGACAATCATGACCGATCCGGACCTCGCCGACGCGACCTATATCGAGCCCATTACCCCCGATATTGTCGCCAAAATCATCGAGAAAGAGCGCCCGGACGCCGTGTTGCCAACCATGGGCGGTCAGACGGCACTCAACACGACACTTTCGCTCAACAAGATGGGCGTGCTTGAGAAATTCGGCGTGGAAATGATTGGCGCCCACGCGGAGGCCATCGACAAGGCGGAAGACCGCGACCTGTTCCGAAAGGCTATGGCAAAGATCGGCCTTGAGACGCCGCACGCGGTCATCGCCCATGATTTTGCGCAGGCGATGGCGGGGCTGGAGGAAATTGGCCTCCCGGCCATCATCCGCCCGTCCTTCACACTCGGCGGCACCGGTGGTGGCATCGCCTACAACCGGGAAGAATTCCTGCAGATCGTGGAGCGGGGGCTTGATGCCTCTCCCACCACCGAGGTGCTGATCGAGGAATCGGTGCTCGGCTGGAAGGAATATGAGATGGAGGTCGTCCGCGACAAGGACGACAACTGCATCATCATCTGCTCCATCGAGAATGTGGATCCGATGGGTGTTCATACCGGTGACTCGATAACCGTCGCTCCGGCACTGACCCTCACTGACAAGGAATATCAGATCATGCGCAATGCCAGCATAGCGGTATTGCGTGAGATCGGGGTCGAAACTGGCGGCTCCAATGTCCAATTCGCTGTGAACCCCGAAGATGGGCGGCTTGTCGTTATCGAGATGAACCCGCGCGTCTCGCGATCCTCTGCCCTCGCCTCAAAGGCCACCGGTTTCCCCATCGCCAAGGTCGCCGCCCGGCTTGCTGTCGGATACACGCTGGATGAGCTCTCGAACGATATCACCGGCGGGGCGACACCAGCATCGTTCGAGCCAACGATCGACTACGTCGTCACTAAAATCCCGCGCTTTGCATTCGACAAGTTTCCAGGTTCTGAACCTTTGCTGACCACTTCGATGAAGTCGGTTGGCGAGGCTATGGCTATCGGCCGCACATTTGCTGAGTCCATGCAAAAGGCATTGCGTTCGATGGAGACCGACCTCACCGGGTTCAACGATGTGGAGGTCGAGGGCTGGGGTCAGGGCGACGACAAGAATGTCATCCGTTCGGTGCTGAGCGCAGCGACACCTGATCGAATTCTAAAAGTGGCCCAGGCCCTGCGGTTGGGTGTGAGCCATGAACTGGTTTACGACTATTGCAAAATCGATCCGTGGTTCCTCGACCAGATCCAGCATATCGTCGACCTGGAAGCGAAAGTTCGGACCGACGGACTTCCTGAAAATCCGGAAGCACTGAATTCTCTCAAAGCCAAGGGATTTTCCGACGAGCGGCTTGCCGAGCTGGCGGACATGACGCCACGGCAGGTCACCGCCTTGCGGGCCAAAACCGGTGTTCATCCGGTTTACAAGCGCATCGACACCTGTGCCGCCGAATTCGCGTCCCCGACGGCCTACATGTATTCCACCTACGAAACAGGCCTGACGGACGCAGCAATTTGCGAGGCACATCCCTCTGACAGGGAGAAGATCATCATTCTCGGCGGCGGACCGAACCGCATCGGCCAGGGCATCGAGTTCGATTATTGCTGCTGCCATGCCGCCTTCGCCCTCGCTGACGCCGGCTTTGAAACCATCATGGTCAACTGCAACCCGGAAACGGTCTCGACCGACTATGATACGTCGGACCGGCTCTATTTCGAGCCGCTTACCGAAGAAGACGTTCTTGAAATCGTGCGCACGGAACAGAGCAACGGTACGCTCAAGGGCGTCATCGTCCAGTTTGGCGGGCAGACGCCGCTGAAACTGGCGGCAGCACTTGAGCGGGAGAACGTTCCGATCCTTGGCACATCTCCGGACGCCATAGATCTGGCCGAAGACCGGGATCGCTTTAAAGCGTTGATAGATGAACTCAGCCTCACCCAGCCACGCAACGGTATCGCCCGTTCGGCAGAGGAGGCACATAAGATAGCCGACGAAATCGGATTTCCCGTCGTTATCCGTCCATCTTACGTACTCGGCGGCCGCGCAATGGAAATTGTCCATGACACCGGCCAGCTCGATCGCTACATCACCGAGGCCGTCAACGTTTCCGGCAAGAGCCCGGTGCTGATTGACACCTATCTGCGTGACGCAATTGAAGTGGACGTCGACGTGCTCGCAGATGGCAAGAACGTGTTCGTCGCAGGCGTCATGGAACATATCGAGGAGGCCGGTGTTCATTCCGGCGACAGCGCCTGTTCCCTTCCCCCCCATTCCTTGTCGGACGGGATCATTACCGAACTCAAAAAGCAGAGTGAGGCGCTCGCCAAAGCGCTCAATGTGGTCGGGCTGATGAATGTGCAATTCGCCATCAAAGGCGACGAGGTCTTCATTCTCGAGGTAAACCCGCGCGCGAGCCGAACAGTTCCGTTTGTCGCAAAGGCCATCGGCACCCCCGTCGCGGGAATTGCCTCGCGGGTCATGGCCGGTATTCCGTTGACCGAATTCGCTCTGAAAGATCAAAAACCTGACCATATAGCGGTCAAGGAAGCGGTTTTCCCATTTGCCAGATTTCCCGGTGTAGATCCCGTTCTCGGCCCGGAAATGCGTTCGACCGGAGAGGTCATGGGAATAGACCGTGACTATGCCACTGCCTTCGCCAAGAGCCAGATTGGCGGCGGCTCGAATCTGCCCACGTCAGGAACCATATTTGTCTCAGTCAGGGATGCGGATAAGGAAGGGATCTTGCCAAGCATTCGCGCTTTGCAGAAAATGGGCTTCAAGGTGGTGGCCACCGGTGGCACTAAACGCCATCTGGAAAATCATGGCGTGGCATGTGACAAGGTCAACAAAGTTCTGGAAGGCCGGCCGCACATCGTTGATGTAATGAAAAACGGCGACGTTGACATTGTCTTCAACACCACCGAAGGGGCGAAGGCACTTGCGGACAGCACGTCGCTGCGCCGCACCGCCTTGCTCTATCACATTCCCTATTATACAACGTTACAGGGTGCGATGGCCGTGACGAAGGCCATTCAGGCCGTAAGTACAGACCGCTTGAATGTCGCGCCTATTCAGAGCTACGTTTCAAGGTAGAACTGGTAACTGCAAATGGTGTTGGCACGCACCTCACGGGGGGTGTCGCTCAGCATAGTTGATTCGATAGCAAGAGATTGCCTGACGGGTAGTCGCCCCGAAACGGCACGGAAAATGGAATTTGCGATGGAAAAGGTGCCAATGACTGCCGAGGGCTACGCGGCAGTGGAAGCAGAAGTTAAACAACTGAAGACGGTTGAGCGCCCGCGCATTATCGCGGCGATTGCCGAGGCTCGAGCCCATGGTGACCTATCCGAAAATGCGGAATATCACGCTGCCAAGGAACAACAGGGCATGACAGAAGCCCGTGTTGCGGAACTAGAGGACAAACTGTCCCGCGCCGACATCATTGATGTCTCGAAACTTTCCGGCAGCGAGATCAAATTTGGCGCAACGGTGAAGCTGATAGACGAGGATACCGAGGAAAAGGTTCAGTATCAGATCGTCGGCGAGGTCGAAGCGGACGTGAAGGCGCACAAGATTTCCATTGCCTCACCCATCGCCCGCGCGCTCATCGGAAAGTCGAAAGGCGACACTGTCGAGGTGTCAACGCCAGGCGGCGGCAAATGCTATGAAATCATGTCTGTGAAGTTTTCCTGAGCGTTCTCGGACGGCTTTTGGACCCGCATTGCGCGCCGAATTCTCCGGCAATTTGTCGTTGCGTTGTGCACAAACTGTAGTTGTCCAATTAGCAAATTATTCAATTCTGAGTGGTACGGAATGGGTTTGTTACCCGTAATGCGTGTCAGATTGTCGGCATGCGAATGAGCCGGACCAGATCACGATGCAGAGCGCAAATTCCTGCCTAGTTGAGATTGAGACTCTCTCAAACGATACGTCGAGTGAAAAACGGCGCGAAGTACTGCGCCGCGTGACTGACCTGTTCTTCCTTACCGGCGAGCAGCAGACACCGAACGACGTCATCACCTTCGGCAACGTCATGGAACGAATAGCCTACGAGCTCGAGATTGAAGCCCGAGCCGAACTCTCTGACCGTCTGTGTGAAATCGACAAGGCGCCGCGACATCTGGTTTGCCGTCTCGCCCGGGATGAAATCGCGGTTGCAAAACCGGTTCTGGAACGATCACGCGTTCTTACCGACGAAGACCTCGTTCAGATCGCGAAATCCAAAGGCCAGACGCACCTGCACGCCATTGCCAAACGGCCGACCCTGTCTGCACCTGTCACTGATGTCATTGTCAATCGCGGTGAAGGGCCAGTTTTGGTGGAGGTTACCAGCAACAAGGGCGCGGAGTTTTCGAATAAAGGCATCAATGTGTTGGCGCAAAAGGCGCGAAAAGACGGTCAGCTATTGAATGCCCTCGGCAAACGCGCGGACCTGCCACCTGACCTGATGGAGGAAATCAAGGCGCGCGTCGCGAATAAGATCAAGGCAGAGATGGACCAAAGGGAAATCGAGGTCGATATGTCAGACCTGGATGTCCTGATAGACGAACACGCAGAGAATCTCGATCTCGAAGGGGTGAAAAAATCGAATGCCGAACTCCAGAAGCGTGTGGAAAACAAAGAGCTGAGTGAACAGGAAATCGTCGAGTTCGCCACGGCCCGGCGTTTAACTGAGACTGTTCATGCCCTATCCGTTCTGACTGGCCTCGACGATCGCATGATTTCTCATTGCCTGCTGAAAGCAGACGTTGCGGCATTGGGCATCATTTGCAAGGCAAATGACTTCCAAAACACGACCTTTCTGACGCTGATCAAGATCCGAAACGGTGATCATGTTCTTTCGTCCAGCATCATGGCGCGCGCGATGCGGGAATATGACAATTTGAGCGTCATGAACGCAAAAAGAACGCTGCGCTTTCTCAAAGTCCGCTGCACTGTGGATTCTGATGACAGCGCTTTACCTGATCTGGGTCGAGCAAATCTCTGGCGTGCGCATGACCAACTTCGACCTCAGCCTGACGCCCGCCAGCTGCCACGCTCTGCACCAGCCCCAGCATTGATTTGCGAGCAAGGGCATTCTTAGGCGTTTGTTAGATAACAGTCACTATAGTCTCAGCTTGCACAGCTGAGCAAATTGGAGAGCAGCCGAATGCAGAACACGCGCGGTTGCCTGCTCGAACTCCAGAAACTGGCATCGAGCGACGCGACTTCAAACCAGGAAGAAATCCTAAGCAGGATTACCGATCTGTTCTTCCTGACTTCCGGGGAACAGGACGACGCCGAGAGGGCCGTCTTCGGCGAAGTTCTCGCGCGCATGGCTTACCGGCTCGAGGCGGAAGCGCGGGCGCGGCTTGCGGAGAGATTGGCGGATATCCAGGAAGCCCCCCATAGCCTGATCTGCAAACTCGCCAGTGACGAAATTGTGGTTGCGCGGCCTGTCCTGGAAAAGTCACCCCGCTTGGGCGATACCGACCTCATCGAGATTGCAAAAGTGCACGGGCAGGATCATCTCTTTGCGATTTCAAATCGTGAAAGACTAAGCGCAGTGGTCACCGATATCCTGGTGGAACGCGGCAACGATACTGTTCTCACGAATGTCGCAGACAACAAGAACGCAGAGTTTTCGCAAGAGAGCTTCGGACACCTCACAACCCGCGCAGCTGAGAATTCCGATCTGTATGCGTTGCTGGAGGTACGTACGGATCTGCCAACAAGAATGCTGGGCGAGCTTAAGCAGTCGATTGCCAACAGGCTCAAGACGGAAATAGCAGAAATGCCCGTCAGCGTCAGCGGCGAGGAGATCGACGCAATCATTGAGGCGAAAGCGGCCCAAATGAACCTGCATGCACCCGACCAGCAAGATGGCGCCTCGGAGAACCGCTCCGGAAGACAGGCACTCACAGAAAATATGGTCCTCGCATTCGCCAGGACCCGCATGCTGACAGAAACAATTCAGTGCCTGTCACTCATGAGTTCCCTCTCTTTCAAACGCGTTGCACATTGCCTTTTGACTGCGGATCTGACAGCCCTCGCCGTACTCTGCAAAGCTAATGATTTCAACCACACGACCTTCGCAGCGTTGGTTCAGCTGCGCTCTGCATCCAATCCGCTTCCGGTTCGTGTCGTCGCGGATGCCATGCGACACTATGAATTGCTGAACCCCGATACTGCGCGTCATGCGATCAAGGTGGTACAGAAGAAATCGGCAGGAAAATCGGAAGCCTGAAAATCTATCCGC
>DEIT01000005.1:3386-5136 GCA_002352635.1 Hyphomicrobiaceae bacterium UBA2767 | reverse complement strand
TGTTTCACATCGCCGACGAAGTTTCTTAGCTCATTAGAAACCCCCTCATGTGACAATCGCAGTTGGGGTTAAACCGTCAGGTATTGGGAATGGTTCGCGCGCGCGAGTATCTCGAAGAAATCGCTGACCTTTGCGATGCAGCTTCCCAGGAAAAGGGAGCCCAGTTGCTGGATAAGGTCACGGATCTCTATTTCGTCACCGCAGAGCAACACACCGCGGCTGACCGGGAGGCGTTTGGTGAAATTATCGAGCGTATGGCCTTTTCCGCCGATCCAATGGCCCGCGCCCGTCTGGCAGAACGAATTGCCACGGCAGACCCTGCTCCAATTGATCTTCTCCACAGGCTGGCACGCGACGAAATCGGCGTCGCAAGGCCGGTGCTTCAATATTCGCCATGTCTACGCGAGGGCGATCTCGTATCTATTACATCTGAAGTGAATCAGGAGCATCTGGTAGCAACAGCCCATCGTCGGGATTTGACCCCGCCGGTGACGGATGTGCTGGTCCAGCGCGGTGAAGAGCCGGTCCTCCACGCGGTCATACGAAATGCCAGTGCAGCACTTTCTCGTGGGAGCATCGCCCTGCTCAAACACGTTGCAGAAAACAATGAGACTCTGCGGAAAGCCCTGCGATTGAGGCGCGATGTAACCAAAAATCCGATTGACCGTCTGAAGCAGTTCGCGGCGACGGATTTCTGGCAGCAGGTCACACAATCCCTGTTGATGTCGGAAGATGAAAGCAATGACAGCGAAGCCCCAACGCCCCAGGACGAAGTGAATGATGACCCTGAAGAAAATCAACCAGCAGACATAGCGCAGCAACCAGAACCCGACAAAGAAGAACAACCACCACAACTCCAAGGCGCCGCGCTTGAGAAGATGCTCGTAGATACCGCAAAGGCCAAGGAGACAGAAAAAGCGGTTGCGGCGCTAGCTCAGATCGCGGACCTGGATGAGCAGATGACAAGCCACTGCCTGTTTGAAGCGCATATCTCGGCACTGATGGTCTTGTGCAAGGCCAACCGCCTCGCATCCTCGGCATTCACCTCTCTTCTGCAGTTGAGGGAAACCGAAACCGGACAACCGGTCAACGATGTCGTCGGCCTGATGCGTCGCTACGAGGGAATGACGCCCGATACGGCGCAGAAAATTATGCGCTTCTCGCAAAAAAGTCGTGCAAATGATGAGGATGAGAACCAGCCGAATTCGGAGTAGGAAAAGCTCGCAGGACTACTCTTCGCCAATTGGCACACCGGGCTGGTACTTCGAGCGACGGATGGCAAGCGAGGTTTTGACGCTATCGACGTTGGGCGCAGCAGTCAGTTCATCAATGACGAATTCCTGAAAATCATTCAGATCCGCCGCCACGCATTTCAGAATAAAATCTATCTCACCTGACAGCATGAAGCATTCGCGCACCAGCGGCCACGCGCGCGCACGTTCCTCGAAAGCAACCAGATCGGCCTCGGACTGGCGGTGCAATCCCACCATGGCAAACGCTGTGACGTCAAAACCCGCTTTCCTTTCTTCAATGAGTGCACAATACCCATCGATAACCCCCTCTTCTTCCAGGGCGCGGACGCGGCGCAGGCACGGTGGTGCCGAAATACCGACACGGCTTGCGAGTTCGACATTGGTAATACGGCCGTTCGCCTGTAGTTCTTTCAGGATCAACCAGTCGGTTTTGTCGAGGCGCGCGGCAATCATCTAATCAGGGCATCCTATCAGTGGGAATTTACGCTGAAGCCGAC
>DEIT01000005.1:2073-3292 GCA_002352635.1 Hyphomicrobiaceae bacterium UBA2767 | reverse complement strand
TTTATTTCAGAAACGGCGCCTCTATCCGGTCGTGTAGGACAATGTCTTCCAGGCCCAGAACCAAGGTAGACCGCTCCTTGCCCCGATCATCCGGAAATCTAGTCCATCCGCTGAAAGGTCTCCGGGCCTGGATTATCACGGATGGAAAAGCCGGCATGGAGGTCCAGGTCAGGGGCGTCGCCCAGGCGCTGGAGACGGAATTTGCGGTAAAGCGCGTAAGTCCCCGCGGGCTGTGGCGTTTGCTCGCGCCATGGATTGGCATTGATCCGCGCGAACGGTTCGGCTCAGACGGCAGCCAGTTTTCACTACCTTGGCCTGATATTGCACTGGCCACGGGAAGGCTTAGCGTCCCCGCATTGCGTGCGGTGCGCAGAGCTGCGCCCGGAGCCTATACGGTTATCATTCAGGATCCGCGCACCGGCGCCGGAAGCGCAGACCTTGTTGCCGTTCCCGCGCATGACAAGCTCACGGGCGAAAACGTCATGCATACCCTCACGGCACCACATGTATTTTCTCCAGCACGCCTCTCGGCACTGCGCCGCACCGTCCCGAAGGAAATCTCCGCCCTGCCCACGCCGCGTACAACCGTCGTGCTTGGCGGCCCAAACGCAATTTACGGTTTCACAGAGGAGGATTCCGCCCGGCTTGGAGTATCTCTTGCCTCGCTTGCCGCATTGGGTGCGAGCTTCCTCATTACTTCGTCACGCCGTACACCACAGCACGCGCTGGAAGCCGTTCTCGAAGCGACGAAGCAAGCCCCGCGTCTGGTTTGGGACGGTGCAGGAGAGAACCCTTACGAGAAATGGCTGGCCCATGGCGATATGTTTGTCGTGACGGCTGACTCCATCAACATGACTGGCGAGGCCTGCGCAACCGGCAAACCGGTTTACGTGTTCGAGCCCGCAGGCGGATCGGTGAAATTCGAGCGGTTCCATGAAAGTTTGCGGCGATATGGCGCAACCAGAAAGCTCCCTGAACACTTCGAACAACTTGATAGCTGGGCCTACGCGCCGCTAGACTCCGCCGTCCAAATTGCAGCCGAAATCGAACGACGCTGGATCAAAAGGCAAGCGCGCGCCACTAAGGGATGATGGCTAATGGTTCATTTGAATATCGACCTGTTGAAGAAGGCCAGCCTCCGCTCAGAACCTTTTGACTACACAATTGTGCCGGGATTCCTGTCTCCCGACAGTCTTGATGAGGTGATGGCGGGCTACCC
>DEIT01000005.1:0-1933 GCA_002352635.1 Hyphomicrobiaceae bacterium UBA2767 | reverse complement strand
GGAAAAATGCACACCGACTCCAAGGACAAGATCATCACAGTCCTGCTTTATCTGAATAAGGACTGGCTACATGACGGTGGCAAACTGCGCATGCTCAGGAGCGGTAAGGATCTGAACGACTATGCGGAGGAAGTGCCTCCGGACAATGGCACGCTGCTGGTGTTCAAACGTTCCGACAGATCCTGGCATGGACATGGACCGTTCGAAGGAAAGCGTTGCTCGATCCAGATGAACTGGATGACGTCAGAAGGTGCACGCGGCTTTCACAAGCTGCGCCACTCCATCTCCGCCAAGGTGAAAAAGTTAACTGCTGCTGAGTGAGAGCACCCGCCACGCACCAAGCAAAAGTGCACCATAAGGCCAGGACATCGGCGCTCATCCGTGTTGAGATTTCGGTGCGCCCCACAATTCCGCCCAGAAATTTTCAAATTACCGTGCATCTGAATTCGTAGGCTGATCGTCTCTACAGTGAGCATTGTGCTCGCTCGCGGCCTTCGGGCCGAATTTCATCATGTTGTAACGAACGGGAGGACTCCCATGAAATTGACCAAAACTTCAGGTGTGACGATTGCCGCAGCAGCGGCTGCTCTTATGCTTGGTGGCGTCGTGTCAGCGCCGACATCCGCGCAGGCCGCAGAGAAGGTTCAGTGCTTCGGTGTCAACAGCTGCAAAGGCCAGGGTGCCTGCAAGACTGCAAGCAACGAATGCAAGGGCCAGAACGGCTGCAAGGGCCAGGGCTTCGTGTCACTGACCGCAGCTGAGTGCACCGCAAAAGGTGGAAAAACCTCACAGAGCTGAGTGAGCAGGCAGCTTTGTTGCAGACCCGCCGGTTCCAGCCGGCGGGTCATCATCGTTTGTGAAGATGAGCGAAATCATCATGAGCTTGAGTTCAGAAAAACCTGACTTTATCGGGTTTGGCCTTGGTCTCAGGCCGACCCACTATCCTGAAATCCTCGATCACGATCCGCTGGTCGACTGGTTCGAGGTGATTTCGGAAAACTATATGGTGCCCGGCGGCCAGCCGCTGCAGATCCTCGACAGAATTTGCACGCGCTATCCTGTCGTCATGCATGGCGTTTCATTGTCAATCGCCTCAACAGCATCACTCAACATGGATTATCTCGCTGGGCTGAAGCGGCTTGCCGAGCGGGTCGAACCGCGTTGGATTTCCGATCATTTGTGCTGGACCGGTGTGCATGACGTAAATCTGCATGATCTATTGCCCGTGCCCTACACGCAGGAGGCGCTTGATCATGTCACCTCCCGCGTCCAGCAGGTTCAAGATTATCTGGGGCGGCCGCTCACGCTTGAGAATGTCTCCAGCTATGTCAGCTTCGGCCAATCTGAAATGCCAGAATGGGAATTCATCGCCGAACTCACACGCCGAACCGGCTGCTGGCTGCTGTTCGATGTCAACAATGTCTATGTCAGCGCCTTCAACCACGAATACGACCCGAAAGAATTCATTGACGGCATCCCGGCGGACCGTGTTGTGCAGTTTCATGTGGCCGGCCACTCGCATATGGGCACCCATATTATCGACACCCATGACGCAGCCATATGCGACGATGTCTGGGATCTGTACCGCTACGCGTTGCGCCGGTTCGGTCCGGTATCGACGATCATTGAGCGCGATGACGAGATTCCTCCGCTGGCCGAGCTGATCGACGAGCTGGATGTTGCACGCGAAATTGCCAGCGACGTTCTGGGCAAACAGAAAGCCGCTGTGAACGCATGAAAGACCTGGCAAGCCTTCAGGACGAATTTCAACGTGCCGTTTTGGAGGGCGACGATGCGGTGCTCGCCGAGCTTGTCGATACGTCCAAGGAAAACCGCAACGTCCTTTTGAATGTCTACCGCAATGCCTATGTGCTGCGGCTCATCGACTTCCTCTCACACGACTATGAGAAACTGTACGCCTATATGGGTGATG
>DEIT01000103.1 GCA_002352635.1 Hyphomicrobiaceae bacterium UBA2767 | reverse complement strand
CCCCCGACCGCGGTCAACTGAGTGGCATCAATACATCGCGTCGTCTGAATGATTTCAGCTCTCAGTCGGTTGGTGCGGGATACTTGCGGTCGCGCTCCGCTTCTGCCTCGGCGACGGTGCCGCCGGGTCCCGGATCATCGGGCGCGTGAGGTGGCACAAATATATCAGCTTCGACAGCATCGCCTTCAGAGATTTCCGCCACGTCGTCAGCGACATGCTCCGGATTGATCACCTCTTCGGCGACGCGGTCCAGATCTTCGATAACAAGCTCATCATCACCATTCGCGATCAACTCAACCGGCGCCTTCCACTCGAACGCATCGAGCCTGCCCGTGATGGGGGAAAGCGGTGCCCACGTATCTGATACGAAGCCATCTGCCGACCAGGCCGGGTCGCGTGGCGCGCGCACGGCTCGTGACAGCCATTCCCGCACCCGGCCCTGATCTCCGGTTTCACCGCCTTCGATCCGCGCCATCAGTGTGCACACCCGTGCGGGTGGTCGGTCATTGAGGTAAGGCTCAAGCGCCTCACGCGCCTCTTCCCATGCACGCGCCTCCACGGCCGCTGTGGCGACCGCAATGGCACCCTCCAACGGATCCGGGGACCACTGTCCGAGAAACTTGACCCGCTTGAGCCGATCGCGTGGGCCGTCTCCAGGACGCGTATGGGCGTATGCAATTGCGAGGTCGGGGTGCGGATTGACCTCCCACGTCTTCGCAATTACCCGGGCCGCTCTTGTGCTGTCGCCCTGCGAAGCCATAACCCTGCCGGCAATTTCCGCCGCAGGCACCAGGTCGGGGGCCAGCTTGTGAGCTTCGAGCGCCAGCTGCCGCGCGCGGTTCAGGTCGTTCTCCTCCGCGTCGATCGCCTGGGCCGTCAGCAAAACCGCCCGGCGGCGCGTGGCGACAGCCTTGTCAATCTGGTTCTGTTTCTGCGCAACATCGAGCGTTCTGAGGGCACCCGCCCAATCGCTGACTTTGCATTGCAGTTCAAACAACGCATTGACGGCCCACGCCAAATTGGGCTTGCGTTGCATGGCGCGTTCGGCGAATTGGCGCGCGGCCTCATTCTCATTCTCCCGCCGCGCTTCCAGAAACAACCCGCGCAGGCCTAGCATCTCGGTTTCCGGCGTATCCGCCATCTGTTCAAATATCTGCCGTGCGCTCGTCCGGTCGCCTTCAAGTTGCGCGGCCTGCGCACCAAGCAGTGCTGTCAAAGGTTCTTGCGGTAGAAGCTTGCGTGCCTGGGCGGCGAATTTGTGCGCCTCGCCTTTGTCGCCCGAGCCGACAGCGACAAGACCATGCGATAGAGCATCAATGCCGCGCCTCTCGCGCCTGCGCCTGACCATTTCCGACATGACAGCAGGCCGAGTCACCAGGTAGCGACAGAGAGACCAGAGAAAAATGGCCACCAGCAGGGCGGCACCAAAAGCGAGCCCTGCGGCAAGAACAGACGTTTCAATATGATAGCCGAGCCATTCAATGCTCAACGTGCCGGGTTTCTCTGCAACCCAGGCAAGACCAACTGTCGCAGCGGCAACCGCAATCACAAATAACGCCAACCTGAGCATTGCCGCCTACCTCTGCGTACCCGGCCCGGCACCTGGAGCGGGCCGAGCGAGCAATTCGCGCTCCAGCGACCCTAGCGCCGCCATACCTGCCTGTCGCGACTCCGCTTGCGCAAGCCAGGGCGTTATGATTTGCAGCGCCGGGCCTTTCAGGCTCTTTGCCTCCCGCAGAACGCTGACGAGGTCGGAAGCTTTCATGCTGGCCTCCATCCGTGAGAGAACTGCGGTGGCGCTATCACCCTCTACCGGCCCCACGCGGCGCACGCGAACGATCGACTGTGCATTTGATACAAGCCGGTCGAAAAAAGTCTCACCGTCGATCTTGGCGTCTGCCTGACGGGCTTTTTCAAGGAATGATGGGAGCCTGTTCAGGAGCATCCGCGCATCGGGTATGCCGGTGTTTGCATACTCGGACAATACCGTCAGATCGAGGCCGGGCCGCGCGAACTTGCGCAGCGTTTCGAGCTCCCCCGTATATGGTGTCCCGCGCTCCATTGCGCGGCGAACGCCCTCAAATGCCAGTGCGAGCGCAGCGCCGTCGCTGCTGACTGTGTTTTCTTGCGATGATCGCTCGGTGGTTGCCTGAACATCGCCTGAAAGTTTGCTGAGTTGTGCTTCGAGCGCGACAATTCGCTCGCCCAATGCCTTGGCGGCGTCCTGAGCCGCTTTTCCTGAACTGTCGGAAGCGAGGGCCGACTTGAGCTGGGTCAGCTCTTTCTGAAGTCCGCTTGAGCGTTTTTCAAGTTCCGTGGAGAGTGTCGCCAAGCGGGATACCAATGCTGGAGAAGCGCCACCTGAACCCTCTGAATCCGCAGATGACTGCAACGATTTCAAAGAACCTTCGAGCTTCTCAATCCGTTTTGTAACGTCCGAATTTGCGATATCACCGTCGGTGCTTGCCGTCTTTTCGACCGTTGTCAGACGGGCTTCCAGCTTTGTGAGCGCATCCTTGTCGGTGCCTGTCTCAAGCGCGTTTTTCTGAGTAGCCAGTGTCGACTCAATTGCTTTGATGCGCCGGTCCAGCTGCGCGACTTCAGGAAGCGGCCCACGCGCTTCAGGGCTTTGTTCAGGTGAATAGTAGCTGATCCCAATTCCGGCGCCGATCACACCGACCAGGCCACCGACAAGGCCAGCTGCCAGATGCGTTACAAAACTCCTGATATCAGCACCACTGGTCCGTTGCGACAGCGCGGCAGGCGGCTGATCATCAACGGGTTTCTCCGATTTGGTTTCGGTGTCGGACTTGTCACCAATTGCTGAGGTGGCTTTTTCGTCAGGCTGCTTTTCCTTCTTTTTTGCCGCCTTCGCATCCTGGTCGACAGCAGCCGGTTTGGCCGCACTCTTATTTGCGGACTTCGCATCATCCGCCTCCGATTTGTCGTCGACCTCTTCCGCCTCCAGATCGATGGTTCGAGCCGGCCGCCGCCCACGTCCGCCTGTGCTGCCACGTGTCGTCGTGCGGGAAGTTGTTTTCTTATCTTCTGCCATGGTCCTGAACCGCCGCTCGTAAACCGCAACTAGTAGTTTGCCGCCTCGCGGGCGATCAACGCAAGTAGATCATCCTGCGTCGGCTCATCCGCAATCGCAACGCGCGCACCGTCAACCCCTGAAAGAGCTTCCGCCACTTTCTCGGACAGACAGAAATGGATGATGCTTTCTTCGGCACCAGCTGGATTTTGGTTCCGGACAAGCCGCACATAGGTTTTCGCCGTTATGGGCGACATAAGGATGACGCCGCCAATTGTGCCCAATTTGAGCGCGGTCACGGTTTTCGTGCTGAATTGCTCGATCGGACGCATGCGATAGAGCACCGGTTGAAGCACATTGAACCCGTGTTGCTCCAACGATCCTTTCATGTCGAATGCGAGTTTTTCTCCGGCCAAATGAACCAGCGGCCCGGCATCAGGTCCACAGCCTTGCACAATAAGCGGCAGGAGGCCGTCCGCGGTGCCACTCCCGACGTGAATGATCTCGAACCCCAGTTGCTCACCCATACGCGCGGTGGCGCCACCGACAGCATAAAGCGGCAAATGCATCACATCGTGAAGCCTACCAAGCGCATCAAGCGCCCGCAGCGCGTTGCGACTGGTCACAATGATTGCCTGGGCGCCATCAAGGGAAAGTGAGCCGCGGTCAAACGGTTCAAGTTTGAGCAAAGGGTCGACAACGACCTCATAGCCAAGGCCCTGCAAC
>DEIT01000237.1:68456-69550 GCA_002352635.1 Hyphomicrobiaceae bacterium UBA2767 | reverse complement strand
GCGGACATTGGACTGTTCACCTCGCCGAGGCTCTGGGAGCGCCCCGTGCATATGCTTACTCGAACTGCATGTGCCACATTTGTCACACTCGGTAGGTTTCGCGGAAAGCCCGGTCATCCCGATCCAATCGCGGCTTTAAAACTGCCGCTTATTGTCGTTTGCACCTTCGCCGGCAGTCAACAAATCGTGTGCACTCGGTACGCTAGGAACGTACCTGAAAGACACACAGGCTTTGGAAAAATCGTGCATCCTGTTCCGTGCGACATTGAGCTTCTAGCCAACCAGTCCTATATTACTGGGAGTCGAGGAATGGTATTTCTGCACAATAGGAGCGCCAAAATGACCGCCTTTCGTAGCCTCAAGAACGCCACCTTCGCGACACTCACTTGCGCCGCACTTGTTGCGCTTATGTCTCCGGCCCCGGCCGAGGCCTTCAGCGGTGTGTATTACGACCACTCCGGGCGAAGCGCGATCAAGGTAAACCCCTGCGGTGGTGGCTTGTGCGGGCGCATTGTCTGGCTGAAGAATGCGTCTCACGGCAAGGCGTGCGGCACTGCCATCATCGGCGGCGGGAAGCGAGTTGGAAAATCCTATGACACCGGCTGGATTTACAACCCGGAAAACGGCAGAAAATACAATGTCGAGGTCACCCAGATCAGCGGCTCCCAGCTCAAGGTGATGGGCTACGCCGGTTCCAAGATGTTGTCGAAGACGATGGTATGGCGCCGTGCGCCTTCCAACCTCAAGCCTTGCAGCCGGACCCGGAGTATCTCGACAGGCAAACCGGATCTTATCGATTTGAATTGGGGCGCTTTCCCTCAACTCGACGAAAACGTCAAGAAGACAAACTGAAATCCACCGCATTATCAGTTTGTGAAGAGGGTTTTGCCAAAATAGAACAAAAGCGGTACATTATGCCGTAATTGCTTGACCCGAACGGACGTGGAATAAGGAGAGGGACAAATGTCAGAAGCGGCACTTCGCGTTGTTGAGGGGGGACATGGACAAGGAAAAGGCGCCATCGGCGACTCCTTCTCAGCCTTCGGCCTCGCCCCCGGCTACGCGTCGCTGGACTTCTCACACAACGGCGAAGA
>DEIT01000237.1:49030-68396 GCA_002352635.1 Hyphomicrobiaceae bacterium UBA2767 | reverse complement strand
GGATGTTGCTGATCACTGTGCATTTGTGATTCAAGCTCCGAAAGGAGCTTTCAATCATGCGCTACGAACTCAACAACAGTGAATGGGCCTGTATCTGGCCAATCCTGCCCGACAAGCCGCGTCGTGTGCCGCGCGTTGATGACCGGCGGGTGTTGAACGGTATCTTCTGGGTCTTGCACTCAGGTGCGCCATGGCGTGATCTGCCGGACTACTATGGTCCCTATACGACCTGCTACAATCGCTTCAACCGGTGGCGCAAGGCGGGCATCTGGGACCAGGTGCTGGCGACCATTGCGGCTGCAAATGACGATGCGGTGCAGATGATCGACACCTCCGTTATCCGCGTCCATCAGCATGGCTCTTGCACAAAGAAGGGCGAACATTTATGCACCGGGCGCTCACGCGGTGGACTGACGACAAAGATACATGCCGTTGTTGATGGCAACGGGTTGCCGATCCGCCTGGCGCTTAGCCCGGGACAAGACCATGACAGCCGTCTCGCTACCCATCTGCTCGATGGTTTGAAATCGCACTGCATCCTGCTGGCTGATCGGGGATACGATTCTGACGCGATACGGGAATTTGTCAGAGTGAGAGGCGCTTGGGCCAACATTCCACCAAAACGAAACCGCAAGGAAGCAATCTGCTTCAGCCCACACCTCTATCGTGCCCGCAATCACGTTGAGCGGTTCTTCAACCGGATCAAGCACTGCCGCAGGGTCGCAACCAGATATGACAAGCTGGCGGCCAACTATCTTGCCTTTGTGAAGCTGGCCTCAATCCGTCTCTGGCTGCGTTTTTATGAGTCCACGTCCTAGCAAGCGCGTCAAACCCTTCATACATGGCCCTGAGTGGACAAGAATTCTTTGTCGACGCGACCTTCGGCAAGTTCTGCTATTTGCAATAGACGACCTGCACATTGTGAAGCGAGGTTCCCCGGAAGGCAGCCTCGCTGCCTGCGAGATACAGGAGCCACTGGCGTTTGAACGCTTCAGGGTATTTATCCTGGTCCAGCCCGGGGTAGTTGGCCAGGAAACGTTTGCGCCATTCAGCAAGCGTCATGGCGTAGTTATGACCGCCGTGCCGGTAGGGGCCGGCCTCAACCCGCAGCCCGACGCGCGACGGTGGCAGGATCATGTCCTCGGTCTTGGGCACCTCGCCGCCGGGAAAGATATAGCGTTCCAGCCAGGGAATGATCGGACCGAATGGCCAGTCGACCATTGAGTGGATCACGGCCCTGCCACCGGGCTTGAGCAATCTGCGAACGGCATCGAAAAAAGTCTCGTGTTGACGGCTCCCGACATGCTCGAACATCCCGATCGACACGATGCGGTCGAACTGTCCGGCATATTCTTCGGAAAAAGGGCGATAGTCGGCGACCTGGAAGTCGACGTCGATCTTCTGTTCAGCCGCGCGTTCGCGCGCGAGTTCGATTTGCTGGGCGGCCAGAGTAATGCCGGTGACTTTAGCGCCCCGCCGGGCGGCTTCGATGGCGGTCGTACCCCAGCCGCAGCCGATATCAAGCACTCGCGCACCTTTGAACAGATCAAGCCGCTCAAGCGTCAGGTCGATCTTGCGGGCCTGCGCTCTTTCGAGATCCCATTTCGGATCGTCGAAAAAGGCGCATGAATAGATCATCCTGTCATCGAGGAAGGAGCGGAACAGATCGTTGCCCCGGTCATAGTGATGAGAGGATTGTTCGTGTGCACTCGTCGGATCATTGGCGTCGGGACCCATGCCGAATGCACGCGCGAGTGTGTAGTAGAGGTGTTCATGCAGCCTGAGCTTGGGCGATCCGTGCTGAAACATGGCCCGCAGGAATGGCTCCAACGCTTCAGGTGCTATATCCCACTTCTTGTCGACAAAGGATTCTCCAAGACCATAAGAACCGCGCCGCACCCACTCACGCCACAAATGCGGACTGAGGACATCTATTTCGCAACGCTCCCCGCTATTGAATACGAAGATTGCCTTATCCTCGCTGACATCAACCTCGACGCCTAACTGGGCCATACGCCCCGTTACCAACCGCTGGTACATCCCCCTGCCCTCCCAGCCAAATTCGTGCGTCCCGGCAAAGTCGTCGAAACCCGGGACAGCATTCCCGGTTCGCGTTTTGGGATATTAGCGCGAAATGCCGCGTACGCACGGCAAGAAATTGTCCTGCCGTCACGTCCGGCAACACGGTATATCAGCGTGGGACCCTCTACGCGGCTTTCGAATAGCGCGCCGCAAAACCCTTGGTGATCAGTTTTGCCAGTTCCTGCGAAATCGCGCTCGGATCGGCAGGCGCCAGATAGAGGTTCACATAATAGGTCGGCAGCGTCGGCAGCCCTGTTTCAGGGCCCAGGATCTGCAGCCGTTCCGGCACGGTTTGCGACAGCAGTGGTGCCACCGCCAGGTCGGCCTCGAGTGTCGTGTGAAAAGCCGACATTTCGCTGGACGAACAGGTAAAGCGCCAGTCGCGACCCTTGGAGCCAAGCGCTTTCACAGCCGCTGCGCGGAACGTGCACTGATCGTCGCCGAGGGTCACCGGCAGGGGCGTGCGTTCATGGGCACGGCCTCCCGGCGCGCCGACCCAGACGAGCTGATCCGACAACAGAAGCTGGCTTTTGTCGTTTGGTTTCGCCTCGGTTGTGACGATGACGTCGATTTCCCCCTGATCCAGCATACCCAGCAATGCAGTCGTGGGACCGCAGAACAGGGACAACTCGACGCGCGGCCAGGCCTTGGCAAATTCGCGCAAGATCAGTGGCATATAATGTCCGACAATATCGGAGGGAACGCCAATGCGCACTTCCCCCTCGAACCCGCGCGACGTCATGAGCCCCCAGATCTCCTCATTCAGAGAAAGAATGCGTTCCGCATGCGCAAACAGCCGTTCTCCGCTTTGCGTCAGTTCAGGACGCCGCTGGCTGCGGTCAAAGAGTTCGGTATCGAACTGCTCTTCAAGTCGCTTGATCTGCTGGCTCACCGCGGCCTGTGTGAGGTTCAGATGCCGCCCCGCGGCCGTCATTCCACCGGTTTCCGCCACGGCAATGAAAGCACGCAGAAGGGAAAGATCAATCTCGCGGGTCATGGCCAACTCCATAATGGGTCATTATGATAGCTATTATAAACATTCATTTCCATTATGCAACCGGGTGCATTATCTAAAGGGTCAGACAGCAGGCGAAACGCGCTCACACAAGGAGATTTGATCATGTCTGTTGAAACCTTAACTAGCAGGCGGCCCTTTCTGACCCGGGCCCAAGGCATAGGCGCTCTGGCGCAGGACTTGAGCCGGTATGTGTCCTATTTTCTGATTTGCCTGAGCGTCGCTCGGCAACGCCGGCGGTTGCTCACCCTCGACGAAAAAGCGCTGAAGGATATCGGTGTCAGCAGCGTCGATGCCTTCCGGGAAGCAAACCGGAGCTTCTGGGACATTCCAGAAGATCTGAAGCCACACAACCCGACAGGGTTGGAGAGACGCAATCCGTTCCCCACCCACGCCAGGGGATGACCATTGGCTACGGGTGCTGCTAGTCGGGCAGCGCCCGTTCCAGCACAAATTCTAGCGTGGATCAGACAGGTCAACTTTCAAGTCGATGTCGTCGGGATTGCGCGCAATCGCGAAGATCATCGCATGTTCCTGTGTGCGCGCCCGGCTCAAATCCAATACGCCACCGAACGTATCGCCGCTGCCTTTGAGGATTTCGAAATCAGGGGAAATGCTCGCATTGGTGCTGATTGAAAATGACACCGAATAGGTCATTGCAATGACCGATCTGGAAACGCGTGCCGCGGCGATCTGATCTCCAATAGTGCCGATCCACCTCCTCAACCCAAGATCACCCGCCAGCAGCCGGGGTTCGCCCGCGACCTACTCCGGCGCTGACACACCAGATTTGGCTTCATCCCCCCTCCCGGTAGCAACCGCGCAGCCCCAGACGCGCCTCTGAACAGAGACTCATTCATTGCCAATGGAAAGTGGCCTCCATCCGCACCAGAGATATTCCGTACAAGTATCGTATCAGACGCAGGGCGCGCATAGCAGTCAAGCCAATTCGAATCCCCGCATATCGGCCACCTTGTCCACAGTCATATGGCGCAATTCGGACGTTCGCGCCGGTCTTGCGCGCGCAGGCTGACCATCCTTCAACTTTACGAAACCGTATGGCTGGAGAAATGCGGGGGCAACGTTGCCCGACTAACCCTGAGACAACGTGCGAATATCGCCATCGGGGTAACTCCCCCCAGCTGTCTCGGTGGCCCCGATCCTCGCGCGTTGTGAAAACTGCACAGGCAAGGTCGGTCGGAAGAGGCGGTTCGGTGAACAAATTTTTTTCGTTTCCGAACCGCCGATCCGCTTCTCCTCGCAATCTCGCCGACGAATTGCATGAACCCTACGATTTCGAAGCAGAGGTCTCCGTCCTGCCAGACGCCGCCGCCGGCCGGTTGACGGTCGAGTCCGTCGTAAAGAGTTTCAAGAGGCGCGCGGTGGTTCGTGGTGTCAGCCTGTCGCTGGCGCGCGGCGAAACGGTGGGACTGCTTGGACCCAACGGTGCGGGAAAGACGACGGTGTTCTACATGATCACCGGCCTGATCCGCGCCGATGAGGGACGGGTCCTGATAGACGGTGAGGACATCACCCGGTTGCCGATGTACCGCCGTGCACGCCTTGGCATCGGTTATTTGCCACAGGAGGCCTCGATCTTCAGAGGGCTGACAGTGGAGCAGAATATTCGCGCAGTGCTTGAGTTCGTGGAACCCGACAAGGAACAGCGGGAGGCTCATCTGGAAGCGCTGCTGCAAGAGTTCAGGATCACGAGCATACGAAATTCCCCGGCAATCGCCTTGTCCGGTGGTGAGCGCCGACGCGTAGAGGTTGCGCGGTCCCTCGCCTCCCGTCCCACCTTCATGCTGCTTGACGAACCTTTTGCCGGCATCGACCCGATTGCCATCGGCGATATTCGTGACCTGGTAATGCATCTGACCGACCGTGGTATCGGTGTCCTCATTACCGATCACAATGTCCGCGAGACGCTCAATCTGGTTGACCGCGCTTACATCATTCACAATGGAGAATTGCTGACCCACGGCACTCCGGGGGAAGTCATCGCAAACGAAGAGGTGCGGCGCACCTATCTCGGAAGCGAGTTTTCGCTCTAAGGGAGCGCAAGCCGTTTCGCCTTCGAGTATCCCGCTTGTGCAGCTGAAATCGATGCGCCTTCCTTTGTGCGGCACCTGCCGAAAACATCCAGCGACTTGTCATAGACATGCGTTCCCACACCCATCAGTCCCAGGACCGAATGAAACAGATTGTCATGGGAGACGCTGTCATCCTGGCGTGCTCGCATGCACGCCATATCAATCCCCGCCGACGTCGATATGCCTTCAGACAACCACGTCGTGAATGGGACCCAAGTTTGTTCCGTGGGTGCGATGAGATACGGCAAGCCATGCAAATACAATCCGAGTTCGCCGGTCGACTCCCCATGGTCGGACATATAGATCATCGCCCCATCGAACCGGTCCGATACCGAACGAAGCAGGTCGATCACCTTCGACAGGACGTGATCGGTGTAAACGATGGTGTTGTCATAGGCGTTGATGATTTCTTCGCGTGTGCATGCTGACAGTTTTGACGTTTCGCATGCGGGTTGAAACTTTTTGAACTCAGGCGGCACCCGGCGGAAATACGCGGGCCCGTGGCTGCCGATCGGATGGATGACCAGTACTGCATCCCGATTCAGCGACGCCAAATGCGTCTTCAGCCGTGCGACAAGAATTTCGTCAAAACATCCCTCGTCACTGCAATATGGCGGTTCGGAAATATAATACACGCTCTCAAACGGAATCCGGTTCGCGACCTTGGCACTGCTGGTGTTGTTGTCCCACCATTTCACCTCAACGCCCGCACGCTGAAGAACGTCCAGCAAGTTCTCCGTGTATCGCGCTTTCGTTTCGCGAAATTCCGAGCGCCCGTAAACAGAGAACATACAGGGCAAAGAAACGCCCGTATGCGTCCCGCAACTTGAAGCATTCGTGAAGTTCAGAACATCGCGTCGCTTCAACCCGCCGTCTGTTTCGCGACTGTAACCATTCATGGAAAAGCTCTTCGCCCGCGCGGTCTCGCCCGCGACGATAATTGCAAGACGGTGTTTTGCGCCAAAACGCGATAGCTCAACCCGGTGGGCATCCGTTCCAATCGCTTTCACCGTCTGCTTCACGTTGCGCGCGCGCCGCATAGCATAGGAAACAGTGCTTGAGATCGGTTTGACGGGATTGAGGCTTTTCAGGAGATCCTTGTGGTTCCGGATTGTGCTTGAGAATGCGGAATAGTTGGAGATTGCGATTGCACCGCTCAGGATGAGGCATCCCAGAATGATCGCGCCCTTGCTCCTCAATCCAATCCAACCGGCAGAATACTCGATACTGGCCCACGCGATCAGAAGGCAGGGAGCAAGGGCGGTCAGGACCAGCCAGCTGATCAGGTCGCTTGTAACCAGCTCGCCGGCTTCCTGAGGCGTCGTGGCCAAAACGCTGCCGACCATATTCTTGTCGATGATGATGCCGTAGGTGTCGACAAAGTAGGCGGAGACCGTCCCGGCAAGAATTACGAACATCGCCACCGGTTTCAGGACGTAACGAAACGAAAACAAAGACACTGAAAAGGCGATCAAGGCGCAGAGTATCGAAAGTGCGAAAAGCGCTCCGTACAGACTTCTGCCATCGCCAAAATAGAGAAAAGTTTTCTCGAAGAAGGTCAGATTGCTTATCAGGAAGACGTAAATGACCACTGCTGCGCAAAGCAGATTTGCGCTGATCACGGGACGGTGGATTCTCATTGGATGAAGGACCCCCACAGAGACTGCATCCAATCGGCAACCCGCGGAGCTCTTCAGAAAAGCGTCTCACGCTTCCAGCGCCGCGAAGGGCTGATCGGATGATCGGACCTGTTTCTAGCGGGGGGAGTTTGCGGGGAAATTTCCGGATCAATACGAATTGGTAAAGTTCGCTCAGATGCGCACCCGCATCCGGATTCCAACCATCTTCGCAAAAGGAATTCACGGAACGAATGCGATGCTGGTCCTTGAAAGTCCGGTGACCTTACAAATCCGTATATTTTGAGCAAAGCAGGCGCAACCTGGCGCGTCTAAGACTTCTCCTCACGAATGCACAGCATACGCAGTTGGGGAAAGTCCATGAGACTGCCAAAACGCCCGGAACAATGGATCATGTTGATGGTCGTAGGCGCTCTGCTGATATTTGTATCAAGGCACACGGCACGAAATGGCATTGGCGACACCATAGAAGTCGACACCAACCTGCATGCCGTTCCCGAACTCCCCTTTCCCGCATCAGTAACACCGGTGTCCGAGAACACGTCGTTTATTGCACTCGGTGATGTCGCCAGATGCAGGCCGAAGAATCTGGTCGGCTATGTGAAGCTCGGGCTCAACTATGTCTCCAATGATCACATCGCCTCATATGGCGTGTCAGAAGGTGCGGAAAAAACATCCAGACTTGCAGCCAAATTCGCCGATGCGGAGATTTTGGGTCTCGGTGACCTCGTGTATCCACACGGCAGCCTGTTTAGTTACAAGAATTGCTTTGATAAATATTTCGGATCGATGCGGAAACGATTTCACCCCGTGCCGGGAAACCATGATTACAAGAGGTCGCGTGCTGCGGGGTATTTTGCCTACTGGGGTGAAAGAGCAGGCCCGCGTGGGAAGGGCTACTACAGTTTCGACCGCGGAAACTGGCACATTATAGCGCTCAACAGTGAGCTCTATGAGGCTGATTTCACTGAACAGGTCAAGTGGTTGCAGTCAGACCTGTCGAGGACATCCGCACGGTGCATCCTGGCCTTTTTCCATAGGCCGGCATTTTCGGCACGCGACCCTTCCGGGGACTGGGGTTCGCGAAAATTGTTCAGTATTTTGTACAACTATGGCGCCTCTCTTATCCTCAGTGGACACAACCATTTCTACGAGCGCACCGCGCCTGTCGATCCGAGGGGAAACATTGCGCCGGGTCGGGGAATTCGCACCTTCGTTGTCGGCACCGGCGGGACGAAGATGGTCTATGGCGCCCAAGCGGCGTCGTTTACGGAGGCTCTTATTTCCAAGGCCTGGGGCATTCTCAAACTCGATTTGGGACCAAACGGCTATGGCTGGCAGTTCCTTTCCGCACCCGGCGGTGAAGCCAAAGATAGCGGGACCGATGATTGCGTGAAGCGC
This sequence comes from Hyphomicrobiaceae bacterium UBA2767, assembly GCA_002352635.1. GTDB lineage: Bacteria > Pseudomonadota > Alphaproteobacteria > Rhizobiales > Methyloligellaceae > UBA2767. The sequence goes on along the minus strand of DEIT01000237.1, from coordinate 60,168 downwards.
AATCTGCTGTTGCCCATCACGGTGCAGAATTCGGCGGAATTGCCGCTGTGAACCATGCGCGTATGTTGTGCTCACTTATTTTGATTTTATAGCGTTACAATATTTTCAGAACGGCAATTCTGGTTGTTAGTCCCGGCGAACCGGCCAGAATAGATTTTTTAGGCGCATACTATGAAAATCCTGCTCGTCGAAGATGATCACGAAACGGCAGCCTATGTCATGCGCGGCCTGGTCGAAGAAGGCCACACCGTTGATCATTCCGAACATGGTTCCGATGGGTTGGTGCTTGCATCGGCCAACGAGTATGACGTGCTCGTCATCGATCGGATGTTGCCGGGCCTCGATGGTTTGGCGCTCGTCAAAACCTTGCGCGGCGCAGGCTCAAAAGCCCCTGTCCTTTTCCTGACCGCACTGGGGGGCGTCGATGACCGCGTAGAGGGACTGGAAGCCGGTGGGGACGACTATGTCATAAAACCCTTCGCCTTTTCCGAACTCAACGCCCGCATCAACGCGCTTGCCCGACGACCACCTCTGCAAAAAGAGGAGAGGCAGCTTAAGATCGCCGATCTTGAACTGGACGTCATCAGCCGCACCGTGAAACGGGCAGGCCAGACGATTGATCTGCCGCCGCGCCAATTCAAGATGCTGGAACTGCTGATGCGGAACCAGGGCCGGGTGCTCACGCGCACGATGTTGCTGGAACGGGTTTGGGACTTTCATTTTGACCCCAAAACCAGCGTTGTGGAAACGAACATATCAAGATTGCGCTCCGCCATAGACCGGAAGTTCAAGCCGAAACTGCTCCATACCGTGCGCAGCATTGGATACAGTCTTTATGAACCCGACTAAGCTCTTGCGCAGCACGGCATTTCGGCTTGTCGCCGCATATTTCGGACTCTTTTCGATCGCCTCGATCGTCATATCCGCTGCTCTCTATTTCCAGGTCAGCGGCGATCTCGAACAGCACCTCAAACAACGCGTTAAGGAAACCCATGCCCAGCTGGCAGAACTCGAAAAAAACGAAGGGCTCGACGCGTTTCTCAATGTTGTTGATCATCTGTCCGTTGGCCGCAGGGATCCCAAGACAATCGCCATATTCACAGATGGAAGCGGCAAGATATTAGTCGGCGACATTCAACCGATGGAACATTTCTCCGGTTGGAAGGTCCTCAAAGGATCGCAAATAAGATTCACCCGGAAGAATACGAAGACCGACAAGGACGACAACTATTACGCTCTGTGGCGGCCGGTTGCCGGAGGGCGGTTGCTCATTGGACATATCGATGAAGACCTGGAGGAGGCCCAGGATGTCATCCTGATCGGTATGGTTTGGAGTCTGGGAATCACACTGCTGGTGACGTTGGCCGGCGGAGCGTGGCTTGGCTTTCGGGCACAGGCCCGAATTCAGGCGATCGACACAACACTTGAAGCCGTTGCGCGCGGCAAGTTCGATCGACGAATTCCGCTCACCGGACACGGCGATGACCTGGACAAGGTGAGTGCCCGGATCAATGAGACATTTGCCCGTATCGGCGCCCTCATATCCAGCATGCGTCAAATCTCGACCGATATTGCCCACGACCTCAAAACGCCGATCGGACATTTGAAGCAACGTCTGGACACAGTGCGGCGCAGCGCAAAAACCGTAAAGCAATATCGCGTCGCGCTGGATGAGGCATCCGGCGACATCGATGCCATCGTCGAGACATTTGAGGCTCTGTTACGAATTGCGCAGATCGAAGCCGGTGCCCGTAAAGCGCGCTTTGCAAGAATCGATCTGGGCGGTGTCCTTGAAAACATCGCCGAGGCTTATGAACACGTCGCTGATGATGCCGGGTTCACATTCGCCGCCGATCTTCACACTGACCAACCAGCGATGATCGACGGCGATCCTGAACTCCTCACGCAACTCTTCGCCAATGTGCTTGAGAACGTGTTCCGCCATTGCCCCTCAGGGACCGACGTGAAAATCGATCTCCGACCGGGTTCTGACGGACCGGTCGTGAATATCTCCGACACAGGTCCCGGCATTCCTGCCGATGAGCGGGAGAATGTCCTGCGCAGGCTTTATAGACTTGAGAAAAGCCGGACAACACCCGGCAACGGCCTCGGCCTCAGCCTTGTGGCGGCAATTGCCGACCTCCATGGCGCAGCACTTGAGTTAAGCGACAATCAGCCCGGACTGTGTGTGTCCGTCATCTTTCCGAATGTGGAGGATAAGCCTGATTGACGTCTCGTTTGCCGCTGCTACTCCGGCAGTGCCCGTTCAAGCACGGGCACTGGATCGCTCGTCAGTTCAACAGCCCCGAATAGTCCGTTGTCCGATGCCGCCTCGCGGGCGGACAGATAAGCATCGGCGATATGGCCTGGTGCGTGGGCGACCATCAGCGTCGCAATGGCGAGATCAGCCAGCAACCCGGCAAGGACGCGCCCATTGCCTTCAAGCGTATGCGGACGGGCAACCAGGTCCTTGAGTTGCGCCAGCAGGACGCGCACGCGCTTTTCTCCGCTCGGGGCACCGGCAAAAGCCTCCAGCACCAGCTTGACGCTTTCCGGTGACTGCCGGAGCACCCGCAGCACATCAAGACACATCACGTTGCCGGAACCCTCCCAGATGGCATTGACCGGCGCCTCGCGATAGAGCCGCGCAAGCGGGGATGCATCCTCGACGTAACCGATCCCGCCGAGGCACTCCATGGCCTCATAGGCGAAGGCCGGTGCGGTCTTGCACACCCAGTATTTGACGACCGGCGTCATCAGCCGTTTATAGGCTGCCTCGCCTTCGTCGTGGGTGTGGTCATAGGCGCGGGCAAGCCGCATCACCAGCATGGTGGCGGCTTCGCTGTGAAGCGCCATATGCGCCAGAACCCGCGCCATGAGCGGCTGCTCCACAAGCCTTTTTCCAAATACGGCCCGGTGGCGGCAAATGTGAATGGCGTCGGCAAGGGCAAAGCGCATCAACCCGGCGGAGGAGATCGCACAGTCGAGCCGGGTCAGCGTCACCATTTCAAGAATCGTGCGGATGCCCTGCCCCTCCTCGCCGACAAGCCAGGCCTGGGCTGAGTGAAACTCCACCTCCGAGGAGGCATTGGACCGGTTGCCGAGCTTGTCCTTGAGGCGGAGGAAATCAATCGCATTCAACCCGCCATCGGGGAGAAAGCGCGGCATCAGAAAACAGGACAACCCGCCCGGTGCCTGTGCCAGGACGAGGAACGCATCACACATGGGCGCGGACATGAAATATTTGTGCCCGGATATCTGGTAACGCGTCCCCGCACCCCCGCCATCGAGGGGCGCAGCAGTGGTCAGATTGGCGCGCACGTCGGTGCCGCCCTGTATTTCCGTCATCCCCATGCCGATCATGGCGGATTTCTTGGCCGTGATGGGCGCGAATGCGGGGTCGTATTGACGCGACAGGATCTTCGGCAACCAGTCCTTGAGCAGGTCCGGCTGAAGGTTGAGCGCCGCAACCGCTGCATGGGTCATGGTCACGGGACAGCAGTGTCCCGCCTCCATCTGCGCCGCCATAAAAAATGTGGCGCCCCTTGCCACATGCTCACCCGGGCTTGGCACAGCGTTGCCGCTCAAATGCTCCCATGTCGAACAATGCAGCCCCGCACCCATGCTGATGGTCATCAGCGCATGATAGGCAGGGTCATATTGAACGACCCCGTTTCCCATCCCCGGCCGTGAAGCATCCTTTGTCAGAATTGGAATATTGGCGTTTGCGCGCGATCCCCGCTCCAGATTTTCCGCGGCACCCGCCCTGGCGCCGAACGCATGCAAGTCGGCTGTCGCCATGATGGCGCCTTCGCGGACGGCGCACTCCTGCAAAACCTTGTTGGATTCATAAAGGTTTACGTTTGCAAATGGCGGGCTCTGGTTGAGGTCCTCGGGGGTCTTGGGCGAAATGTCAGCCATACGCGCCTCCTGTTCGCTAACCACACTTTAACATGGGTCTCAACACATGCTTGCCGTCTTGTGGGACTCGGCATATACAGTCCGCTTTAATGAGCATCGCGGCCGCACCAACCAGCTTTTTTTATCCGCATCGCCATCTTCTTGGAATTGAAGGTTTGACGCCCGCGGAGATCGAGGGACTCCTTGATCTTGCGGACGATGCGGTTGAACTCAGCCGTCAGGTCAGCAAAAAGCAGGACAGCCTGCGCGGCCGCACCCAGATTAACCTGTTTTTCGAAGCATCAACACGCACGCAAAGCTCGTTTGAGCTTGCCGGCAAGCGCCTTGGTGCCGATGTGATGAACATGTCGGTCGGTTCGTCTTCCATCAAGAAGGGCGAAACCGTCATCGATACCGCCATGACGCTCAATGCCATGCGGCCCGACATCCTCGTGGTTCGCCACTTCGCTGCCGGAGCGGTTGAGCTTTTGTCGCAGAAGGTGAGTTGTTCGGTCATCAATGCCGGCGATGGCAGCCATGAACACCCGACCCAGGCGCTGCTTGACGCCCTCACCATCCGCCGCAACAAGGGCCAGATTGCCGGTCTCACAATTGCCATCTGCGGCGATGTTCTGCATTCGCGCGTCGCGCGTTCGAACATCATTCTCCTCAATGCCTTGGGTGCACGGGTACGCATTATCGCGCCATCCACACTGCTTCCGCCTTTCGCCGATCGGCTCGGCGCGGAAATTTTCACCTCGATGGAAAAAGGCCTCGAAGGTGTGGACATCATCATGATGCTGCGTTTGCAGCTTGAACGCATGTCGGGGTCGTTCGTGCCGAGTGTGCGTGAATATTTCCACTTCTTCGGCCTCGACCACGAAAAGCTCGCTCTGGCGAAACCGGATGCACTCGTCATGCACCCCGGCCCCATGAACCGCGGCGTCGAAATCGACTCCGCTGTTGCCGACGATAATCGCAGCGTCATCTCCGAGCAGGTGGAGATGGGGGTCGCTGTACGCATGGCCGTGATGCAAGCACTCGCCCAGCAATTGCCGAACCAGTAAACCAATGACCAAACCGCTCCTTGCCGAACGAAAAAAGAAGAAAATCGGGTCCAAGCCGGGCAACAAGATCGCGCTTATCAATGCACGCCTGATCGATCCCGCGTCGGGGATGGACGAAGTGGGCGGCCTGACAATCAAGAAGGGCAAGATCGCGGAACTTGGCCCGGAGCTGCGCCGAAATGCGCCGGAAGGTTATGACGTCATAGATTGTGGCGGTCATATCCTTTGTCCGGGGCTCATCGACATGCTCGTCCACACCGGCGAACCAGGGTTTGAGCATCGCGAAACCCTGGCCACCGCAAGCCGTGCTGCCGCGGTGGGCGGCGTTACCACAATCATCTGCATGCCCGATACCGACCCCGTTATCGATGATATGGCGCTGGTCGACTTTATAGAACGCCGCGCCCGGGACACGGCCATCGTAAACGTTCACCCCATGGCCGCCATGACGCGCGGACTTGAGGGTGAAGAAATGACCGAAATCGGCCTGCTGAAAGAAGCCGGCGCCGTCGCCTTTACAAATGGCGCCGACAGCATCGCCAGCGCGCGCGTCATGCGCCGCACTCTCGACTATGCGAAGGATTTCGATGCCCTGATCGTGCATAGCCTCGAAGATGCCGACCTCGCCGGTTCCGGCGTCATGAATGAGGGCGAGGTTTCAAGCCGGCTTGGTTTGTCCGGCATTGCCGCAGCGGCTGAAATCATCATGCTGCAGCGGGACATGGAGCTCGCCCAGTTGACCGGGGCGCAGTATCACGCCGCACAAATATCAACTGCCGGTTCGTTGCGCGTCATGCGCCGCGCCAAGGCGCATGGTCTCAAGGTCAGCTGCGGGGTTTCCGTCAATCATCTCACCCTCAATGAGAATGACATTGGTCCTTACCGCACGTTTCTGAAAGTGCGGCCGCCGCTGCGCAGTGAAGAGGACCGCATGGCCATGGTCGAAGGGCTGGTGTCGGGCGATATCGATGTCATTGTTTCCGGTCACAACCCGAAAGACGCCGACGTGAAGCGCAGACCCTTTGCCGAAGCGGAAGATGGCGCCATTGGGCTGGAGACGCTTCTGCCCGCCGCACTGCGCCTCTATCACGCCGGGCAAATCGAACTGCCCGCCCTGCTGCGCGCCATGACCAGCGCACCGGCCGATCTGTTGAAGCTGCCTGCAGGCCGTCTGCAGAAAGGCGCGCCCGCCGATTTGATCCTTGTCGATCTCGACACACCCTGGGTCGTCGATCCGGACCTGCTGCAATCAAAATCCAAGAACACACCTTTTGATGAAAGCCAGCTGCAGGGGCGTGTCCTGCACACGATCGTCAACGGCAACACCGTCTACACCCTGAGCGACGATCACTGAGCACTTGCCTGACAGGCGCGCGACCGCGCAAGATGGCAGTTCGCTAGGGAGACACTTTCATGCCGGATCCGATCGATTGGGGGCTTGCGCTTCCATACTATCTTGCCGCCCTCGCCTTTGGATATTTTCTGGGTTCCGTCCCCTTTGGTCTTATCATCACCCGCCTCGCGGGAACGGAAGACATCCGCAGCATAGGGTCGCGCAGCATAGGCGCAACCAATGTATTAAGAACCGGGCGCAAGAGTTTGGCTGTCCTGACTTTATTGGCGGATACCCTTAAAGGAACTATCGCTGTCCTCGTCGCTCTGCAATGGGGCCCCGATGCCGGCATTCTTGCGGGGTTTGGCGCCTTCATCGGCCATTTGGCGCCCGTCTGGCTGAAATTCAAAGGCGGCAAAGGGGTCGCCACCTATATTGGCGTCCTGCTTGGCATTTTCTGGCCTGCCGCCCTCGGCTTCTGCGCCATCTGGCTGCTCGTTGCTGCTGTGACCCGCTATTCGTCCCTTTCCGGATTGATTGCTTCCGCCGCAACACCGGCGCTGCTTGCCGCATTCGGCCAATGGCAGGCCATGGAGCTTTTCACAGTGCTGACTCTCCTCGTCTATGTGCGGCATTGGGCGAATATCCGGCGGCTCATCGGCGGCGAAGAGACGAAGATCGGCGCCTCCTGACGCCATGGCGGATCACGCGTCAAAAGGGCGTATGCGGCAGTTGAGCGATGAGCAACGTCTCGACTGGCTGAGACTGATCCGCAGCGACAATGTCGGTCCGGCAACATTTCGCGATCTGCTCACTCACTACGGCAGCGCCTCGGCGGCGCTAGAAGCGTTGCCACATCTTTCCCGCTCTGGCGGCGGGCGCAGAGCAATCAGGATTTGCTCAAGCGAAAAAGCGGAAACCGAACTGGAAGATACAAAGCGTGCGGGCGTGTCACTCGTGGCGCTAGATGAAAGCGACTATCCGCCGTGGCTTGCAGCTGCCGATGCCGCGCCGCCGCTTATCACTATCAAAGGAAATACCGATCTTGTCTCCCGTCCCATGGTGGCGATCGTCGGTTCACGCAACGGATCAGCCATTGGCCAGAAGTTCACCCGCATGCTCGCAGGCGATCTCGGGAGTCAGGGCTTCGTCATCGCATCGGGCATGGCGCGCGGCATAGATACCGCCGCCCACACCGCGGCCCTGGAGCGCGGCACACTGGCGGTATTGGCTGGTGGCATCGATTCCATCTACCCCCCGGAAAATGCCGAGCTTTACGAGACAATCGGCACCTCAGGCCTGCTGCTGAGCGAGATGCCCTTCGGCTATCGCCAACGCGGACAGGATTTTCCCAGGCGCAACCGGCTGATTGCCGGCGTATCGCTGGGCGTGGTCGTTATAGAGGCCGCCAATCGGTCGGGTTCGCTGATCACCGCCCGGCTTGCCGGTGAAATGGGACGGGAAGTCTTTGCCGTTCCCGGCAATCCGCTCGACCCGCGCGCGGCGGGAACCAACAAGCTGTTGCGCGATGGCGCGGGACTGGTGACATCGGCTGATGACATCATTGAAGTACTGGCGCCAATTCTTGGACGCGAAATTATGCCGATAAACAACGCGGCGCTGACAGCTGAAACGGCCTCGAATTCACGTGTCCCGACCGACATCGACCAGCCGGATCGCGAAAAAGTCGTGAACGCATTGGGGACATCCCCGGTCGATATTGATGAAATTGCCCGGGCAACTGGGATTTCCGCCCGTCATGTGCAAATTGTTTTACTTGAGCTCGACCTGGGCGGAAGGCTTCAGCGACACGGGCATCAGCTGGTCTCATTGATCGATCCTGACAACGGTGATTGATCCGGTTTTTGGCGGAAACCGGCGGAATAGCTGGCAGTTGCCACTCAACAACAGTGTCTGAACCTGCGTTCCAAAAGACAAAAATTGGGCCCTGCAGACACCCGGGTGTGACCACGAGCCGAATGAGGATTTTGAACCATCGATTGACAGTGATGATCCGATTCACCATTTTCAGGCCGCCCGTGCAGTGAGTCTGATGAGCCTTTGCGCGAGATTGGCTCATAGGCGCAATTCTCAATTTTTAACATTCCGGATCCACAAGAAATGAATGTTGTCATTGTCGAGTCCCCGGCGAAGGCCAAGACCATCAACAAATATCTGGGTTCCGGATATCAGGTGTTGGCGTCCTACGGACATGTGCGGGACCTGCCGTCAAAAGACGGTTCGGTCAATCCGGATTCGGATTTCGACATGGTCTGGGAGGTGGACGCCAAGTCCGCAAAACGCCTCAATGAAATCGCCAAGGCCGTAAAAGGCGCGGACAAACTCATTCTGGCGACTGACCCCGACCGTGAAGGCGAGGCCATTTCCTGGCATGTCCTGCAGGTTCTGGAAAACAAGAAGGCGCTCAAGGGCGTCGATGTCGAGCGGGTCGTCTTCAATGCGGTGACAAAGCAGTCGGTCATCGACGCCATGGCCCAGCCCCGCAACATAGACTCGCCCCTGGTCAACGCCTACCTCGCGCGCCGTGCGCTGGACTATCTGGTGGGTTTCACTTTGTCGCCGGTTCTGTGGCGCAAACTGCCCGGTGCCCGTTCGGCGGGCCGCGTACAGTCGGTGGCGCTGCGGCTGGTATGCGACCGCGAAACGGAAATCGAACTCTTCAAATCCCGGGAATACTGGTCGATTGAGGCGGGCCTCACAAACCCGGCCGGTGTCGCCTTTCCCGCACGCCTCATATCGGTCGCCGGCACCAAGCTCGATCGCTACGACATTCCCGATGAAGCGACGGCAACGAAATACAAGGCAGGCCTCGAAGACGGCGCCTATACGGTCGCCTCGGTCGAGAGCAAGGCGCAGAAGCGTAACCCCGCACCGCCTTTCACCACCTCAACCCTGCAGCAGGAAGCCTCCCGCAAGCTGGGGTTCAGCGCGCGCCACACAATGCAGGTTGCCCAGCGCCTTTATGAAGGCGTGGACATCGACGGAACCACCCAAGGCCTCATCACCTATATGCGAACCGACGGTGTGCAGATGGCGCCAGAGGGCATCACCGCGTGCCGCGACATGGTGAAGGATACTTTTGGCGGTCCATATCTGCCCGACGCCCCACGAGAATATAAAACAAAGGCAAAGAACGCCCAGGAAGCCCATGAGGCCATCCGGCCGGTCGAATTCACCAGGGACCCCGCAAGCGTCACCAGCATACTCGAACCCGATCAGGCCAAGCTCTACAAGCTGGTCTGGCAGCGCGCCGTCGCCAGCCAGATGGCAAGTGCGGAAATGGAGCGGACCGTGGCCGAGATTGAAGTCCAGGGCAGCGACAGCACCGTATACGGGCTGCGCGCCAACGGTTCGGTTGTGAAGTTCGACGGCTTCCTGAAACTCTATGAAGAAGGTCAGGACGATAGCGGAGACGGGGATGGTGACCGCCGTCTGCCGGCTCTTGCAAAGGGCGAGACGCCGAACATGCAGTCGGTTGAAGCCAAGCAGCATTTCACCGAACCGCCGCCGCGCTACACAGAAGCCACGCTTATCAAGAAGATGGAAGAGCTCGGAATCGGACGCCCCTCCACCTACACCTCAACCCTGACCGTGTTGCGCGACCGCGAATATGTCCGCCTGGAACAGAAGCGGCTGTTTCCCGAGGACAAGGGACGGCTGGTCATTGCCTTCCTAGAGAGTTTCTTCAAGCGTTATGTGGAATTCGATTTCACGGCCTCACTGGAAGACAAGCTCGACTTGATCTCGGCAGGCGATCTGGAATGGAAAGACGTTCTGCATGATTTCTGGCGGGATTTTTTCGCTGCCGTCAACGAGATCAAGGATCTACGCATCTCCGAAGTCCTCGAAGCGCTCAACGAGATGCTCGGGCCGCATATCTTCCCGCCGGGCGAAGACCCGGATGCCGATCCGCGCAAATGTCCGACTTGCGAAGATGGCCGCCTGAGCCTCAAGACCGGAAAGTTCGGCGCCTTCGTCGGCTGCTCGAACTATCCCGACTGCCGCTTCACCCGCCAGTTTTCAGAATCGTCGGAGGAAGCAGCAAAAGCGCCGTCGGCCGACGGGAAACTGCTCGGCCAGGACCCTGAAACAGGCCTCGATGTAACCTTGCGGTCTGGGCGTTTCGGTCCCTATGTCCAGCTTGGCGAACCAAATGGCGACGAGAAGCCCAAGCGCTCCTCCGTACCCAAGACCTTCGATCTCGATACGGTCGACCTGGAACGTGCCCTGGAGCTGTTGGCGCTACCGCGTGAAGTGGGTATGCATCCCGAAACCGGCAAGCCCATCACGGCGGGCATTGGCCGTTACGGTCCGTTCGTTCTGCACGAAGGCGTCTATGCCAATCTCGACAGTCCGGAAGAAGTCTTCTCCGTCGGCCTCAACCGCGCGGTTACGGCCCTTGCCGAGAAGAAGGCCAAACGGGCGCCGCGCCAGGCGACGGTCCTGAAGGAGGTTGGCGATCATCCCGAACTCGGAGGGCCGATCCAGGTGCTCGACGGCAAATACGGGCCCTACGTCAAGCATGGCAAGGTGAACGCGACCCTGCCCAAATCGCTTAACCCCGAAGAGGTTTCACTCGACCAGGCCGTGACCCTGATCGCGGAACGCGCGGCCAAGGGCAAAAGCAAAGGCGGCGCCAAGCGCAAGAAAAAAGCAGCGCCCGCCAAAGAGGCCACGCCGTAGGCGCTGGCTCACCCAGGCGTGCCCCGCAAAAAAACCTCCAATAAGCCCCGCGCAAAAAGCGCCAAACGTAGCTCTCGCGCCCTCCCCAGCAGGGACGAGATTCTGGAATTCATCCGGAATTCCGGTGCCGAAAC
>DEIT01000237.1:45250-48916 GCA_002352635.1 Hyphomicrobiaceae bacterium UBA2767 | reverse complement strand
ACCGTCATCGAGATAGTCACCCGCGATGATGATGGCGAGCTGATAGCGCGACCGGCAAGGTGGGACAGCGAAGACACCCCTCCTCCGCGCATCCTTGTGTCATCCAGTGTACGAATTCCCGGCCCCGTTCCCGGCGTTGGCGACCGGGTGCTCGCGCGCCTGAAACCAGCACAGGATGACTATGAGGGCGTTCGCTATACGGCCAGTATCATCAAGCGGCTGCCGCGTGAGCCGATGCGGCTGCTTGGAATATTCCGCGCCGTTGCCACTGGGGGCGGCGTTATCGACCCGATTGACCGGAAGCAGCTTCGCGAATGGGCGGTCAGTGACAGCGATACCGAGGGTGCAAAGGACGGCGACCTGGTGCGTTTCGAGATTGAAAAGAACCGGCGTTTCGGTCCCTCACGCGCGCGCGTCGTCGAGCGCTTCGGAAATCCGGATGCAGAAGCCGCCGTCAGCCTGATTGCCCTGCACTCCCTCGGCATTCCCGATGAGTTTCCTGAAGGCGTTCTGAGGGAAGCAGAGGCTCTGAAACCTCCTACGCAGAAAGGCCGCGAGGATTTGCGTGGCGTCGAATTTGTCACCATCGATCCGCCCGACGCGCGTGACCATGACGATGCGGTCTGGGCGGCACCCGATAACAACCCCAAAAACTCCGGCGGGTGGATCGTGCGCGTGGCTATCGCCGATGTCGCGCATTTCGTGCGGCCTGCTTCGGGCCTCGACAATGAAGCCCTGAAAAGGGGCAATTCGGTCTATTTTCCGGACCGGGTCGTTCCCATGCTGCCCGAACGCATTTCAAGCGATCTCTGTTCGCTGCGCCAGGATCAGGATCGCGCATGCCTGTGCGCGCGCATGGTTTTCGATCGCGATGGCAACAAAGTCACACACTCCTTCTCACGCGCCCTGATGCGTTCGCGCGCACGTCTCAGCTACATCCAGGCGCAAAATGCAATCGACGGCACGCCCGATGAGGCCACCACACCCATTCTGGAAAGCGTCCTGCGTCCGCTTTGGCGCGCCTATGCCGCACTTGCGATGGCACGCGACAAGCGCGGACCACTCGACCTCGACCTGCCTGAACGCAAGGTCGTGCTCGGCTCCGACGGACAGGTCGACGCGATAGTGGTTCCGCCCCGGCTGGAAGCCCATCGCCTGATAGAGGAATTCATGATTCAGGCCAATGTTTCAGCCGCCGAAACGCTTGAGGCACAGCGCTCACCGCTCATCTACCGTGCCCATGATGCCCCGTCGGTTGAGAAGCTGATGGCACTCAGGGATTTCCTGTCCACCCTGTCGATCAACCTGCCAAAGGGTGGACGGCTCAAGCCGGAACATTTCAACCAGGTGCTGGCACAGGCGCGGGAAGAAGAAATGGGCGAGTTGGTCAGCGAAGTCGTCCTGCGCTCCCAGGCCCAGGCTGAATACAGCGCGGCCAATGTGGGTCATTTCGGCCTCAATCTTCGCCGATATGCCCACTTCACGTCCCCGATCAGGCGCTTTGCGGATTTAATCGTGCACAGAGCCCTTATCCGCGCACTCGATCTTGGAAAGGACGGGCTAACGGACCGGGAAATCAGCGCATTGGACCAAACGGCACAATCAATCTCTGAACACGAGCGCCGTGCAGTCGCGGCAGAGCGCCAAACGGTCGATCGGTTGATCGCGAACTTTCTGGCCGATCGCATCGGCGCGGAATTTGCTGCACGCATTTCCGGGATTGTCAGGACGGGGCTGTTTGTGCGGCTGCAGGAAACGGGTGCGGATGGCTTCGTCTCCGCGTCATCCATTGCCGGCGACTATTATGACCATGACGAGCGCCGTCAGGCGCTGGTGGGACGGCGCACGGGCCAGACATTCAGATTGGGCGATACGGCAACCGTGCGGCTCATTGAAGCAGTTCCAAGCGCAGGCGCTCTTCGGTTTGAAATGTTAAGCGATGGGGCGTATAGGGCGGAAGGTAACGGCACGCGTAGAAAACCCGCTCGCGCGAAATCGACCGGAAAGAACCGGGCTTCGCGGCGCAGATTGCGCAGAAAGAGTTAGACATGGCCCTTGAGTATTCAGAAAACCCGCCACGCAATCTGTCTGAAGCGTTGTGGCGTGGCGCCCGCCTGCATTGCCCGAACTGCGGCATTGGTTCTCTCTTCACCAAATATCTCAAGGTGGCCGACAACTGTCCGCGGTGCGGCGAAGAGTTGCATCATCACAGGGCCGACGACGCGCCGCCCTACTTCACCATCCTGATTGTCGGTCACATCATTATCCCGCTGGTGCTCTCGATTGAGATGCTCTACCGCCCGCCACTGTGGGTTCACGCAGCCATCTGGCTGCCCCTCACCGTGATTGCCGCCATGGCCGCGTTGCCGGTGGTCAAGGGTGCCCTCGTCAACTTCCAATGGGCGCTCTACATGCACGGTTTCGATCCCAACGACCGCAAGGACGCGGTGGAGAATCGCGTTTCCGACCGATAGCGGTCACTCTCTATTATCTGGACTCGCAGAAGGGCACTGGCTGTCTGACTGCGCGTAATGTCTGCTTTGATTTTCGGAGCGGAACTGGAACGCGATGCTGTTTGAGGCTCGCTTTTGACCCGGAGCGGACGTTCAGGATCTGCAGGCGGCATGAATGCTTTCCGATACCAACCGGGTTCTTTGCGCCGCGCCGACTAGAGACCGCTCCTGACCCGAAGCTTATATTGCGACCATCAACCCGGCACGTGCGCGATAACTAAAGCCCGGACTCAATGGCCCGAAGCAGCCGGAAGCGCATCGCGCCGCTGTTGTTCCGCAGCGAGATCACGAAGCGCACCTGCCCATGTCGGGAGGTATTGGCGTAGCCCGCCAGCGTTCGAACGCCGGAAAGCGAGCCGGTTTTGTGCGAGGCGCCTTTACGGCCATAGAGCAAGTCGGCGTGGGGCGCGAAGTGGTGCAGCAGGCGGGCGAGGCCACGCGCCGTAAAGCGGTTGCCGCGACTGAGGCCCGAACCTTCTTCGAGCTGGATGGCCTCAGCGAGGTCGTGTGCGGTGAGGATCTCGCGAGCGACCTTGAGTGACTTCTCGAGGCTGACGGGACCGCCATGTTGGTGGCCGCCAATCTCCAGGAAGACCTGGTTGGCAATATAGTTGTTCGAATAGCGCAGCATCTCGGTAATGATGTCCGAGAGCGTGCGCGACTGCCTATGAACGTAAATGGGCTGCAAGCCCTCGGGCACGGGTCCGGTCGTGATCTTACCGTTCAGGCGCCCGCCTGCCCGCTTGAGGAATGCAGCGATCAGTTCGCCGGCGTACTGCAGACTGACTGCGGGCTTCTGAGTCAGGCTGATGCGGCCGCGGCCCTTGGGGCCCCGCGCGCGGTACTGGCTCATCGCCAGCGGGGTGATCGGGGTCTGCTTCTCGGCCGAGCTGACCTTCTTGCCACGGCGTATGGCGTGGATGGTGTTGAAATTCACCGCCAGGGCGGAGTTCAGCGCGTTATAGGACCGGCTGGTGGCTTCGATGCCCGGGATGCGGAGGTCGGAGGGGTAGTAGCTGGCGTCGAGCACGATGCCGGTGAGCGGCTCCTTGCCGACCGCGGCGACCAGCCCGGAGGCGAGCCGCGCCAGCTCTTCGGAAATCAGGAACGGGTCCCCGCCCCCGCGCACATAAAGCACCCGGTCGGCATCCAG
>DEIT01000237.1:44207-45183 GCA_002352635.1 Hyphomicrobiaceae bacterium UBA2767 | reverse complement strand
GAGGCCGGGACGAACGGCTGGTCGGCGTTCTGGACCACCAGCTCCTTGCCCTCAGCATCCATCACCAGCACCAGGCCCGAAGGAGCGAGCGCGGCGACCTTCTCTCTGGCGCCGGCCGAGGCCGGGGAAGGAAGCAGCAGCAGGGAGAACGCGAGCACGCCAAACCACATTGCGACACCCGCACGGGATCGGGTCGGCACGCGGACTGAGGGCATAAAATGGAACTGCACGGCGTGGGCACGCTCTTTGTTGCGCAAATCGCGCCTGAGCTCGTTTGGTGAAAGCTCGCGCGCTCTTACTTACATGCCAAGCACCGAAATTGGCAAATCAGCCTGGTCCGTGCGGGATCCGAAGCGTTGATTATGACCGGCTTGACGGTCGATACCGATACGGCGTCTTCCAGTATGCGTGTGATGGCGACCTTCGCGTCGACGTCTTTTTCCACGTCATGAAGATTGAGGGAATATTTCGCGAAGTGGAGCAACGAGCAGCGCCTCCAAAAGTGTGGTGCGCAAAGCTCTCGAAAAACCGGGACGAGGCCGTTGGGGCCAGGACAGGTGCCAATCAGACAATCGAATTTTTTTTGTTTCGAGGTCGTACCGAAATGCTGGTCCGATTGGGTCTTGCATGCCGCTTTGCCCCCGTCCGGCGAGGGCCGAAGGAACCAAAAAGAGCTAATTTTCCGGAAAACAGCATCTTAGTGATGCGCATCACAGGAGAATTGGCACCGCGTCCTTATCTTCCAGTCATCAAGAAGGAAACAAAGCTGGTCAGGCCAGCAAAGATACCACGGACGGAGTGCTAAAATGGACACTGTTACAACCATCAAGAGCGTTCTCATGGCCATTGCTGCCCAGGGATCGGTTACGGTGACAATACCGAATGATACCGAGCTTACCCGCGACTTGGATCCGGTGGAGATTACCCGCCAGTTAGGTCCGATTGAACTCAAGATCCAGACGGGCCCAGGCAAGCC
>DEIT01000237.1:38754-44076 GCA_002352635.1 Hyphomicrobiaceae bacterium UBA2767 | reverse complement strand
GGTCGCAGCGCAATTCAGATTGAAAATTGCGGCAAGGGCCTGTGCGGAAAGATTGCCTGGCTCAAGAATTCGGACCACAAGTCGGTTTGCGGTACGGACATCATCGGCGGCGTCCAGAAGGTCGGCAACGTTTATGACAATGGCTGGATTTACGATATCGATCGAGGCAGGAAATTTGACGTCGAACTCAAACTCCTGAGCGAAAACAAACTTCGCGTGAAGGGTTATGCCGGCACAAAGTTTCTCTCAAAGACGATGATCTGGAACCGCGCACCCAGCGACCTGCAACTCTGCAGCTAGTTCACAGCTCAACTCGAAAAACGCAACCCGGTGCCTCATCGCACCGGGTTTTGCTCGCGAGAGAGGACAAGTTTTTCAGGGCACTGGCGCTCCGTCCGAAACGGCACCATCTGATCCTGGAAGACTTGTCCCCCGCGCCTCCACCCGTAGTTATGGTTCTCAGAGCTCACATGTCCGCTTATAGGCGTCAACCCGCCGCCCATCACTGCGGATAAGGCTGACTCGCACCAAGCACCACAATGTTCTGGCAGCGCTTGACTTCCCGGAACTTCCCGCTAGGTTTCTCGCCAAATCACCGAATACATATCCAGAGGACTTTCGGCATGGCCAAAGCCGCTTCAATAAAGATCAAGCTCGAGAGCACAGCCGGCACGGGCTATTACTATGTCACCAAAAAGAACGCGCGCACGCTGACGGAAAAGCTCACCATGAAGAAATACGACCCCGTTGCGCGCAAGCATGTCGAATTCAAAGAGAACAAGATCAAATAGTTTCCCGCTCGCACGGGTTCACCCGTGCTGAAGACGGTTTTCTTGTTGTTTGCTGAAAATTTGGAAGAGGCCAGCCCTGCAACCATCCGGTAGCGGGGTAGATCCGAATTGGTCAACAGGGCTGGCCAACAAGCCAAATGGACCAAAGAGGGCCTTGGTCATCTGACTTGGTGGCCAGCCGGCAAACGGCGTTAACGAGGAGGCCACTCATACCGTCTGCCGGCCAGCCAAACCCTACGGACCCAGGAGATGCGGCGGACCTGAGCACTCCGCAGGGTTATCTCTTTCGGGGCGACTGATTACTGAAGGATGCGCCAGTCTAAATTAGCTGGAGCGGCGATTCATGATCCCTCAACCGCCTCCCCGTTTTTCAACGCAGACCGGACCGCCAACCTTAGCGTAACCTGCGCGCCGCCAAAATCAATCAAACTTAGCCTGCCATTAAACGAAAAGACGTGTCAAAGTAAAGCGTTAACCTTAAACTCTCACACAAAGCGTGAGCCAGATCCACGGTGTAACTCCGCAGTTATCCACAAGCTTTGAGGGATATGGCGCTTTATTGCGCCTAAAATTATCGCTTATAGCTAGGCCGCATCGGCGACGACGCGGTTCCTACCATCGCGTTTTGCGCAATAAAGCGCCTGATCGGCCCGTTTGACGAGCCCATCCTGGGTATCGTCGACACCCTCCAGTGATGCGACACCTACGCTGGCTGTCACGGAGATCTTGGCGCCGTTTGGCAGGTCAAATGGCATGGATGCGATGCATTGGCGCAAGCGTTCGCCGACCATATAGGCCTTCGCAAGATCCGTATCCGGCATCATCACCACGAATTCCTCTCCACCAAGACGGCACGCCAGATCGATACCGCGCGTGTTCTGACGCATGCGCGCGGCGAATTCCTTGAGCACTTCGTCGCCCGCGTCATGTCCGTGGGTGTCGTTGACCGACTTGAAGTAGTCGATGTCGGCCACCAGCACTGAGAGCGGTTTGCCGCGCTGGACGGCTTCCTCCACGAGGGTCTTGAGATGACCCTCCATGTAACGGCGATTATACAGACCCGTCAGCGCATCGGTAATTGCGAGCTCCACGCTCTCATCAAGCTTGTTTCGCAGCCTGTCTGAATATCGCTTGCGCTTGATCTGTGTCCGAACCCGCGCCAGCATTTCATTCTTGTCTATGGGGCGCACGAGATAGTCGTTCACGCCCATGTCGAGACCGCGATGCAGGCGTGCGTCTTCGCCCGGTTCCGTAACGATCAGAATTGGCAGGTTTCGGGTCCGATCGAGGGAACGGAGCTGCGAACAGAGCCTCAGACCGTCGGTTCCCGACAGGCTCAGGCTGACAATCAACAAGTCATAATCGCTGTCGGGCAATACCAGGAGCGCCTGTTGGGGGTCTTTTTCCAGAACGACGTTCTGATCACCGCTCAGGGTCGCCATAATGCGCTCGCCGGAACGTGTATTGTCCTCCACCAGAAGAATTTTTCCGCCTAACCCCGCATTTGCGGCGTCATCCGCCTCCTCGCCTCCCATTCCCATCTGTTCGCTGGTCGATGCGCGCATCAGCATCTCATCTGTCAGCGTCTTCAGGCGGGACAGGTTCTTGACCCTGGTGATGAGAGCAAGGTCATCGACCGGCTTGGTAAGAAAGTCGTCCGCGCCCGCTTCAAGCCCCTTCACCCTGTCGGAGGGTTGATCGAGTGCCGTCACCATGATGACGGGGATATGCTGGGTCTTCGGATCAGCCTTAAGGCGCTGACACACTTCGAAACCGTCCATTCCCGGCATCATGACGTCGAGCAGGACGACATCGGGGCCCTCATTGGCGCAAATTTGCAGCGCCTCCTGCCCCGAACGCGCAGACAGCGTTTCGAAATACTCAACCGTGAGGCGCGCTTCGAGAAGCTTCACATTCGCTTCAATGTCGTCGACGATGAGAACACGGGCTGTCATGAATTGATTTCAGGCTCTCCGGTACAGTTACGCATCACCAATGAACTTGCGCACAGTATCCATGAATGTTGTGACAGATATTGGTTTGGAGATGTAAGCCTCGCACCCGCCTTCGCGAATGCGTTCCTCGTCGCCCTTCATCGCAAACGCTGTGACGGCAACAACCGGAATATCGCGAAGCTTGTCATCTTCCTTCAGCCACTTGGTGACTTCGAGTCCGGAAACCTCCGGAAGCTGGATATCCATGAGAATGAGATCGGGGTGGTGCTCGCGCGCAAGTTCGAGCGCCTGCAGCCCTTCTCTCGTCTGCAACGTCTGATAGCCATGCGCGTCCAGCAAATCGTGGAACAGCTTCATATTCAGATCGTTGTCTTCGACAATCAATACAGTTTTGGTCATTGGCCCGGCCATCGTCGAATCGGTGGCCCTATAATCGGACAAGCCGCCGGAATATTCCATGCTATCCACCCGCCCAGGCGGTCACCTGGATTTTGCAGCAATAGGCCGCCCCCTGATTAATTTTGCCCATATGACCTGAAAACCCGTAATTAAACCTTAAAGACGGTACAGATTCTCTTGCCAACCAGAATGAACAACCCCAAAACTTGCCGCCGATGATGAAGCAAAATACATCAGCAACTGAGCCGGCGCAGGATATCGCCATCCAGGCGCTCGCCTTTATTGCAGGCGATGAAACCATTCTCGCGCGATTTCTGGACCTGACCGGATGGACGCCGCAGGGCCTCAATGCGCCCGAGGCCCGAACCGCGATATTGACCGCCGCGCTGGACTATCTGATGAGCGAAGAAGACCTTCTGCTCACCTTCGCGGCAAATTCAGGGCTTGATCCCACGGACATCGTTCGCGCCCACCGCGCCCTGCAGGGCGCTCAAGGCGTCTAGGCGATGACCGAGCCTGACGACGCCAGGACGCGGCAACCGCGCATTGGCATAGACCTTGGTGGCACCAAAATTTCAGGAATTCTGCTGGCAGCCGATGCAACGGTCGCGTCCCAATTCCGCGTCGACACTCCCAGGGGCAATTACGAGGGAACAATCACTGCGATTGTGGAACTCGTAAACGGCCTGTCTGAAAAGGCGCAAGGTCAGCCAAGTGTCGGCATTGGAATACCCGGTTCGCTGTCGCCGTCGAGCGGGCGTGTCCAAAATGCAAACTCGACCTGGCTCAACGGACGGCCCTTTAAGCAGGATATCGAGAACGCCCTGAGCCTGCCGGTACGCCTTGCCAACGACGCCAACTGTTTCGCCCTTTCAGAAGCCGTCGATGGTTCAGGCGCCGGAGCACAAAGCGTCTTCGGCGTCATATTGGGAACCGGATGCGGCGGTGGTCTGGTGGTGGATGGACAACTCATTGACGGTCCTCGAGGGATCGGTGGTGAATGGGGGCACAATCCACTGCCCTCGCCCAACACTGAAGAATTACCGGGCAACAAATGCTGGTGCGGTAGAAACGGGTGCCTGGAGACATGGGTTTCCGGCCCGGGCATGGCGCAAGACCATGAGCGGATCTGTGGCGAAACACTCACTGCGGAGGAGATCGCACACCGCGCCAATGAGGGGAACCGTGACGCGGAGAAGACATTGGCTCGCCATGCGTCGCGGCTGGCGCGCGGGCTGGCGGGCGTGATCAATATCTTCGACCCCGAACGCGTTGTGCTGGGTGGCGGGTTGTCGGCCATGCCCCACCTCTATGACACGCTTCCCGAATTGGTCACACCGCATATCTTCAGCGACAACGCCCTCATCGATATTCGCTCCCCGGTCCATGGACCTGACAGCGGTGTGCGAGGTGCAGCCTGGCTGTGGGGCGGGCCGGACTCTAAAGATGATGCAATGAAATGACGCGAAGGACGCGGATCAAGCCCACATTCACTTGCACGCAGAAGACGGCATCAGTTCAAGCGAACTCAAATCGCCTTTGATAGCGAAGTCACCGTAGTCAATAACAAGTTCGCGGCTCACCCCGTTTTCATAAAAGCGGAAGCTGAGCTGATAGACCGGCGTCGTCCCCTCTTTTTCATTGTCGAAATAGCTGATCGACACGGGCCATGAGCTGATCTTTTCCAGCGCCTTGTCATTTTCGACGCGCTTGGAGGGAAGCTTCGCTCCGGGCTTGAGCGGTTTGCCGATGAATGCCGTCGTCGAATACACCTTGTCGCCTTTGCCCGAGCCATCATAGACACGGGCCTGCACGATAGATTTGCCCTTTATTGCCGCTTGCAGAATGGCAAGCGAGTGTTGGGTGGGAAAGAGCACCGGACCGGGAACCTTGAGTTCCTTGTTCTTCGGTGCGCTGACATGGATATCGACTTCCTTGTCAGCAGCACCTCGCTCCGCATCACCACTCGTCGACTCCTGCAGATCCTCGCCGCGATACTGGCTTGAATTGAACCGAAAGCGCTTGCCGTGTCCCTCTTCCCAGGTTGACGACCGCAAGTCCGTAGTACTGGCGCGTCCGGTTTCGCCCTCAATGCGCGTCACCAACCGCATGTTCATCGTATATCCGTCACATCCCGAGCCCGCGAATTCGAAGACCATGCGACCGCGAACGCCCGC
>DEIT01000237.1:26662-38648 GCA_002352635.1 Hyphomicrobiaceae bacterium UBA2767 | reverse complement strand
CTAAATTTCATTACAACCTTGCTCTCAATCCACAGATTCTTCCCAATCCGACTCGGACATATGGACTGGAAACAACAATGACGAAGATTAAGGGCAAAAATGCGCCTCTTTTTCCCCTCGTGCAATGGTGAAATGACAATAACATGAACGCGAATTCGCCGGACATCTGGTCTGGTTCACCAGAACCCGTTACAACCGCCGTCATTCGCGTTTTTGACAAGTTTGAGAGGGAGATCAACCCATGGCTGGTGCCATAGAAGCAAAGCTTCAGGAGCTGGGCGTCGACTTGCCGGTGGCTGCAACGCCTGCAGCAAACTACGTTCCGTTTCACGTATCTGGCAAACAACTGTTCATTTCCGGTCAGTTGCCGTTGATCGCAGGTGGGCCCGAATTCAAGGGAACGGTTGGCAGCGACGTGGACGTCGATACGGCGCAGCAGGCGGCACGCGCCTGTGCAATCAATATTCTCGCGCAGGCCAAGGCCGCGCTTGGCGACCTTGACCGGATTGCACAGGTTTTGCGCCTTGGTGGTTTCGTCAGCTCGGCGCCGGACTTCACCAATCACCCAGCTGTCGTGAACGGCGCCTCGGATTTTCTTGTTGAGGTGCTCGGTGACAAAGGCCGCCACACGCGCTTTGCCGTGGGGGTCGCCGCCCTGCCGCTCGACGTGTGTGTCGAGATCGACGCACTTCTTGCCGTCGAGTAGGCCTTTCGTGGCCGACCTGGACTGGCTCATCCGGCCCATCGCCCATCGCGGCCTGCACGACACGGTTAACGGGCTGATCGAGAATACCCCATCTGCCGTTGAGGCCGCTATCGAGGCCGGTTATGCCGTTGAAGTGGATGTGCAACCGGCCGGCGATGGCCAGGTGATGGTGTTTCACGATGCGGCCCTGGACCGTTTGACCCGGGGCCGCGGTACGGTCATCGAGCACAGCGCTGCCGAGTTGAAGCGCCTGGCGTTCAAGGGCACGTCGGACCGTATGCAAACCTTGCCCGAATTGCTGGAGCAGGTTTCAGGCCGTGTGCCGCTGGTCATCGAGATCAAGAGTGACTGGGGTGAACGCGGCGCATTCGAGAAAATGCTCGCCAGCTGTCTTCAACCCTATAAGGGACTTGCCGCCGTCATGTCGTTCGATCCCAATGCCACGGCCGCCTTTGGCGACGCGGCTCCTCAGCGTCCGCGCGGCCTCGTGGCCGGTTCATTCCGCAATCCGCATTATTGGGGCCATCTGTCGCCACAGCGCCGGTTTGTCATGAGGCACCTGCTCTCCGCCTTTGTCGCCAAGCCACACTTCGTCGCCTATGATATCGAGACGCTGTCCGCCGCAGCGCCATGGGTCTGGCGCAGTGTTTTGAGGCGCCCGCTTCTGACCTGGACGGTGAAAAGCAACGCGCAGCGCGAACGCGCGCGACGCTGCGCAGACGCCATGATTTTCGAAGGCTTCCGGCCGTAAGCTGGAATGTGAGTTCAGTTTGAAAGATGGGTGACGCAGAACAGATTCTTGTGCGCGTGGAGCCGGGTATCTCGAGCCTGGATGCCGGGCAATGGGATGCCTGCGCCAACCCTCTTACTGCAGATGGCACTTCCGCACGCCCGTATAACCCTTTTATCAGTCATGCATTCTTGTCTGCGCTGGAGGAAAGCGGTTCGGCCTGCGCCCAAACCGGATGGGCGCCCCGGCACCTGGTTCTGGACGATGGGCAGGGCGGCATCCTTGCCTGCATGCCCTGTTATCTCAAATCCCACTCTCAAGGTGAGTATGTGTTCGACTATGGCTGGGCGGATGCGTTTGAGCGTGCGGGCGGGCGCTACTATCCCAAGCTTCAGGCTTCCGTTCCCTTCACGCCTGTTACCGGGCGCAGGCTGCTCGTACCGGAAGTGCCGGAGGCCGAAGAGCGCGAAGGTTACCTGCTCAATGCTGCCGCAACCCTGCTTGAGCGACATCACGCGTCTTCGCTCCACCTGACGTTCCTCACCCGGGGCGAATGGGAACGCGCGGGGCGCATCGGATTGCTGCGCCGGTCCGACCAGCAGTTTCACTGGCAAAACCACGACTATGCGACCTTTGACGATTTCCTGGCGTCCCTCACCTCACGCAAACGCAAGCTCATCAGAAGAGAGCGCCGCGACGCCTGTGCAGACGGCATTACCATCCGCCACTATACCGGCGGCCAGATCACCGAAGCCCATTGGGATGCGTTCTTTGCCTTTTACGGGGATACCGGATCGCGCAAATGGGGCCAGCCATATCTTACGCGCAAGTTTTTCAGCCTTGCAGGCCAGAGCATGGCGGACAAGATCCTGCTCATCATGTGCGAACGCGATGGTCAACCCATTGCTGGCGCGCTCAATTTCATCGGCGGCGACACGCTCTATGGTCGCTACTGGGGTTGCGTCGAGGATCATCGTTTTCTGCATTTCGAAGCCTGTTACTATCAGGCCATCGACTACGCCATCGCCCACGGACTGGCATGCGTTGAAGCCGGTGCACAGGGTACGCACAAGCTTGCCCGTGGCTATGTCCCGCAAACCACCTACTCCGCCCATCTGATTGCCGACCCCGGCCTGCGTTCCGCCGTTTCGCAATTCCTCGATCAGGAGCGCCGCTATGTGGAGATGGAAAACGAGGAATTGGCGCGCCTTGCTCCCTATCGCAACAAGGGCGACGGCGAAAGCGAAGACACCTGAGGCACAACCTGGCCGTGCTTGGCAACGAACGCAGCGAACTGTTTAAATGAGCGAAACACAGGATCAGGGGACGGGTGTGAGTCAGCAGCAGGGAACGGAGGAAGGTGCTGCTGCAGGGCTGAACCACCCGACGGGCGGAGCTTACAATTTTCGCTATCTGTTATCGAGCTTGGTCGCCGGCATAGTGTGCGGCCTGCTTGCCGTCGTCTTTTCGATTTCCGATGCGGCCCTGCTTTTTTCCGGCGCGCTGAGCCACTACGTCACAATCGGGATCGGGCTGTGTCTCTTCAGCACCATCATACTTGCCGGCATCACCGCCTTCGGCAGTTCCTATCCGGGCATGATATCGCTCTCGCAGGAAGTGACGGTCGTTACCCTGGCCGTGATTGCGGCGTCGATGCATACGGCCATGTCCGGTGTCCGCAGCGAACAGGAAATACTTCTGACGATCGTGGTGGCGATCGGCCTCGCAACATCATTTACCGGGCTCTGCCTGCTGGCGCTGGGCATCTTTCGCCTTGGGCGTTTTGTCCGCTTCATTCCCTATTCGGTGATCGGCGGATTTCTCGCCGGCATGGGTTGGTTGATCGTTCATGCTGCACTTGGTGTGATCATTGGCGAAACGCTAACGCCGGATTCCCTTCATGTTCTGGTCGATCCGGCCAACCTCGCCAAGTGGGTCCCTGCAATATTGTTCGCCTGTACCCTTTGGGCAATTGCCCATCGCGGTGGCAACATCTTTGCCCTGCCGGTCGCAATTTGTGCAGCGATGGTTCTTTTCCATTTGGCCGCCTGGTTTCAGGATGTGCCGCTGCACCAGCTTCAGGCTGAGGGCTGGCTGTTTGAGCTGCCTGATCAGAGCAGAATTTGGCCGCCGTTCAGCAGCAACCCTTTCGACAGTGTCGATTGGGGCGTGATCTGGGCGGAAGTGCCCAAGATAATGACGATGGTCTTGGTTACCGCGGCGTCAGTCCTGCTCGCTTCGAGCAGCATCGAATTGGCAGTGCGGCATGACGTCGATCTGGACCGTGAGTTTCAGACAGCAGGAGTAGCCAACCTCCTTGCAGGCCTCGGCGGTGGAGCGGCAGGCTTTCAGGGCCTCGGTTTGTCACTGCTCGCTCACAAGCTCGGGGCACCCTATCGTCTGGTGGGGTTCATCGTGGCTGCGGTCTGTACGGTGACGCTGATCTACGGATCCTCGCTCCTCGCCTATATGCCCATCCCCCTGTTCGGTGGCCTGCTGCTGTGGATTGGCATCTCCCTGCTCTACGATTGGCTGGTCGACGCCTTCTTCAAGATGCCGCGCCGCGAATATCTGATTATTCTCCTGATCGTGCTGGTCATCAGCACCGTGGGATTTCTCGAGGGCGTAACCGTTGGTTTGATTTCCGCGATCGTCCTGTTTGCGCTCGATTACAGTCGGGTCCAGGTCGTCAAATACGCTGTAACGGCAGATGAGTTTCACAGCAGCGTCGAACGCCCCAATGAAGATCGGCAGTTTTTGAATTCGCGGGGAAAGGAGATCCTTATCCTGCGGCTTCAGGGATTTGTGTTTTTCGGCACCGCGCACACGCTTCAGAGATTTGTCCGGACCCGCCTACGCGAAGGCGTTGAGCCGAAGCTTCGCTTTCTTCTGCTGGACACCCGCAGCGTGACCGGGCTCGATTCATCCGCCGTGCTCAGTTTCGTCAAAATCGGCCAGATTGCTGAAAGATCCGGCGTGACATTGATCACAACAAACTTGCCGCCAGCAATCCAGGGTTCGCTCGCAGAAGGTGGATTTGGACCGGAGAGCGGATTGCCGATCCAGTCCTTTGACGATCTCGACCGGGCTTTGGAGTGGTGCGAGGAACGCCTGCTGGATGACAGTACACACAAGCGGCCCCCGGCCCGGGACGACAGCATAAAAGGGCAACTCTCGCGGGCTCTCGGCGGCCGGAAAGCATCGCAAACCATGATGTCCTATCTCGAGAAGATAGAGCTTGAACCCAACGCCACGCTCATCCGCCAGGGCGAGGAGTCCAGAGACCTCTTTTTCGTCGAACACGGCAAGGTCGGCGTCCAGATCGAGGCCCCGGACGGCACCCGGATTCGTGTTAGCACCATGGGGGTCGGTACGATTGTAGGAGAACTCGCCTTCTATCTGGACCAGCACCGCTCCGCTTCGGTCGTGACCGAAAGCGAAACGATCGTTTGGCGCCTGAGCCGGGACTCGCTCGCGAAAATGACGGCCGAGGCGCCGGACATAGCGTCTTCCTTTCATGAACATCTGATTCGAATTCTGGCCGAGCGTCTGATTCAAACGACCCGCTTGGTCAGATCGCTCTCGGACTGATCTCCCCGCACTCAAGATCGGAAAGCCACAATACTTGACCCGCACCTGCAGACTTGAGAAACAGACAAAAATCACAAATGGCGCCAGATCGGGCCGGCAAACAGAGGCACATTCATGACATATGACGACAGCAACGTCTTCGCGAAGATCCTGCGCGAAGAGCTTCCCTGCTACAAGGTCTATGAAGACGACGAGACCTTTGCGTTCCTGGATATCATGCCGCGTGCCGATGGCCATACGCTGGTGATACCCAAGAACCCGGCGATCAATATTTTCGACGTATCGCCAGAGGTTCTGTGCACCACCATCCGCACGGTTCAACGGCTTACGCCTGCGATCCGCGACGCCGTGGAAGCTGACGGCGTACTCATTCAGCAGTTCAACGATGCCGCCGCCGGGCAGACGGTCTTTCACGTTCATTTTCATATCATTCCGCGCTGGGACGGCGTTGCGCTCAAACCCCATGCGGGAGACATGGGAGACCCCGACGTGCTTGCCGCCAATGCCGAAAAGATCAGGACGGTATTGGAGGCCGCCTGAGGCCAGCCGCCTCGCACGGCCGTCTCTGCAGGGAAACCCGCTCGCTAGCCCAGCACCGGGTTGCCTCTGAGATGTTCAGCCAGAAAGTCGACTACGGCGCGAACACGCGCTGTGGTTCCGCCCGTCTCCTTGTGGACGACATGAACCGGAACCGGTGGCGGCTCGAATGCCTCGAGCACAATCTCAAGAGCGCCTGACTCCAGATGCGGCGCAATCATGTAGGACAACACGCGGGTAATCCCGCGCCCGGCAATCGCCGCGACAATTGCCGGGTCGGCAAGATTGAACTGGAGCCGCGACTTGACCTTGAAGTGGTAGAGACCACTCTTCTGGTGAAAGACCCACTCACGTCTTTGCGCCTCCTGATCAAAACAAATGATCTCATGCCGGGTCAGGTCTTGGGGCAGGCGCGGACGACCATGTGATGCGAGATAGCCCGGTGACGCGCACAGCACCCGCCTTACTCTCCCCACGCGTATTGCCGAGAGGGATGAGTCGGGCAATTCGGCGATGCGGACTGCAACATCGATCCCCTCGTCGATCATGTGGACGATGCGGTCGAGGAACAATGTCGATATGGAGATCTCCGGAAAGCGGTCCTGGAGTTCCAGCAAAATCGGCGTGATCATCATTCGGCCGAACATCACCGAGCCCGTCACCGAGACGTTGCCGCTGGGGGCTGCGTGCACGCCAGCCGCATGCCGGTCCGCTTCGGCAAGATCGGAGAGAATCCGCCGGCAGTCCGAAAGGTAGCGCTCGCCCTCCTCGGTCAGGCTCACCGAGCGTGTGGTCCGGTGCAACAGTCGGACGCCGAGCCGCGCCTCAAGATCGGAAACGGCCCGCGTCACTGATGGCGGTGACATGTTGAGACGCCGGGCCGCGGCCGCGAAACCGGATTCCTCGGCCACGGTGACAAACACGCTCATGGTTTGCAGGCGATCCATCTCTATTCCGTAAAATGAAATAATCAATTGCGGATTATGCGTATTCTAACACAGAGATGAAAGGCGCAAATTCACAAACATGATCAACAACCGGCCCGTAGCGGAATTTCAGGATCACGACCGGCCGATGAAACGAGGAGATGAACAATGTCGGATGCAGCCGTAACCAAAGGTGCCCACCACATCGGACTGACTGTACCGGATTTGGCCAAAACCCGCGCATTCTTCATCGATACGCTTGGATTCTCCCAGGTCGGCGAAAAGCCGCTATACCCGGCAGTCTTCGTCAGCGACGGCACAACGATGATCACCCTTTGGCAGGCTAGCAATCCTGACACTGCGGTTTCATTTGACCGCAAGAATGTCATCGGCCTCCATCATTTCGCGCTCAAGGTCGATGGCACCGAAGCCCTCGATACTATTCATGAAAAACTCAAAACCTGTGACGGGGTGGAGATTGAGTTCGCGCCAGAGCCCGTCGGTGACGGACCGACCGCGCACATGATGTGTTCCATCCCCGGCGGCATCCGCATGGAGTTCATCGCGCCTGCGTCTTAGCAGACAAGGGTTCTCGACGAGAACCCGCAAGCCAGAGCATGAGGGCGGCGGTTTCTTCCCTCGCCGCCCTCGCTCGCGCAGATCCATCAGCAGGAGAAAGCATATGACCCCGGCCGTTGCCGATATTGCCCCCGCTCGCCCGGTGGATGGATCCGCCGAGCAAATCGCACCCTCAGTTGCACCCGACCAAACCTTCGGCGGCACCTGGCCGTTTCGCGCGCACTACTGTGATGCGCCGGATGAAGTCGCGCGGCTCGTGGCGGCATTCATGGAAACCAGCTGAGGAACGCGTCACTCACCCTCATTCAAGATGAAGGAACAGGAGAACGGGCAATGAGCAAATTGAGCAACAAGGTTGCGCTCGTCACCGGCGGAAGCAGCGGCATCGGGTTTGCCACCGCCCGGCGGTTCATCGCGGAGGGTGCCATGGTCGTCATTACCGGCCGCAACCAGGACGCACTGGATGCAGCTATTGGCGAACTCGGCGACCGGGCAATAGGCGTGCGCGGTGACGTTGCGAACCTCCAGGATTTGGACCAGCTATACGCTCTGGTGAAACAAAAATTCGATCGGGTGGACGTGCTGTTTGCAAACGCGGGAGTCGCGCCCTTGGGTCCGTTCGAGACGGTAACGCCAGAGCAGTTTGATGATCTGTTCAACATCAACGTTCGAGGACTCTTTTTTACGGTTCAAAAGGCCCTGCCGCTGCTCTCGGAAGGTGCGTCGGTCATTCTCAACGCATCCGTGGTCGCTCAGTCCGGGCTACCGAACACGAGCGTCTATTCGGCAACGAAGGCGGCGGTTCGCTCGCTGGGTCGCACGTTGGCGGCAGAACTTTCGCCTCGCCGTATCCGTGTCAATGTTGTCAGCCCAGGGCTCATCGAGACCCCGTTCTGGGGCAAAGTCGGTCTGAGTCGAGACGAAATCGATGCCTTCGGAGAGCAGGTTATCCAGCAGACGCCGCTCGGTCGGCCCGGCAAGCCAGAGGAAATCGCGGCGACCGCGGCGTTTCTTGCATCCGAAGATGCGAGCTACTTCACCGGAGCTGACCTCGTCGCCGACGGCGGTATGATTCAGGTTTAGAGGCAGGAATCAAGATCACAAACCAATGCAGCACGACGATAGGAGTGAGACAAGTGAACGAGATATCCGCTGACGTGAGGGACCATGACGCGATCGCCAAGGTCCTCCAGAACTATATCCATGGCGCCAAGTCCGGCAAAAGCGACGACATGAAACCGGCATTCCATGAGGACGCGACGGTCTTCGGTTATATCGGCGGCGACCTGTTTGCCGGCCCCATTCAAGGGTTGTTCGACTGGAACGATGAGAACGGCCCGGCAAAGCAGCTCGAAGTGAGCAGCACCAGTGTCGATCTGGTCGGTACGGTCGCGACCGTGCGGCTCGAACTCGAAAACTGGACTGGCTTTCGGTTTACCGACTTGTTCACCCTGCTCAAGGTCGATGGGACATGGAAGATCATGAACAAGGTTTTCCATTTGCATGCCTGAGCAAATTTTGGGCGCGTTCGAGCCAGTGTTACCGTTGAGAGAAAGTGCAATGAACACCCGTCAAAATCTAACGGACTCGCCCTTCCACCCAGGTGAGCAGCAGGTTCAGCAGCGCCTGGGAGCGCACGACATTGAGGCCTGGGCGCGCAAGGTCGTTCGCGACTATATGCCGGAACAGCACAGGACGTTCCACACCTCACTCCCCTACCTCGTTGTTGCGGCACGAGACAAAAAAGGGCGTCCCTGGGTGACATTTCTCGATGGACCTGAGGGTTTCATAACGTCACCTGACGACCGGCATCTTGTTATTGAGGCACAGCCCGCACAAGGCGATGCGCTGGAGGAGGCTTTCGGGGTTGGCGCAGACATCGGCATTCTCGGTATCGCGCTCGCCACCCGGCGGCGTAATCGTGTCAATGGCCGCATAATCGACAACGGATCAGGCGCCATGACCTTCCGTGTCGATCAATCGTTTGGAAACTGCCCGCAATACATCAGAGAGCGTGCATGGCAACGTGTTGACAACGCACCTTCATCAAAGGCGACCACCGACACTCGTCTGACTGCAGCGCAGCAGGAATGGATTGCATCCGCGGATACATTCTTCATCGCAAGCGGATATCGCGGTGAAGGTGAGAGCCGTTCGTTTGGAATGGATGCCTCTCACCGCGGCGGCGACAAGGGCTTCGTCAGGGTTCTGAGTGACGGGCGGTTGCAGTTTCCGGACTATGCCGGAAACAATCACTACAACACGATCGGCAATCTCGTTCTCGACCCACGCGCGGGCTTCCTTTTCGTGGATTTCGAGACAGGCAAATTGCTGCAACTAACGGGCACCACATCGATTGACTGGGATTCGGCGGAGTTGGCCGACTACCCGGGCGCGCGCCGGTTGATCACATTCGACATCGAAGAGAGCATCGAACTTTCAGGCGCCATCAACCTGCGCTGGGAGGCGGATGCTGAGTCCGTTCGCGAATTGCGTCTGGTTGAGAAAAAACCGGAAAGCGCGGACGTAACCTCTTTCCTGTTCGAGGCGCGCGATGGTGGCACGCTATCGGCATTCGAACCGGGGCAGCACCTGCCCGTCGAATTCAGGATTCCGGGTAACGATGAACCGGCGCGGCGAACCTACTCGCTGTCCAGTGCGCCCGGCGACGACAAATACAGGATTACGGTCAAGCGCGAAGACCAGGGCCTGGTATCGAGGCATCTGCATGACAGCGTCGAACCGGGCGCCATCATTGAGAGCCGTTCACCGGCCGGCGAATTCATGATGACGTGCAACATTTGTCCGCTGGTGCTCGTCAGTGCCGGCGTTGGTGTCACGCCCATGGTGAGCATGCTTCATGCGGCGGTGGCCGAGAGCGACGATCGCCCGGTCTGGTTTGTCCATGGCGCCCGCGACGGACTTCATCATCCGCTCGCCGATGAGGTTTACGCTCTGGCGAAGGACCGCGCGAACATTGACCTGCACATTGCCTACAGCAAGCCCCTTCCCGAGGACGAGCTCGGAAAGGACTACCATCGCGAGGGGCGGATTGACGGGGCGCTCCTGGCAGATCTGGTTGGCAACTCAGACGCGCATTACTTTCTGTGCGGTCCGACGCGCTTCATGGCCGACATTCAGGACGCGCTCGAGCGCCAGAATGTACCCGCTGACCGGATTCACACCGAGACATTCGGTCCGGCCGGGTGAACGGCAAGAAGACCCGATCGGATCTGTATTGTGTTGAGAGGCGTTATCTCGGGTAGATGTTGGGCGCACAATGGCCGAACAGAATGTGGGTCGCGTCACCACTATTGATGTTGCCCGTCATCGTTCCGTCTTTAAGCGAAATAATCGTGTTCCAGACTTCGTCATCGCCATGGCCATAGATGATCAGGTCACTTGGTGTGCGATGAATTCCAGCAATCTTTTCCTCGCGGCCATGATCGCGCATTGCGGCCGACACGATCGCCTTCTTCTCCAGATCATAAATGATAAGCGGGGCAACGAGGATTTCTTCCAGCTCCACGGCCTTGCAGTCCGCCTCCGACGTGCATTCTCGTGCGTCGCTGATCGAGCATATATAGGTCTTGTCCTCGGCATTACCCGCTTGAGGGAAGACCGCGCTGGCGGCAAGCAAAGCCAGGCAGAATTTCAAACTGCAAATCGTTCGTCGCATCCTGCCCTCCCCGGGGCTTTGAGTCACGTTATCTGCGGGCTGCAGCCAGCGATGGAAGATGGTCAGAGATGAAGGTTCTTCCTGATGAGGACCGCGCCTTCCGCATAGATCTTTTCAAATTCGCGCATCTGAACCGGCGTCAGGATTTTCGAGGCCTCCGAACGGCCCCACTGGACGACGCTCTTCAACTCACCCTTCAAGCCGACCAGTTGAAAGAGCCCCGGCTTCTTGCCTCCCTGCCCGGTGATGCCGTGCTTTTTCAGGATGGCTTCGCCCTCCTGGCGCCAACGCCTCATGATCGCGGTTACGGATGGCTTCTGCTTTTCGGTGAGGCTCAGGCGTTTGAGATATTGACTGATATGCGCTTCGCTCAGGGGAAGGACTGAGCCTTGCGCGGCATGGACAGGGGCCAACGCGGCGAGCATCACGCAGGCCGCCACGAGGGCACCACAATACACTCTCAACCTGTTATGCAATCGACTGACTCAACTATGAAAACCCATTGTTGTCGCTAGCGTAACAGCCATTGGGAGCCGAATCCATATCCGCAACTCTCCAAATCGCCTGATACGCTTAACGGCGCTATTTGCCGTAAGCGACCTCCGGCAACCAAGTCACCAGTTCAGGATTATAAAACACCGCGGCCTCCCCAATCGCCTGAAGCGCGATGAACGGAAGAACGCCTTTGTAGATCGTCTTTATGTCGATACCCTTCGGCGCAACGCCCTTCATATAAAACAGTGCGAATCCGACCGGCTGGTCAGTTGCTCACGAACAAATTCCAATCATGCAATCCGCAGCCGGCGAGCTGGAAAAACTGTTCTTTTCAGAAACAGCCGCTGTTCCACCGGCTGCCATGTCCGGAGCGCGCTAGGACGTCCGCTTTTCAGGAATCGCGTCAACAAGCGTTGACATATGAGAACCGGCGCTAGTGGGATACCGCCTGCCTGATCTGGAAGCGGGTTCCGCTGCCCTCTTGCGACGTATAGGACACGCGCACGCGCTTCTCGCCCTTGCAGGTGGAAAGCTGCCACTCCTCCTCCCACGTCAGTCCGCCCTCGATTTCCTTCTTTGAAAGCGTCTTGGTGTTCAGGATGCGCACCGCCGCGTCCTTGGGGCAACCCGCGCGAACGCCAAGTGCGCGTTCAACGGGTATCAGCGCCTTGATGACGTCGCGCTGCAAAATAACGTCATACCGGCTGAGACCGTTGCCCGAAACCAGCGGCAGGAAGAGAGGC
>DEIT01000237.1:14164-26552 GCA_002352635.1 Hyphomicrobiaceae bacterium UBA2767 | reverse complement strand
ACCGGTCCACCTTCTCAGGCGTTCCGCAGCTTCCAAGCAGCGCTTCATACTGCATCGCCTCCTTGGCCATCTCATCGAAATAGGCATGGCTGTTGACGTATTTCCGGAACGGCTGGCCGTTGATTTCTTTTGGGGGTTCACCGGGATAGCTGCCTTGCGCGCGGGCGGGTTCGCTCCAAGCCAGAGCAGCAAAAAAACCAATTATGCAAATGAAGAACTGGCGCACGAGGCGTCATCCCCCAGCAGATGCCGTAAACGGCCAGCCTAAGCGCCGAACCGCTATTTACCTAGTGCCAAATGCGTGAACGCCTGCTCACGGGCGGTCCCGGGAACCAATGAAACTTCGCGCACCACAGCCCGCGCAA
Source organism: Hyphomicrobiaceae bacterium UBA2767 (assembly GCA_002352635.1). GTDB lineage: Bacteria > Pseudomonadota > Alphaproteobacteria > Rhizobiales > Methyloligellaceae > UBA2767. The sequence goes on along the minus strand of DEIT01000237.1, from coordinate 26,187 downwards.
ACAGCAGACTATTTTGCTGGCAGAGGAACCTTCGGAACGGGGCTCGACCCACTGGGCTTGGGCGGTTTCGGCTTGGTCTTGGCGGTTTTGGATTTGGGCTGCGACTTGCGGGCGGGCTTTGCAGCCGATTTTGCCTTGGGCTTCTCACTACCCTTCTTGCTGCCCTGACCATTCTTCGGACTGCTCTTGGCATCCGCCTCGTTCAGGAACTCGAACCCGAGTATCTTTTCGCCCCGCTTGTCTTCAACAAAAACGCGCACGACGCCGCCATTCCTGAGCTTGCCGAACAGCAACTCTTCCGCCAAAGGCCGTTTGATGTATTCCTGGATAACGCGGGCCAATGGCCGGGCGCCGAATTTTTCGTCATAGCCCTTCCTGGCAAGCCACCCATTCGCTTCGTCAGTGAGCTCGATTGTGACGTTGCGGTCGTCCAGCTGCGCCTCAAGTTCAAAGACGAACTTGTCGACCACCTTGGAAATGACTTCAGGCGGCAGATTGGAGAATGCAATGGTTGCATCCAGCCGGTTGCGGAACTCCGGCGTGAACATGCGGTTGATTGCTTCCTCGTCATCGCCCTCCCGCTTGGACCGGTTGAACCCGATCGGCGCCTTGGCGAGGTCGGCCGCACCCGCATTGGTGGTCATGATCAGGATGACATTACGGAAATCGACTTTCTTGCCGTTGTGATCGGTCAGCTTGCCGTGGTCCATCACCTGCAGCAGAATGTTGAACAGATCGCCATGCGCCTTTTCGATTTCGTCGAGAAGCAGCACGCAATGAGGATGCTGGTCGATACCGTCGGTCAGCAATCCGCCCTGATCAAAACCGACATAGCCCGGAGGCGCACCGATCAACCGCGAGACGGTATGGCGCTCCATGTATTCCGACATGTCGAAGCGCAACAGTTCCACGCCCATCTGGAGCGCCAGCTGACGCGCCACTTCCGTCTTGCCGACACCGGTGGGGCCGGAGAAAAGATAGCAGCCGATCGGTTTTTCCGCCTCGCGCAGTCCGGCGCGCGAAAGCTTGATCGCCGCTGCAAGCGCCGTTATCGCCTGATCTTGGCCGAATACGACCCGCTTCAGATCGCGCTCAAGGTTCTGCAACACTTCGAAATCGGACTTGGTGATCGTCTTGGGCGGAATGCGCGCCATTGTCGCCACCGTCGTCTCGATATCCTTCACACCGACGGTCTTGCGGCGACGGTGCTCGGGCACCAGCATCTGCGATGCGCCGGTCTCGTCGATAACATCGATCGCCTTGTCCGGGAGGCGGCGGTCATGGATGTATTTGGCGGAAAGTTCCACAGCCGATTTCAAGGCCTGATTGGTATAGCGGATCTTGTGGAACTCCTCGAAATAGGGCTTCAGCCCCTTGAGGATAGCAATCGTGTCCTCGATGCTCGGTTCCTGCAGATCGATTTTCTGGAAGCGGCGCACGAGTGCGCGGTCTTTCTCGAAATGCTGGCGGTATTCCTTATAGGTGGTCGAACCGATGCAGCGTAGCGTCCCGCTTTGCAGGGCCGGTTTGAGCAGGTTCGATGCATCCATGGCGCCACCGGACGTGGCACCCGCGCCGATGACCGTGTGAATCTCGTCGATGAACATGATTGCACCGGGAAAGGCCTCAATCTCGCGCACAACCGCCTTGAGGCGTTCCTCGAAATCGCCACGGTAGCGGGTGCCTGCCAGCAGTGCACCCATGTCCAGCTGAAAGATGGTGGCGTCGGAGAGAACTTCGGGCACTTCACCGCGAACAATGCGCCGTGCAAGCCCCTCCGCGACAGCCGTCTTGCCAACGCCGGGATCACCGACAAAGAGTGGGTTGTTCTTTTGACGCCGGCACAGCACCTGGATCATGCGGCGGATCTCCGCATCACGGCCAATCAGCGGATCGATGCGGCCTTTGCGCGCCTTGTCGTTCAGATTGACGCAATAGACTTCCAATGCGTCAGCGCGCCGTTTCTTGTCATCCGCGCCGTCCATGGTGGCAGCGTCCTCATCAACGCCGCGCACCTCGCGCGGCTCCGACATGTTCGTGCGCTTGGCAATGCCGTGACTGATGTAATTGACCGCGTCGAAACGCGTCATGTCCTGTTCTTGCAGGAAGAAGGCCGCATGACTTTCACGTTCAGCAAAAATTGCGACCAGAACGTTGGCGCCGGTTACTTCTTCCCGGCCTGAAGACTGCACATGCACCACCGCGCGGTGAATGACCCGTTGGAATCCGGCCGTCGGCTGGGCCTCTGAACTGTCGTTGATGATCAGGCCTTCGAGCTCGTTGTCGATATAGTCGACGAGCTTGTCACGCAACTCGTCGAGATCGACGTCGCAGGCGCGCATGACGGCTGAAGCATCACTGTCTTCCAGCAATGCCAGCAACAGATGTTCCAGCGTCGCATATTCGTGGCTGCGCTCGTTGGCATATTCCAAAGCGCGGTGCAGAGCTTGTTCAAGACTGGACGAAAATGACGTCACGGGACGGCCTCACTCCTTTTCCATCGTGCATTGAAGGGGATGTTCATTCTGCCTTGAGAAATTCATCACCTGGGCAACTTTTGTTTCGGCAACCTCGTAGGTATAGACACCGCATACCCCAACACCCTTTTGATGGACATGCAACATGATATGCGTGGCTTCATCCCTCGTTTTGCTGAAAAAGCGCTCCAGAATATAAACGACGAACTCCATCGGCGTGTAATCGTCATTCAGAAGGAGCACCTTGTAGAGGCTCGGCTTCTTGGTCTTCGGCTTGGTTTCCGTGACGACCCCGGTTCCGCCATCACCCGGGTTTTTGTTTTGGTCTTTTTCCGACATTTCAACGGTCTCGCTTGGGGTCTCTTTACTCGCCTCTCAGCACATCTTCAGACCACTCCGGTTTCCCGGGCAATTCAATTTCAGCGCACAGGTAAATATCGCAGAATCCATTTTAGCGGAATCGGTTCGCTGCCCGCAAATCACTCTAGGATGATATATGTAGCGTCAGGGTGATATGCGACCCAAATATGACATTTGCCGCAGCCGGACGCAAAAAAGACCCGGCTTTTCGGCCGGGTCTCAAATGGGAGGACGACAGCGCCCGCTTGTAAGCGGAAGCGTTACGCCTTTTTGGTCAGCGCGGTTTCGACCGGCTTGTAGAATTCCTTGGCGAGGTCGACATACATCTCACCGATCTTGGTCGCCTGCGATACGTAATCCTCGTAAGCCTTTTTGGCATACTGGGTCTGTACTTCGATCGCCTGCTCAACAGATTTGACGCCGATCAGCTTCTCGAACGCAACAGAACCGTCTTCCATGGCCTTCTTGGTGTAGTCCGTAACTTCCGTGGCGATAGCCTGAACACCCTTGTTCACTTCGCCGAAGCTCTTGACCGCAACGTCCAAATTTTCCTGACCAACTTTCTGGATGTCTTCAAAACCCTTCATCTCAATCTCCATTTTCGTGCTCCTTAGCGTTTGATGTCAGCCCGTTCCGCTTTTGGTCCGCCGGACTGCGTAAATATTGCAACGCAACAAGTGATATATGCAGTGCACAAAAATTGTCAAGATTTTTTTTGCACTGCACCATAAATGATTCTAAAAGGGGCCCTTAATTGTTTGGTAACACCCCGAACTCTACGCTTGGGAAGCGGAGCGCTTGATTGTGGAGGCGTTCTCAGGCAGGGCTGGAGCCCGGCCGGTGCTGACGTGTTTGGGGAACGGGGTCGAAGCCTCAGGGGTCATTGTGTGTAAGTGGTTGCTGCTGCGCCGCTCGTATATCCGGCGCTTAAAAAATAATGCTCTGACGTGCCTTTTCGCTGTGGTCGCGCTGAGCGCGGCTCGCGTGGAAAACGCGCATAGTGCTGCGGCCTATGCGGCGATGGTGGTCGACGGCCACACGGGAAAGATTCTCTATTCAAGACAAGGTGATGCGATCCGGTATCCGGCGTCGCTCACCAAGATCATGACCCTGTTCCTTCTGTTCGATCAAATGGAAGCAGGCAAATTCAAGGGGGATTCACGGCTTACCGTAAGCCGCACGGCATCAAAACAGGCGCCATCAAAACTCGGGCTGAAACCGGGACAAACAATACGCGTCCATGACGCCATCAGGGCGCTGGTGACGAAATCCGCCAATGATGTCGCGGTCGTGATTGCTGAAAACATCGGCGGAACGGAAGCAAATTTCGCAAAGCTGATGACGGCGAAGGCGCGCGCAATCGGCATGAAAAAGACGGTCTTCAAGAACGCGTCCGGGCTGCCGAACAAACAACAGGTGACGACCGCACGCGACATGATCACGCTGGCCAACCGGTTGATGTTCGATCATCCGGAAAGATACAAGTATTTTAGCCACAAACATTTCAGCTACCGGGGCAAAAAGTACCGCAATCACAACCGGCTGCTATTCGATTACAAGGGCACGGACGGCATCAAGACGGGCTACATACGGGCTTCGGGATTCAATCTTGTCGCGAATGTGCGGCGCGGCAACAAGCACCTGATCGCGGTCGTCTTCGGAGGCAAGACGTCAAAGAGGCGAAACGCGGCCATGCGTTCGATTCTCAACAAGTCATTGCCGAAAGCCACGGCGCAACTGCCGCGCAAATACCAGAAAAAGAAGCAATACGTGGTCGCTTCCGCAAGCTCCAAACCGCTTGAATTCAAAACCGCGGTCAGGGCTCCGGCCCCTGTATCGGAGCCACCGGCACAAGGGTCGGCGCGAGGCGCGGCGAGCGCCAAACCTGTTACCGCCCCACCGCGTCCCAGGATACGCGACACGGGCGAGCGACCGCAACGCAAGGGTGGTGGTTTCCATATTCAGGTCGGCGCCTACGTAAACCGTAACGATGCGCTGGAACGTCTTGCCGCCATCCAGAGCAAAGCCGGAGATGTCATTAAAGGTTATGCTCCCGTGACCACGGCGTTGGTCGAACCCAAACGAAGCCTGTATCGCGCCAGATTTGCCGGTTTCACGCGGCGCACCACCGCTGCCAGCACCTGCAGCCAGCTTAAACGGCGCGCAATTACATGTGTTGTGATGTCCGCGGAATAACTGCGGCCCCTTCATCACAAGCCGAGCAGATAGTCTTTCGCCTGATTGATCTTGGCGGCGAAATACGTCGAGCCTCCATGATCGGGATGCATTTTCTTCATCAATGCGCGATGCGCGCGGCGGATATCGGTCTTGTTCGCTCCTGGCTGCAAACCCAATATTTCATACGCCTCTTCCGATGACATCGGGCCGTCTGCCTGACCGGCGGCACCATCCGAACTCCGCGCACTACCAGCATGTTCGTGCCAATCAGGAAAACGTTTGTCCAGATAGGCCTCCAGAAGCTGCGCCCCTTGGGCGTCAGAGCTCTGGCATTCGGCAAGAAACTCCAGAAGTTCCGGTTCGTTCAACGACGATAAGGGACGCGCGGCGAATTTACCCTGGAGAACGGTGCCCTCCATGTCGCCTGTGTCATGATCCAGTTCCATCTCGACATTTTGGGTACGCACACGTGAGCGCTGGCCCGCACTCTTGTTCGCGCTGCCGGAAAATGGACCGAAACCGCCGATACCACCGACATTCTTTCCCAGCAGCGACAAGGCCAGTATCCCGATCGGCACCGCGAAAACGAACCTCCCGGTCGCCGCGAAAAATCCTGCAACAAGAAGTGCGGCAATGCCGGCAGCCTTGCGCATTGAGCGCGCCAACGTCTTGGGGTTGGCATTGAGAAACCCGCGCACGCCAAAAATGACCAGCAGCAAAACAAGCAGTCCGAGAAGAAAATAGTGCATGAGTGTCTAAGACAGAACCTAGCTCAACTGTTCCAGCAGCGCGCTGGCGCCGCGCTTTCCGCCGCTGTAGTTTTCCAGGGCTTTCCGGCCGCCCGCGGCATAGACGGCCACTGCAGCCAACAACTCTTTCAGCTGCGAGGCAGAGCCTGCATCAAAACGGCAGAAGGCGCCACCTGTCAGACGCGCCAATTCACGAAATGCCATTTCCGCACCCGGTTCGCGGCCTTCCTGAAAAAAGAAAACCGGCATCCCCAAAAGACCCAGTTCGCCTGCAACCGCGGCGAGATCGTCAAGTCTTTCCTCCATACAATCGCCCACATAGACCATCGCGTTGACTTTCGTCTCATTGGTTTGCGTGCGTGCGTGCTTCAGGACCTTTTCGATCTGCGTGTGCCCGCCACGGCATGATACCTGCGTCATCAGCCCGGCCAGGGCTTCGGGGTTCTTTACCCATTTGCTGGACTGGCATTCACCGAACCCGCGAAAATAAATAAGCTGCACATCGAGCCCGCCTACAGCCTTGACGGCTGCAAACATGTTCGATTGGAGCCCAAGCGCCATGTCCCACGTTGGTTGGCGGCTCATGGTTGCGTCCATTGCAAAAATCAGCCGTCCGCGCGCGCCTGCCTTTTCCGAGGCCTTGAGCGATTTGACCTTGCTCAGAAAGGCGTCGATATCGGCTTCGCTGGAGGGCGCTTCCGGCACCTGTCCCGATTGACCATCTGCGGCCACGTCCCGGCTCTTGTCGTCAGGTCTGTTTTTTGTCATCTGCTGAAGCCTTGTCGCGCAATCGTTTTTTGGGATACTGAAAACAGATTGCAGCCAGACAGTAGTATCTCTTTCTATAACGCACATTCAAATATTTGGGCGCAAATCCGGATCGATCAACCCAACACTCAACCATGGCCAGCAAAATCATCAAAACAGTGCGGACCGTCGCCGAACTTCGCACCATCATCGCTGACTGGCGCAAGACCGGCCACAAGATCATACTGGTTCCCACCATGGGCGCACTCCATGAGGGACATCTGTCGCTTGTCCGCCTCGCGAAAGAGATCGGGGACCGCGTGGTGGTTTCCATCTTTGTCAACCCTGCCCAGTTTGCGCCGAACGAGGATTTTGGAAGCTATCCCCGTACGTTCGATGGCGACCTTGATAAACTCCATGAAATTAGTACCGATCTCGTATTTGCGCCACCGCGCGATGAAGTCTATCCGCCGGATTTCTCCACTCACATCACGGTCGAGGGATTGAGTGACGGACTTTGCGGTACATCGAGACCTCATTTTTTCGGTGGCGTCGCCACCGTGGTCGCCAAGCTTCTCAACCAGTGTCGGCCAGATGTCGCCATCTTCGGCGACAAGGACTATCAGCAACTGCTGGTTATTCGCCGCATGGCGCGTGATCTGGATCTCGGTGTTGAAATTGTCGGAGGGCCGATTGTGCGCGAGAAAGACGGGCTCGCCATGTCGTCCCGCAACGCCTATCTCACGGCCAATGAGCGTGAAAGAGCGCCCCAGCTCCACCTGACTATAGAAGAGATTGCCGAAGGCCTGGCGGATGGCAAATCAATCAAACCGTTGCTGGATGAGGGCCATGCCCGGTTGAAAGAAGCAGGATTTGACGTTGATTATCTCGAGGTCCGCAACGCTGAGAACCTTGCGCCCATTGACGGTCAGGTTCAGGAGTCAGCCCGGGTATTCGCTGCCGCCATGCTGGGCAAGACGCGCCTTATCGACAATGTCGCCGTACCGGGCTCAAACCGGTAGGCTGGCCTAGAGGAGACCGAGCTCCATGAGTTCGGACCGCATTGCCGCCGGCAAACGGTCGAGTTCATCCGCCAGGGCGCCGAGATCCTTCGGTGCATCCTCCGCACTCAGATAACGCCAGCCCTGAAAGGCGCGCCGTGGATGCGGCCGCGTCGGCACCAGTTGAGGGTCGAGGATGATGTCGCATCGGCGTATTCCATCGTCTCCCCTGACCTCCTGCAGGTCCATGATGGGTTGGCGCACCTGAACGATCCCCTTGATTACCCAGTAGAGTGAACCTCCATCCAGGAGCTCATCACGCCTGCGCGGCATTTGCCGGGTGCGATGGAAAAGCGCCGGGCTGCGACCATCCGCATCCAGTTGCGCGCGGCGATACGTTTGCCGTTCACTAAGATGGGCTACGCTGTCTATCCCCACGCACAGTTTGATGAGATTAACGCTCACGTCTTTTGCCGTTTCCCTTGCCGCCTGAAACACCTCGCACCAGAACGCTTTACGCAATAGTGTGTCGTCACACCCAACATAACAAAGAAGCCGACCCTACACACAAGCAGGCCATCCCGGCACCAATATGAGATCAAAACGGAAAAACGTCTTGCTCAATGGCAGCCTGGCGCAGCGCCTGCGTCTGCTTTCCGGGCTGATCCTGTTTGCGTTCGCCGCAACGCATTTCCTGAATCACAGTCTCGGTCTTTTTTCCATTGAGACCATGACTGAAGCTCAGAACTGGCGCACTGCCGTCACCCGTTCATTGCCAGGCGGTATCATCCTCGGCCTCGCCCTTTTGGTACATATTGTACTCGCATTGGGCAAACTCGTTCGACGCAATACCCACATCATGCCCACATGGGAACTCGTCCAGATCATTCTCGGGCTCGCGATTCCGTTTTTTCTTATTCCGCATGTGGTGAATACGCGCCTCGCGCACATGCTTTTTGGCGTGAACGATAGCTATTTCTACGAATTGGTTGGCCTTTGGCCCGACAAGGGTTGGAACCAGTCGATTCTGCTGCTGCTGGTATGGGTTCATGGCTGCATCGGCCTGCATTTCTGGTTGCGGCTGACCCGCTGGTACAGGCGCGCATTCCCGGTTCTTTTAGCCCTCGCCGTGCTTGTCCCGGTCACATCGCTGGCTGGATTCATGGTAGCCGGCAGGGCCGCCAATGTGACAGCCAGTGATCCTGCGGTACTCGAAACTCTCAAATCAGTGTCAAACTGGCCAAACGCTGAAAATAGCCGTCTCATAGGCGCTTATGGCACCTGGCTCAGAGATGGCTTCTATATTTTGCTTGGCGCGCTGATGCTCTCGATGGTCGGGCGCTGGTTTCTCGTCGCGCGCCACCGGAACGTGCCCGTGCACTACGTGCCGACACCCACCGTCAATGGCGTAGATGGGGCAACACTGCTTGAAATCAGCCGCATGAACAAGGTTCCGCACGCGTCGGTTTGCGGCGGGCGGGCGCGGTGTTCCACCTGCAGGGTGCGCATTATTGATGGAGCGGAAAACCTTCCTCCGCCCTCTCCCGCTGAAGCGGAAACGCTCAGGAGTATTTCAGCCGACCCCGATGTGCGACTTGCCTGTCAGCTGCGCCCCAAGGGACCGATTACGGTCAGCCTGCTGCTCTCAGGGCATCCGGGTGTTGGTGAACGAAAAACCCTGGAGTCTCAAGGGTCTGAGCGTGTTCTTGCGATCCTTTTCTTCGACATGCGCGGGTTTACGATCCTCAGCGACGGGCGCCTCCCCTATGATGTGGTGTTTCTGCTGAACCGGCTGTTCGAGACGGTTGGCTCGGCGGTGCGCTCCGAGGACGGTTGGATAGACAAATATCTCGGCGACGGACTGATGGCCGTGTTTGGCCGCAACACGACATCTGAGACGGCATGCCGTCAGGCGATCCGATGTGCCCGCAAAATCGATGTCGCCCTTGACGAACTGAACCACGAGCTCCGTGAGGAACTCGACAGCCCTATCCAGGTCGGAATGGGTCTGCATGCGGGCCCGCTTGTGCTGGGTGAGATCGGCTACAGGGATACCGCTTCGATGACCGTCATCGGGCGTACCGTAAATATCGCTGCGCGCCTTGAAGCCGCCACCAAGGAGCTTGAGTGTCAGTTTGTTGTTTCCAGGGATGCCGCAGAGTTGGCGGGGATAGATACAAGTTTCCTCAGATCCGAAGAACTCGAGATTCGCGGCGTTGCGGATGCCTTGAGCGTCATTCCGATAAGGCGCGCCCGCGATTTGAGCGACGCGCTTGAGAGCATTGCGGTTGAAGGGCCATTGTCCAATGCCTGACAAACCTGCGCTTTCCCAATGCCGTTCTATTCGCTATATCCGGTCGTACATCCTGGTTTTTGACTTTGCGCGCGCTTCAGTGAGTCTGTGATGACCCAACCTCAACTTGACCAGCTGCTTAGCGCCGCCGCCAATGGTGACCGGACTGCATTTCGCGCAATTTATGATGCAACCAGTGCGAAACTGTTTGGCGTTGCTGTTCGTATCCTTAAACGTAGCGACCTTGCAGAAGACGTAATGCAAGACGCGTATTTGAAGATTTGGGACGCCGCGCCAAGATTTAGTCCGGAATTGGGTTCGCCCATGAGCTGGATGGTTGCGATTACGCGCAACCGCGCGATCGATGTCCTGCGTAAGCGAACTGAAGTCGGCGTTGACGATCAGAATGAGGTTGGAGAACAAAGGGACGATACACCTGATCCATATGAATTAACGGCGCAAAGCCGGGATTTGAAGGCATTACTCGGATGTATGGAAAAGCTTAATCCGGAACAAAGACAATGCCTGCTGATGGCGTATTATTATGGCTATACGCACGATGAGATCTCGGAACGCCTGTCGACCCCGGTCGGCACCGTGAAAAGCTGGATCAGGCGCTCGCTCGCCCGTGTTAAGAAATGCCTGGAAGATGACTAAGCGCGATCTGGACATATTTGCCGGCGAATACGCCCTCGGCACGCTTGATGCGAAGGAACGCAGTGAAGCGGAGAACCTGCTGCGCACGGACGCATCCTTCGAACGCTCCGTATTGGAGTGGGAGCAGCGCCTGTCGCCGCTGAGCGAGGCCGAAGACGCAATCACGCCTCCCGCTTCAACCTGGGTGAGAATCGAGGCCGCACTCCCGGCCGCGGCCACCGTTGCGCCCTCGCGCGGGCCCCTCACCGAACTTGCAGGCCAACTGGTTGAGCTCAAACGAAGCCTTTCCATGTGGCGCTATGCAAGCATGGCCACCATGGTAGCGGCAGTTGCAATGGCAGTTGTATGGCTTGGCGGCCTGCAGTCCCCCTTCCAGCATACGGCTCCTCAGGAACAGTATGTGGCGATGCTGAAAAGCGACGATGGCAAGATGGGGTTTGTGGTCACAATGAACATGAACGGCCAGCAATTCGCCATCAAGCCGGTCTCGGCCAAAGAGCCGCAAGGCCAAAGCTACGAACTTTGGGCGATCATGAAGGACAAGAAGAAGCCCATGACCCTCGGCCTTGTCGGAACCAGTGCATATGCGATGATGGATGCGCCTGCGGGCATTGACCGTAAAGAGCTCGATAAGGGCGTTGAGCTCGCCATCAGCATGGAACCCATGGGCGGCGCACCAAAAGGCAAGTCCATGGGACCCGTCATGTTCGCCGGACTCCTGGTGAAACAGACCCCCTAAACACGCTCCCAGTCCCTGTGAGGACTGGATGACGCAGACAGAACGCCCGTCCTTGTTTTTGCTGGTGGCATTCTGCGGCGACTACGACAAATCCGGTTGCGAGGAAAGCAGCCCTATTTGATCTGGATTCTGGAGTGAAGCTTCGACTTAGAGCTCATCGCCGGATGCAGATATCTGTAAATGCAATCGTTTTGTCCGAGTTCCCGATAAGAAAGGGCGGGCCTCCGATTGGAGACCCGCCCTCATTTCTTGCGCAGTCCGATCTAGCGGATTGTGTTCGGCTTGACCTTCTGCATCGGCACGACCCTAAGCGTCGGATTGACCCTCTGCATCGGGATGACCTTCAGCTTCGGCTTCGGTTTCACCTTAGGCTTCACCTTCGGCTTCGGCGATTGCAGGATCTGCGGCTGACATTTGCCTTTGATCCTTTTCCAGCCACGCGGACACGGCTGCACCGGAGGTTTGCACACACCCTTGACCCTTTTCCAGCCACGCGGACAGGGTTTGATCTGCGGCGTGGTCGGCGTCGAGATCAAAGGCGGCTGGCATTTGCCGTTGACCCTGTTCCACTTGGGCGGGCACGGCTTGACCGGCGGTTTACACACACCCTTGATCCTGCTCCAGCCACGTGGGCAGGGCTTGATCTCAGGCGTGGTCGGCGTGCCCAAAGGCCGCTGACATTTGCCACCGATATTGCTCAACCCGCGCGGGCAGACACAACGCCATTGTGGCGGCATGCTCTTCAGCATGATCAGCTTGCCACCGACGCAGCTCGGCTTGGGCGGAACGAACACGTTGGGCTTGGCGCACCAGATGGTGACG
>DEIT01000237.1:12887-14105 GCA_002352635.1 Hyphomicrobiaceae bacterium UBA2767 | reverse complement strand
GACGTTACCCTTCTTGACTTTCCACTTCGTCCAGCCACTGGGCACCTGCTTGGCGTTCGAGAACTTCGTCTCGCCACGCCCACAAGTCGGCAGCGGATACGTCAGTCCGGGCTTGCCACACCAGATGGTGACCTGACCGTTCGTGACTGCCCGCTTCGTCCAACCACTGGGCACCTGCTTGGAGCTCAAGAACTTCGTCTCACCACGCAGGCAGATCGGCAACGGTAATGCCAGTGGGGGCTTCGCACACCAGATGGTGACCTGACCGTTTGTGACTGCCCGCCTCGACCAACCCTGCGGCACATGCTGGACCTTTGAGAATTTCTTCTCATGAGGCCGGCAAGTCGGAAGCTGAGGCTTCGGCTTCATGCACTTCATGCCCCATTTGCTGCCATCAGGGTTGATGCCATCAATGATGATGACCTGATGGTTTGCCGGCGCACCCTGTGGCGGAACCTTGGTCCAGCCAACCGGGCACTTGTGAACCGGCACCGGTTGCTTGACCGGCAGCTGCTTTTGCGGAGTCGGCTTCATGCACGTGAGGCCCCATCCGGAACCATCCGGATTGACGCCACCAAGGGCAATCACTTGCCACCCTGCGGGCGCGCCACCTGGCGGGACTTTCTGCCAGCCGATCGGGCACTTGTGCTCGATTGGAGCAGCGATGGTAAACGGTGCACAGGCCTTGTTCACGCCCGGTGCTTCGGGATCATCCGCATGCGTGGGGTGTCCAAGCTCGACACAGTTTTCCAGATCGCCATGGACGCCCAACGGCACGATAATGCTGATGAGGACCTGCTCGACATCACCAGGATTCATGGTGACGCCGGGAGGATCCGGCAGCGTGCACTCAACCGGAGCACCACCGACACAGCCCCAACCCGGGGTCGTGGAAAGGTGGATCGCACCAAAGACCGTTCCCGGGGGAACGTTCTCTACGAAATGCAGAGCGCCCGTATAAGGAACGGCACCGACATTCTCGAACTCGAGAATGAAGAAGCAACGCTGGTTCGCGCCTTCCGGCTGGCAACCCCAGAAGAGCTTCCTGGTCTCAAGATCAGGACGCGGAAGCTCTGCTTCAGCACAGTCCTCGTTGTAGCCAAAATGGTCGGGATCATCACCGTGAAAATCCTCATCCAGAATGGCGCAGTTTTCGATGTGCGTGTCGGTTGCTGCAGGTGTTACCTGAATCGTGATTTCCAGCGTTTCAGCTTCACC
>DEIT01000237.1:0-12734 GCA_002352635.1 Hyphomicrobiaceae bacterium UBA2767 | reverse complement strand
ACCGACCCGGGAACGCCCGGTTCGGGGACGCACTTGTCAGCGATCTTCTCAAGTTCGAGATCAGGCGTACGCGGCCACCAAACAGGTGGAATCCAACCTTCTGGCGGATACCATTCTGGGATCGGATACCAGCCGGGGAAACTTTCCGCACGTCCACCGGAACAGTTTCGGTAAACCGCGACGTCACCCACGTGACCAGCATCGCTCTCAACTGCCGGCTGACCCTTGTAGTCAACAAACCAGCTCGACCATGGGGGCGCGTTGAACGGCCTCACGAGAGAGATGTTGTTGCCCTGCAGGCCATGAACGACCAGCGGACCGCCGGGAAGAAGGCTGGCGGACTGTGCAGGATCATTGCGCAGCGCGTCACCGGTGCTCCACAGCGTGCCATCGCACGAAAGGCCGATGCCGCCGGATGCGTTTCTGTGATTGACGGGGAAGCCAATCGCATACTCATCCGGTTCCTGGATCCAGTTTCCGGCCAGATCACGCATGTAACGCAGAACGCGGTTCTGCTTGGGCTGGTGATAGGCGGAATAATCATGGGCACCGAGGATGCCGCCACGCTGGGCGACAACCATGCGGCCGCGCGGCGTGAACAGAATATCGGAAACCGGCATACCACCGGGAACAGACTGGATTTCCACACGGGCATCACCGGCGAAGCTGCCGTCGGTGTTGATGCCGACGGACCAGATTTGCGCATCGCCAACCACGCCGTAGTAGAGACGGCCCTTGAAGTAGGACAGCCCCCAGACGCGGCGGCTTTCATCCGTGAGACCCCAGGTATCGGGGTTCGTGGAATCAAAAGCGGGGCTTGCGATATCCATCCGGTTGGCTGGATTCATCATAACCGGGGGAAGACCCGCAGCCGCCCGGCCATCGACACCATGATCGAATGTGCCAAGATCATTGCCTGACAGATCGAGGCGATGAACGGTACCGGTATCGAAGTCGGAGACATAGAACTGATAATGCGCCGGATCGAAGGTGATATTGCCGAGACCGGGACCGCTGTTTGCGACACCGCCCAGCGCAATATCGGCGAATTTCGAAATCTCGCCGGTTGCACCATCAATACGCCAGACCGTGCCCGGACCTCCACCAAGTGCGGCGCCAAACTGGCCTTCCATGAAGCTGGCACCGGCCTGGCCGGTGTTCACACGCTCAGGAATACCATCGGCGTTATTGTCGGGGATGACGATCTGCAGGCCATGCACGGCCGTCGACGTCGCGTAGATGTTGGGTTGCGGCGCATTGTCAAGCGCCACGCCGAACACCTGCCCGATGTCGCGGGCAAAGGCCTCGAATTTCACAGGCGCGCCCACGACCTGGGCGTTCGGTTCACCTTTGCCCGACATGCCGAATACCTTGAGCGACGCGCCGTCGGTATCGATGAAGGCCTGGCCGTTCACGTCCTTTGTCCCGGAAAAACCGGTTACGGCGAGATCGCCGCTGGACATGATACCGTCCTGGGCCCGTGCGCCCGTGAAGGGCAGCACCATGGTGAACAATAAGGCAAGAAAAACGGCGAAAGCCGTTAAGAAGGTCCCGGAAACCGGGCCGTAGCTATTTTCTTCATTCGCCCTGCCCGGCCCGCATGTGTGCGGCCGCAGGAGAGCGGCTGGCTCAAAAAGCCCGCGATCGGGCTCTCTGATCCGGATATTGGGGGGGTAAGTCATGTATTCAGCTCCTTGATAGGCAAGCGCGCGACGTCCTGTTCATGGACGAAGCTTCCGACTATGGGTCGCGCCGGAGCTGAAAAAGGTTCAAATGAAGGGGAACATGACTGTGCGTACGCAATCAGGTCTGCGTATTCCTCAGGTTCGGAAATTCCAACCGGACGACAAGTCGTATTTCTTTTTTATACGTTATATCAATATATTATTGGTATCTTCGCGAGTATTACTTTAATTTGAAGCCGGCATCGTTCGTTGCCTGAACCAGGCAGCATTTCGTCACTGCTGCATCGTTCAGTAACGCCCGACCAGCAGCATCTTGTAAAAACTGCCCCGGACCGATAGGCAACGTGTTGGGGGCGGGCGATGCCGGTTATATGCTCCACTATAGGTGACACCGTTCACCTGTGAGTCTGATTTGGAAACTCACAATGGGACGACGTGACATATCCATTTGCACGATAGGAGGAACCGGTCACGGCAAGTCGACGCTTGTCCACGCAATACTCGAAAGCCTAAAGCCCGGTGCATATGACAACTACAACAGAGGCGTTGTTAGCACTTCCAATTATGACTTCAAGACCGCAGCAAAAAAGTATCGCATTCACGATATTCCCGCCACGTATGTTGCAAGATCGTTCTGCAATTCGCCACGCTATTACGGCGCAGTATTGGTTGTATCTTCTGTTGAAGGTGTAACGCCTGAGGTGCGAAAACATGTTCAGCTAGCACGGTGGTTTGGCATTCCGACCCTAGTGCCGTTCCTAAACAAGTGTGATCTGATTGATCAGTCCAGCAATCTGCTTCAAGCCAAAAGGGAAATTCGCACCCTTCTCTATCTCAATGGATATCGTGTATTTGATCTGCCAATCAGTCACGGCTCGGCCATAGAGTGTCTAAAGCATGAGAATTCCGGTTGGGAGGGAATACAATCATTGCTTGATACGCTCGATCGAACCATCTTCTCGCCTTACGCGTGATCGTTTTTATGCACCACTATGTTCCGCATCGCACAGCCGTGATCGCCTACACCCCCGAACCCTATGTGCAGGTTGACGGTTAGCTCCTCAGGATTGTTGCAAAGTGCCATCGCATCCCGAAAAACCAGCAGGCAAGAAGTCCGGCAAGGAGCACGCCGCGCATGATCATGGTGGCGCCGGTCATGTCCACGACCACAGTGTCACCGCCGACAGTGAAAGGCGGCTGTTGTTCGTCCTCGCCCTCACCTTCATCTTCATGGTGGTTGAGGCAGTCGGCGGCTGGTGGGCGGGTTCCCTGGCATTGATCGCCGATGCCGGGCACATGCTCGCGGACACTGGTGCGCTGGGTCTGTCATGGGTTGCGTTCCGCATGGGAAGGCGTCCGCCCGACGGCCGCTACTCATACGGTTATCACCGCTTCCAGATCCTGGCCGCCTTCGTCAATGGGCTGGCTCTCTTCGCCATTGCCGGCTGGATCATCTACGAGGCGATCCAGCGGGTCCAGGACCCGCAACATGTTCTGGCCGGACCGATGCTGGCGGTTGCCACCGCCGGTCTGCTGGTGAACATCTGGGCCTTCTTCCTTCTGCACCGTGGCGATCGGCACAACGTCAACATGCGTGGCGCCATGTTGCATGTGCTGAGCGATCTGTTGGGCTCGCTTGCCGCGATCATCGCCGCGATCGTCATCCTCCAGACCGGCTGGATGCCGATTGATCCAATCCTGTCCGTGTTCGTGGCGCTTATCGTTTTGCGAAGCGCATGGGGGCTGGTCGCGCGCACCGGCAATATCCTCATGGAAGGCGCGCCGGAGGGATTTGAACCGGGGGAGCTAAAAGACGATCTCGTCGCAAACGTGCCCGGACTACTCGATGTCCACCACATTCATGTGTGGGCGCTGACGGCGGAACGTCCCATGATTACCCTGCACGCGATGGTCGAGGACGGCAGGAACCAAAATGGCATTGTCCGGGAGCTGAAAGCGCGCCTGCGCGAAACCCACGGCTTTGATCACTCAACCGTGCAGATCGACCACCCCGATTGCCCCGACGACGACCCCTCACCCGCCAAAAAGTAAGCCTCGCTTGCGGTTGCACAAGAAACGGGTGGATGACCGGCTGCTGCGTTCCTATCAAAGGCGCCCTTGCAACCTTTGGAGGCAGCACCATGCAACTCAAGAACAGAACTGTCATCGTAACTGGCGCAAGCAGTGGCATCGGCGCGGCAGCCGCACTGCTGTTTGCCGCTGAAGGCGCAAATGTTGTCCTGGGCGCCCGGCGGGCCGCCCTTCTCGATCAGCTTGTGGCGCAGATCGTTCAGAACAGAGGAAACGCCGTCTCCGCCGCCGGCGACATAAAAGACGACACGTATGCCGCGAGACTGGTGGATCTGGCTGCCTTCGAGTTCGGCGGTCTCGATGGCGCGTTTAACAATGCCGGGATCATGGGCGACACGGACCCGGTATCCGAAATGGACTCCGCCAATTGGCACAATGTCATCGCGACAAACCTGACGAGCGCCTTCTTCGCGGCAAAACATCAGATACCGGCAATGAAGAAACGCGGCGGCGGTTCGATCCTGTTTACGTCGTCCTTTGTCGGACATACCAGCGGCGGCATGCCGGGTATGGGGGCCTATGCGGCTTCAAAAGCCGGGCTGATCGGACTGGCCCGGTCACTCTCTTCCGAACACGGCGTCGATGGTATCAGGGCGAATACGTTACTGCCTGGCGGAACGAAAACCGCCATGGCCGGGGATGACAGCACGGTTCACGATTATATCGCCGGACTTCATCCGCTAAAGCGCATGGCCGCACCGGAAGAGATCGCCCAGGCCGCGTTGTTTCTGCTGTCTGATCAGTCCACATTTGTAACCGGCAGCGCCATGGTCGCGGACGGAGGCATTTCAGTCGCCTTGGGATAGCCCAGGCGTTAGCCCCCGAGAATGTCAGGTCCACACGGCCACAAGCGCCATGATGGCAAGACCAATGAGCATCATCGCGAACTTCAGAGCCAGATCCCGGCTCTTGGAGAACTCCCCTTGGGCGATATCGGCAATCGCGACATAGAGGAATGTGCCCGCGGCCAGTGCATCGAAGGTACCTTCAAACCAACGGGCCGCGTTGCCCGAAAGGTACCCGCTGACAATGGCGCCGCAGAGCACGCCCAGAGGCGTCATCATCGAAAAGAGCGTAATAATGCCAATGGCTTGCGAACGCTGGACACCACCGCGCTTGAAACCCACGCCGAGCGCGAAGGCGGCGACGCCCTTGTGGGCAATGACGGCCAGGAACAGGGCCAGTGACGTCGCAAGGTGGCTTTCGGCGCCCAGAGCCATGCCGGCAATAAAGGAATGCACCGACAGGACCAGAGCCAGAACATAAGGATACAGGGCGTTGTCCGTTTTACCGGATACGGATACGAGCTTGTCCTCATCGCCCCCGACGATGACCTTCTCAATCAACAGGACCAGCAGAAATCCTGCCCCGCATATGAGGGGCGCCAAGGGATAGTCCCAATTGGCCCCCAGCACGCCGGAATAATTGTCGATGGCGTCGGGGAGCAGATGGATGAGTCCGGCGCCTAGAAATACTCCACCGCCCAGTGCATTCCCCAGCGAGAAGAAGCGATCATGACGATCTGTCGTGGCGGTAAAGGTCGGTACCAGGCCCGACAACAGGCCGATGCAGAAGATGGCCGCGATATAGAGGAATTTGTAGTGGACGATTTCCATGGATACCCCCCGGTATTATGTCTTGTCCACTATGGCCATTTTTTACCTCCACACATTAAACTGGATGCCGTGTCGTGCTCTTGTTTGCAACCGATCATCCACTTCAAGTGGTGCCAGACAGTCATGGACGGCACGACCTTTTTAGGGAAACCACGCGCGGAGAGCCAGATCAATGAACACAGTCACAAAGATCGCCATCATGAGCCTCTTTGTGATCGCTGCAAGCTCCCCTTCATCCGCGGCGACCATGAGCAAAGAGGAATATGTGGCGAACTGTTCCAGCGGCAAACGCGGTGGTCCGCCGCAAAGCAAGGAAATCTGTTCGTGTTTCTACGACAAGGTCACCAACGAGGCGTCAGAGAATGCCATGGCGGCAAATCTTCTCGGCGCGGGAGAAGGCCAGTCAAATCAGAGCATCAACAGCCCGGAATTGATTGCAGAGGTATTCCGCTTCATGCAGGAATGCGGATTTAGAGGATAAACCCATGATACGCTTGATAATTATCGTTCTGGCCGTCGTAATTGCCGTCTATTATTTCCGCGGCGGTTTCTAGCTGGGCGCCAACAGGCCTCATTCAACCCTTGAGACGACACCGAATGCAGGAATGCGTCCGGCAATTGCTACGTGACCGCGACCCCGCCTACTCCGTCGCGACCTGCTTCCAATCCGACCCTGGATTGAATGCATCCATGGCCCTGGCCGCGGCCTCGGTTTCAGGCCCGAGATCGGTTTCGAAGACAATCCCGTCATGGCTGACGGTGAATGTCATGACGCCTGATGCGCCATATTTCTCCGGATAGGCAAGAACGCCGAACCCGCCGATCATCTTGCCATCAACCAGATAGTCATGTGCGCCCTCCGGGGCTTCAGCACCCTGCCGCGAGAGTAGTTTGAAGCGGTAGCCGAAATAGGCATTGGATTCGGTGTCATTGGAGTTGGTGGTGCCCGGCTTGTATCCCTCGCTTGTCGCTTCCACGATAAGGGGACCGAGCGGGCTCGCAGGCTCGTCTTCCTCCGTCCGCCAGTAGAGACCATCCTTATTGCCATCACTGCTCTTGAACTTCGCTGCGTACTCCAGAAGGCCGTCACCGTTGCGGTCAGCGCTCGCATAGTCCTGCTGCGCGTCGGCAATGGCGAGAAGCACCTGGATGGTGGTCAGTTCATTCTCGCCTATGCGACGATCGAGAATTTCCTCTTTGCCCTGGTCGGGATCGAACGCCCAACCGGCGTTGATTTTTACGATCGGAATTGGAAAGGGATACCCGTCAGCACCGACAACGAGGATCGCTTTGGTCTCGCCGTCCGTTTCGAGCATGTTTTTTTCATCGTAGGAAGCCAGGAACCTGATGCGCGCGTCGTCGTCCTGGACCTTGTCACCGGATATAATCCATTCCTGCGTCGCCGGACCGAGAATGGTCAGGAGCGCTGAAACATCTTTCTCTTTCACCGCATCAATCAGGGACGTAACGGCATCCTCTGGGGAATTGAACGCCTTTGGCACATCCTGTGCCAATACGGCGCTGGCCTGCCCGAACCCTGCGAGAGCCAAAAATGACACGACGACAAGGACGATCCAGCTCTTGTGAGACGTGTGCTTCATATCCGTTCTCCGCAAACTATAAGCCCTTCCTGAGTCATGGGCTTTCTCATCCACGCCTTCTACCGCCACGCTTACCTCCACCCTTCCGAGCCTTGGCGGACTTGCGGCTTTTCTTCCCGCGCGCGCTGTGTTTCTTCACCTGCTTGCCGTTGCCAGCGCCTTTGAAAGCTGCGGGCTTCTTCTTGGGCTTTGAAGCCTTCGGCCGCGCCTTGGCGACCTTCTTCTTGTTTGGTTTTTTCCCTCCCGAAGACGGCTTTTTGCCCTTGGGCTTGCTGCCCTTGGGCTTGGGGTGCTTCGGCTGCACCGCGGCGACAGACTTCTTCTTGTCAGGCTTCTTGCCCTTGGATGGAGGTTTCTTGTCCTTGTGCTTGGGCTGCTTCGGCTGCACCTTGGCGATCTTTTTCTTGGGGGGTTTATTTCCCTTGGACGGTGGCTTCTTGGACTTTGGCTTGTTGGATTTCGGCTTTTTTGCGCCATGGTGCCGGCCGCGATAATGCTCGCGCGCCTTGGCGTTGGCATGATGCCTGCGCTTGCCGTACCGCTTTGCGTTCCTCTTGTGCCGGTAAGGAACGCCCTTGCGATGACGGGCGTTGTGCTTCCATCGGTTGTTATTGATTTTTACGCGGTTGTACCGGTTGTAGCGGTTGACGTTGATGTACACATTCCGCCGGCGCCAATCCACATCACCCCAGAGCACATATCCGAGCCCGACCCCGGCTGAAAACCACAGACCCGGACGGCGACGGTGGCCTGGCGGATACCAGTAGTAAGGCTGATATGCGGGATACGCCCACGACCCATACACAACCAACGGGTCGTAGACGGGCACGTAGACAACCTCCGGGTTGGTCGGCCGGATCACGTAAACACTTTCGACCCCGCCGCTGGCCGCAGTGACCGTCTCTCTCTTGACGGTCTGCTGCTTGGTCGTTTTCAGTGAGCCCTCGGCATCGGCCTTGGCGCGCAATGCTTGAACCCCGCCAAGAACATCTTCCTGCTGCGCGAGAAAGGCATCGCCAAGCTGCTGCATCCAGCTCAGCTTGTCGTTCATCATCGCCAATACGTCGGGAAACACCGTCAGCGATTTTACGCTCGGGTCCCACGGCTCATTTTCCATCGCCGTTGCCAGAGCAGCACCGGTCACGTCGGGATGTGCCTTAACCCATCGCGCGGCCTCAACGACCTCGAGCGGATAGGTGGACGCCATCATGATTTGTGACAGAAGATCGTCGGGATAGAGTGCGATCGGCGCAACGAGTTGCTCAATCTCGGCCTGCGAAAGCAAATCTTCCGTGTCCTCATCCTGAGAAGGCGCTACGGCACTCTGCGGCAATGGTGCGGCGGTCTGTGCCAGTACCAAGCTGCTCCCCAAAAGGACGAAGGCGGCTGCAACCCAGCCGAACAGCCAGAAACCTCTAAATGTCATCGGGTCACCCAAGGCGGCACCTTTTCAGCTCTGCAAGGACGTGTTGCCCTGCGCCATTGTGGACGGGCACGCAGCGCGCTTTTTTCCGCTTACAAACACAAGATGACTGGATCATGGCCCCGGTTCAACTTAACTTTTGCCGATGTGACCTTGGCTGGGCCCTCTGACCAAAGCGGCCGCATCCATGTGAAGGTTTGATTCAATTGTTTGCCGCATGAGTTTTGAGGTTGGCCGGATCGGCGTAGAAAACCAGGCCGCCAAATGCCCGTTTCTTGTGATGACGTATTTGTAGAAATTCCATTTTGGTAGTGCGTGCGAGCCAGCAATTGAGCGCACGCGATCAAAGAAGGGATGTATGGCTGATCCCCTGGTCGATACTTTGCCGGTCAATGGGAAAGTAACATTCAGGCTGGAACGGTATATTTCATCTATCTCGCCATCGTTACCGGGTTCCTGACTTCCAAAGTCATTTGATGGAACGCCGAGCACCACAAATCCTTGATCTTCAAGGTCCGTATAAAGGGACTGCAGGTCATTGAACTGCTCTTTCAAAAGGCACCGCGATGCCGTGTTCACGATCAGCAAGGTCTGCCCCGCAAAACGCGAAAGCGGGAGTGGTTTGCCGTCAATCCGCGTGAATGTCACGTCACCGACAAAAGTTTCCGGCACGTTCGCGTCGAGAACGCCGTGCCTTGACCCAAACAGAAGAGACAAAGCTGAAAAAATCGAACCAGTCATACCCGCATACCTGCCGAGTTTTTGGCGTTCACCAGACATGCCGCTCGCCCCGGCAGTCACCAGGACTAGATCGAGCATCGTCGCCAAGATGAGCAGGATGATCAGGCGAAACAGAGGCAGGTTTTCTAGCATAAGATTCACGCGAGCGCGCGATCAATGCCGCTGACAGAATCGCGAGCGTCGCAATACCTCAGATCACTGCTCTGGTGACCTTCAGACCGCAAAACAAGACCGATTACAAGACTGGCACTACCAGGTCAGCTGCATACCGGCGCGCCCGGCTATCACACCAGATTCGCTGTAGCCCTGGAATTCGGACCAGCCCATACCGACGCCAACATCCAGAGCCAGCCGGTCTCCCTGCCCGAAAATATTGCGGCCCACCACACCAATGGCGCTGAGCCCCACAGCGTTGGTTGAACCCTCAAAGCTGTCGAAGCCACCCCAACCGAACCGGAGGCCGAAATTCTCATTGATCGCCAGCTCCGGCGTTTCGATGGCCGTCGCGATGGCAACACCTGCCTGAACCGTGGCGAGACCTCTGAAGATCGAACCTTGATCGCTCGCGAGGTTTCCAGCCGCGTCTGTGGTAACGACCTGCGTGAGACCGGATTGCCGCGATCTGCTCGTGCTCGATGTGATGCCCGGCGTGGTATAGGTCTGGCTTGAGGTGCCGATAACAACCTGATTGTTCGTCGTCGTTGTCGCGCCCGCGCCGATCGCCGTAGAATTTGCGTGAGCGGCGGCAACGGTCGTGTTCCTGCCGATTGCAGTCGAATTGGCACCCGCAGCACTGGCCCGTTGACCGAAGGCACTCGCGTTCTCACCGGCTGCCGACGAGCCTGTCCCAATAGACACCGCACGCTGGCCCGAGGCCGAGGCCGCTTGTCCAACAGCCACGGCCCTTAGGCCCGAAGCCGAGGCAAGTTGACCGACAGCCATGGCATTGACACCCGTTGTGTTCGCTCCGGCGCCGATGGCGACACCATTTGTCGCGCCGGCTGCCACGGTCGCACCATTGCCCTGTGCAAGCGACTGGCTGGCCAAGGCATTGGCATTGTTCCCGATTGCGAGTGAGTTAACAGCATTCGCATTTGCAGCGTTGCCCAACGCAAGCGACTGACCGGCCAGGGCATTGGCATTGCTCCCGATAGCGAGTGAATCGGTTCCATCAGCTTCCGCGCCCAGCCCGATGCCGACCCCGCGCAAACCATCTGTGCTCGCTGCGGTACCGATGGCGATGCCATTCGTCGCACCCGCTGAGACGATGGCCCCGTTTCCTTGCGCAATCGAACTGACAGCATTCGCATTGGCGATGTTGCCCAGTGCGAACGCGCCGACAGCATTGGCGTTGGCATCGTTGCCCACGGCAATCGCACCGATGGCATTCGCATCGGTCTCATTTCCCAGTGCAATAGCCTGATCGGCTATGGCATTGGTCTCGTTGCCAAGTGCGATCGAGCGAAGGGTTAAAGCATTGGCGTCGTTGCCGAGCGCAAGCGACTCCGTACCGTCGGCGTCGGCGCCCAAGCCTATGCCAATACCGCGCAAGCCATCTGTGTTGACACCACGGCCTATGGCGATGGAGTCGGCAGAAACGGCATCTGACACCTGACCGATTGCGATGCCGCCCGATGCCTGGACATTGGCTTCGGTGCCAAGCGCTACTGCGTTGTCAATCCCATCCAGAATATCGATGTTCCGTCCAACCGCCGTGACATTATCGGAGCCGATGACGTTGGCACCGCCGATGGTCGTGTTCTCACCGACCGCCACGCCATTGTCCGACAACCCGGTGATGTTCGTATTGGCGCCGAAGGCGGCGCCGTTCGCAGCATTGACTGTCGAATTGTTGCCAACCGCGGTATCGGTGGTTTCCAATGCCCGTGAGGACGTGCCGACCGCAACACCGGCATCACCGGCCTGCCCCGCACCGTTGCCGATCGAAACGCCGGTGGTGGTGGTCGCGCTGAGACCGACCGCGACACCGGTCGACGCCGATGAGCTGGCGCCGAGCGCTGTTCCGCCGACGCCGGTTGCGCCCGCGCCCGTGCCGAGTGCTGTGGCGTTGGTTTCAGTTGCCGATGCGTTGGCGCCGACCGCTGTGGCGCCAACACCAACCGCGTTCGCGCCGGTACCGAGCGCTGTGCCATTCGCGTTAGAGGCATTCGCGCCATTACCAATGGCGATCGCGTCAACGTCTCCCGTCACAGCTTCGGCGTTCGGGTCGTTCTGGTCGCCGGCGCCCGAAAGCGCGCCGCCGCCAAGCGTAATGCCGTCTGAAAAGGTGGTCAGGTTGGGATCGCCAAGAAAGATCGAGCCACCGTCGGCCGAAATACCCTGCGTCGCCGTAACCGTGCTGGCGGTGACGTTACCGCTGGCGTTTACGTTGCCGTCAACGCCGACATCATCGTTGAAAATGGAAACGCCAGAGACGTTGACCCCGCCATCCTGGACCTCAACCGTGCCGGTGAAGGTGGTGTTACAGTCCGGTAGAGTTTGTTTGTACTCCCGCAGATCAAGCCGGTTTTGCTGGAAGGTCTGAGCGGCGATCTGCGAGGCGACGCCGGTGACCGTCGAGCCGGCACCGACTATCCCGGCGGCAAGAGCAACAGCGTTGACGCCCGTTGACGTACCGAGTGCTACGGCGGCGGCATCGGCTGTTCCCAGGCCGACGCCTGCCGCAACGAGCCCTGGGGCAGCGCCTCCCGCATCGAGTGGAACGGCGACCCCGACGGCTGCCTCTCCCAGACCAACCGTTGCGGCCGTGAAACCACCCGCCATCGTAGCGAATGACGCGGCGGCTGCATCTGCGGCGACTTGCTGCGCGGTCAAAACGGTTACTGCCGCGGCGGCGCCGGTGGCATTTGCCGCGAGGCCTACGTCGTTTGCAGTGACAGCCTGCTGAAAAAGGCTGTTTTCCGCATCGATATATTGCTGCTGGCAGCCGCCGTCACCGACATTGGAAAGCTGGGGCGTATTCGTGATGACCGCTGCCGGCGTTACCGGCGTGGGTGCCGGGTTTGAGGTGTTCGGCCCGTCGGCCAAAGCCGGTATGGCCACCGCAAGCGGCAAAGCCGCAAGCATCGCGACGCGCGACAGCGCGTTGTATTTCCGTTGGGGTACTCCAGACATAATATCCCCCGATATTTTTACTGTTACTGTTTCTGCTACTAAACCCAATCCAATCTGTTGAACCGATACAAATCCGCGCAACGCCAAAGCCCCGCGCGGCTGCCAGTCGGCAGACCACAGGAAAACTCTCCCCAAGCCCTAGGAATTTTTACGGTTTTGACAGGACCACCCCGCCAAGGGTCCCTCAAAAGGGCCGGAAGAATTAACCGCTTCTTCAGGTCAGTCTGCTCGTCAAACCAGCAGATACTGTAATATGCCCAGTCTGATTTCATGCAGGGGAAACCCTGACGGAGGAGTATTTTTTTTTGCCGTGGTTGCAGTATTGTCACACCACTACGGCGCGCAAGGGCATGGGCTGACCCCAGGCAGGTGTGGATCATGGTTTGATCCTTGGTTTCTGCGGCGGATCTGTGTGGCGCTCCCCCGCACGTTTTTCAGTTGG
>DEIT01000191.1:42587-47209 GCA_002352635.1 Hyphomicrobiaceae bacterium UBA2767 | reverse complement strand
TGTCGAGGCGTCCTGCCCCCCGGAAATAAGGTTGCCGACATCCACCGGCGTATCGGAAACGCGCCCACCAATCGGCGCGACGACTTCCGTCCATTCCAGGTTCAGTTCGGCATTCCTCAACTGGGTGCGTGCGGCGGAAAGTGACGCAAGCGCACCTCGGGCGGTTGCTTCACGAGACTCAAATTCACGCCCGGTAATTGTGCGCCGCTCAAGCAGGGGTCGGGCACGCTCGACGTCGCTGTTTGCCAAATCAAGCTGTGCCTGAGCCTGATCGACTTCGGCTTTCGCCTGTTCGACGGCAATCTGAAACGGGCGTCTGTCAATTCTGAACAGCAGCTCACCCTTTTTGATAATCTGCCCGTCCCTGAAGTGAACCGACTCCAGAAACCCTGTAACGCGCGCGCGCACTTCCACCGTCTCAACGGCCTCGAACCTGCCGGTAAACTCGTCCCACTCGGTGATGCTCTTTTTCAGGGGCGTCGCGACGGTTACCGGAGGTGGAGGCAGCTGCTTGGCGTTTGCAGTTGTCGCGGGCTGCTGATCGCAACCTGCGAGCCAACTCGTGGAAATCACAGCAACAAGCAATAAAACAAGGGCTCTCATCAACGCTGCTCCCGCGGTGTGATCAGTGGTACGACAATTCTATGAAATGATATTGGCGAGATGTATGCAATGTTAGCGGCTGTCTCATGGCCGACCGGGGCGAAATTAGAACATTCGCGCGATCATGACCAATGCTGTCAGGTAGCATCTGATCTGCGCCACAAGCGGACGTCAATTGGCATGGTGAAGCAAATTCACTAATAACGCTAAGCGGACATCGGAAGCCAGAACCGTGACATGAGCCCGATGTGAATTGAAGCTGGGAGGCCGCGGCTGTGAACACATCAAAACAAAGAGATAAGAGGGACGCTGCCGTTCGGACCCTCGCCATGCCCGCGGACACCAATTCCGCCGGTGACATTTTCGGTGGCTGGCTTATGTCGCAAATGGATATTGCCGGAGAGATTACGGCACGCCAGCGAGCACGAAGTCGAGTCGTCACTGTTGCTGTTGATGGTATGGTGTTTCATGAGCCTGTTTATGTTGGTGATGTGGTGAGCTGTTACACCGAGATCACCAGGGTCGGGAAAACGTCGATTACCATCTGCATCGAAGCCATGGCGATGCGGGGGCAGTCGGGCAGCCATGTCAAAGTCACTCAAGGCACATTCGTGTATGTGGCACTTGACGAAAAAGGGCACCCCTGCACCGTGCCGGAATCCGAGTAACGGCCTGTTGCATGTCACGGCAACCGCTCAGCTTCACCGATGCGCGCGAAATTGCCGACGCTATAGGTGATCGTGTGGGGAAACATATTGTCCTCGGTTTGCCGCTTGGTCTCGGCAAGGCCAATCTTATTGCGAATGCGCTTTATACACGCGCCGCAGAGGACCCTTCGTCATCACTCAAGATTGTCACGGCGTTGACCCTGGAAACGCCGCACGCGACCAATGACCTGCACAGGCGGTTTATCGAGCCCATCGCAGGGCGGGTGTTTGCCGGTTATCCGGATCTCGAATATGCGCGCGCGCAACGCAACAAAACGCTCCCGCCGAACATCGAGGTGATCGAATTTTTCTTGCTTGCTGGCCGGTGGCTCGGCGTAGCTGCTGCCCAACAGAATTATATTTCAACCAACTATACTCACGCTGCCGAGTATGTCATGGCGCAGGGCGTAAACGTCGTTGCCCATATTGTCGCCAAGGGCCCAGACGGATACAGCCTGAGCTGCAATCCGGACGTTACACCGGATCTTCTGGATGCGCGCGAGGCCGATGGATGCGACTTCCTTCTGGTCGGTCAGGTCAACGACAATCTTCCGTTTATGGATGGTGACGCTGCGGTTCCAGCATCCAGATTTTCGCACATCCTCGATGGCCCCGGCATCACTCATACCCTCTACGCGCCGCCAAAACTCCCCGTCACGCTTGTTGATCACGCAACAGGTCTGCATATCGCGCGTCTCATCGCCGACGGCGGAACGTTGCAGATCGGCATCGGTTCAATAGGAGATGCGGTGGCGCACGCGCTCATCCTGCGGCACCGCAAGAATGATGACTTCAAAGCGCTCGGAAGCCAGTTGGGAGAAAACTCGCCTTCAGCGGCACTCAGTAATGACGAACCTTTCGATCAGGGGTTGTATGGCTTGAGCGAAATGTTCATCGACTGCTTTCTCAATCTTATCGATGAGGGTGTTCTCAAGCGCGCAGTCGACGGCGTCGTTCTTCACGCCGCATTCTTTCTGGGACCGAAAGCGTTTTACGACACACTGCGCGAGATGCCTGAGGACAAACGCAACCGCATTGCCATGAAGCCGGTCTCCTGGGTCAATGCGCTCTACCGCGAAGAGCGCGCTAAACGTCGCGCGCGTGTCGACGCACGTTTTGTCAATAACGCAATGATGGCGACGTTGCTCGGCGCAATTGTCTCCGACGCGCTTGAAGACGGGCGCGTCGTCAGCGGTGTGGGCGGCCAACATGACTTCGTGGTTCAATCCTTCGCGCTCGATGGCGCACGATCAATCATCGCCCTGAACGCGACACGCGAGAGCGCCGGAACAGTCCACTCCAATATCCGCTGGTCATATGGCAACCAGACGATCCCACGTCATTTGCGCGATATCGTTGTCACCGAGTATGGCGTTGCAGACTTACGCGGCAAGACGGACGCCGATGTGGTGGCCGCGATGCTCGCAATAGCGGACTCTCGATTTCAGGACGACCTTTTGCAAAAAGCCAAGGATGCGGGAAAGATCTCCCGTGACTTTAAGGTGCCATCCGCCCATTGCACCAATACGCCGGAACGCATCATCCAGGCGCTGACCCCAGCGCGTGAAGCTGGTCTGCTTCCGTCATTCCCGTTCGGCACCGACTTCACACCATGTGAACAACGGCTCATGACCGCGCTTGATCACATCAAGCGCGCGGCGGGGTCGAAAAGACGATTGGTCGCAATCGCGCTGCAAGGTTTCACCAGAGCGAGCGCCGCGGACGAATGGGATTGCCTTGAACGCATGGGCCTCGCGCAGCCGCACGGTATAGCCGAACGCGTTTCCGCCCTGTTGGTAAAGGGCGCTTTGCGCATAGAGTAATGGCCGAGGCCGACTATCCCCCCTCGCCTGCGAGCTCGTCCTTCGCGCCGCGACGTGCCGCCATCATTTCGCGCAATGGCGCGATGAGGCAGAGACCTGTCAGAATGAATATTACAAGGGTGATCGGGCGCTCCCAAATGAAGCTCCAACCATCAGCGATTTCAAGCGCGCGGCGTAGATTTTCTTCCATCAACCGGCCCAGCACAAAACCGAGAATGAGCGGCGCCATGGGATAGCCGGTCAGCCGCAACACGATAGCCATAGCCGCGAAAAACACCATGAGTTGGATGTCAAACGTGTTGAATGAGACCAGATAGACCCCGCAAAGTGAGAAGAACATGATCAGCGGAACCAAAATCTGCTCCGGCAACGCCAGAAGGCGCGCGATGTAAGGAATAAGTGGCAGATTGAGGATCAGCAGGACGATGTTGCCGATATACATCGACACAATGACGGCCCAAAAGACATCGGGTGCCTCGACAAACAGACGCGGTCCCGGCTGAACGCCATAAGAGATAAGCGCCCCGAGCATGACGGCCGTCGTTCCCGATCCCGGAATGCCGAGTGTCAGCAGTGGAACAAATGAGCCGGAGCAGGCCGCATTGTTCGCCGTTTCAGGCGCGGTGAGGCCGCGGATCGAACCCTTGCCGAACTTCTCTTTCTCCTCGGCTGACGCCATGTTGCGCTCCATGCCATAGGCGAGGAAGGAAGCGATAGTCGCGCCTGCGCCCGGCAGTACGCCGATGAAAAACCCAAGGATGGAAGACCGGCCGATGACCGGAACCATTTCCTTGACCTCTTCCTTTGAGACCTTCATGGAGCCGAGATTGCCTTTGGCCGCGGCTTGCGCCTTGGGATCGGCTTCGTCTTTCTTCAGAACGGTCATGATTGCTTCCGAAAGTGCGAATGTCGCCATCGCAAGAAGCAGGAAACTGATACCGTCCAGCAAATCCACCATGCCGAACGTGTAGCGTGTGATATCGGACGCCGCATCCTGCCCCACGGTTGCAAGACCCAGTCCCATACAAGTCATCAGCATGGCCTTGAGGAATTGCCCCCGACCCGCGAACGCCGAGACGGCGGTCAGCCCGAGAACCATGAGCGCAAAATACTCAGCCGACTGGAAGCTTAGCGAAACAGTCGCCAGCGCGGGTGCCGCCACTAGCAGAAAGATGGCTGCGATCGTCCCGCCGGAAAATGAGGAATAGGCAGCAATGGCGAGCGCCTTTCCCGCCATCCCCTGACGCGCCATGGGATAGCCATCAAAGGAGGTTGCAACGGTTCCGGCGACACCAGGAGCATTGAGAAGGATTGATGAGGTCGACCCTCCGAAGATGGCGCCATAATAGACACCGGCCATCAGGATCATGCCGGAGGCCGGATCGAAACCATAGGTGACGGGAATCATCAGCGCGATAGCGGAGATCGGACCAAGCCCCGGGAGCATGCCGATAAAGGTTCCGGCGAAGCAGCCAACGAAAACCATCAA
>DEIT01000191.1:40871-42458 GCA_002352635.1 Hyphomicrobiaceae bacterium UBA2767 | reverse complement strand
AGCAGGAATCCGACGGACTTGATCGTCAGTCCGTAGAAAATCATAAGGACGCAAAGGAGTGCTGGACGCGCCCAATCCAGAGCTTTCCAGGACGCAAAACCCTCATCGTCCTTATTGGGCAAAACCATGATCAGGAAGGCGAAAACGATTGCCGTGATCCCGATCGCTTTCGGGAAAGTCTGGGCGTTTATGAAGTCTTCTTCGGAGCCCGGATAGAGCTCGATCTGGTACGCCAACAGGAAATAGGCCAGCGATATCACCAGAAGTACAAATCCGGATACGCGATCCTTTGTCATGGGGCTCCCCTCCCGAAGTCCGGGTCCGCGGCGCGATCATCGCCGCAGACCATTTTACGTTTAAGCTTGGTTCAACTTACCGCCATACTCAGCGCACCGTTTTCACGCCGAGCTTCTTGAACAAGTCCTTCATGAGCTTTTCCTGATCTCCCAGAAAGGCAACGAACTCGGCGCGCGGGCGATAGATGTTCACCCAGCCATTGCGCTTGCGGACCTCTTCCCATTCAGGTGTTTTCTGAACGTCACCGAGGATCTTGGCGTATTTGTCGGCGGTCGCGGCATCGAGGCCAGGCGCACCGAAAAAACCGCGCCAATTGACGAACTCGGCGCCTTTCCCGCACGGCGGAATGCCTTCGACAGCCTCCTTTGAGGTTACGCAGACTATTTTCACCTGGCCGGCACGCGCCTGTTCCAGGGCCTCGCCGAGACCGGTTGAAAGGATTTGCGTCTCGCCTGACAACAAACCTGCCATGGCCTTGCCGCCCGCATCATAGGAAATGTAGCGGACCTTGGCCGGGTCGGCGCCGTAGGCCTGAAAAGCCAGCGAGGCGACGAGATGGTCCATGCCGCCCTTCACCGATCCGCCGGCAACCTTCGCCTTCTTGGGGTTGTCTTTGTAAGCCTTCACGATGTCGTCGAAGGTCTTGTATGGCGAGTTTGCTGGAACCACGAAGGCACCATAATCACCGATGACGCCCGCGATCGGCGTCAGGTCGCGGAAGGATTGCGGGAAGCGGCCGCGCAGCGAGCGCAGCACGATCGGCGTCGAGTTCACCATCAAGGTTGCACCCTGCCGGTCGGCAGTCTCGATGATGTGCGCGATGGCTTTGCCACCACCGCCGCCGGACATGTTCTCAAAAGACGAGGTCTTAACCTTGCCGGACTTGGTCAATGCTTCGCCGGTTCCGCGAGCCGTTCCGTCCCAGCCGCCGCCTGGGCCACCGGGAATAAGAAAGTGGAGCTTCTCAATCTCTTCAGCAAAGACAGAGGTTGGCGCAAATGCAGCAATAGTCAGCGCAGCGGCAGACGCTGCCAGTGTGTTCCTAACGAGATTTTTCAGGTGTTTCATCTTGTCCTCTCCATGAGCGAATTCGCCAATAGGCGCCGCCGGGAGACACAGACAAGACTGTGAAATATGCGTTCGCAGGCCGAGCGCATGGCTTCCCTCCCGACTGCACCACGACTGCTCTTGTTGTTCAAATTATTCGCAGTTTGCACAGCAAGCAGGCAATGTAACCGGTCAAGCTGTCATGGGGCTGTCACACTGGGGTTAGCGGCCACCGAGAGCACG
>DEIT01000191.1:33351-40804 GCA_002352635.1 Hyphomicrobiaceae bacterium UBA2767 | reverse complement strand
GCAACGGCTGTGTTCGGACCCGACACGGATGAACTGAGCGCGCTCATATACATCTTTTCTGTAAGTGTCTTCTGACCTTCCCCCGACAGGATGAAGGAAAGAAATTGCGCACCGGCCGCTGGGTTCGCCGCCGCTTTCGGGATCAGCGCGATGCGTGACATGACCACCGTGTAATCCTCGAGCAGCGCAACACCCAGATCGGGATTCTGGGCCGCACGTGCAGCTGCATAGGAGCCGAGCAGGTTGTAGCCGAGGGCGAATCTGCCATTTGCGACATGATCGATGATGGCGTTTGAACTCGAATAGAGTTTGACGCCATTCTCCCCGAAAAGACGAATGAGCCGCCAGATCGTATCGGAGTGCCGGGCATCACGGGCGAGAAACAGCAGGCCCAGTCCGCTGCGCTCAACGTCATATGTCGCAATGCGGCCGAAAAGGGCCGGATCCCTTTTTTCCAGCAACGTCATGAGTTCGGCCCGTGATTTCGGCGGTGGGCCGTCGGGAAACGAAGGTTTATGATAGACCAGAACCGCAGGTTCGAAGGTGATGCCGTAGGCTTCATCCCGCCACACCGACCACGACGGTAGCGCGCTGCTCCCGTTCACTGGGTAGGCCTGCGCATAGCCGTCATTGGCAAGTTTCATCTGCAGATCCATAGCCGAACTTATGGCGAGATCCGCTGTCGGTTTGTTCTCGTCTGTCTCCTTCAGGATGCGTTCGAAAAGATCGACCGTCTGCAGATCGTGGTAGGCCACTTCGGTTTCAGGATGGGCGGCCTGAAATGCCGCGATCAGAGGGCGCGCTACGCCGATGTCGATCGCGCTGTATATGGTCACCAGTTTGGCGTCGTCCGCGTTCAGCTTGTCCGCCAGTGGCGCGCGGAAACGGAACGCCTCGGCATGGGCCGTGGACGTTAGGATGAGCGTCAGGATGATGACGGCGCGTAGATGAGCTAACATGACAACCACACTACTAGGCCCAGGACGCCGTTGAAAGCGAAGGCAGCCTGGGGGCGATCAAATTGGTTCAAAGGACAGCCCATTCATGCGCGTTCTGGTCGTCGAGGACACCAAAAGCCTTGCTGAGGCCATTTCGCAGGCCCTCAGGGGATGGGACTATGCGGTCGACATGGTTGGCAACGGTGAGGACGCGGAAGTCGCCGCACTGGCCTTTCCCTATGACGCGATCATTCTGGACCTCAACCTGCCGGGCATGGATGGACTGGAAGTGCTGGCACGGCTTCGCGAACGCGGCAGCGATATACCGGTTCTCATTTTGACCGCGCGAGATACGCTCGATGAACGCGTCAACGGGCTTGATCTGGGAGCCGACGATTATCTGACGAAGCCTTTCGAGATAACCGAGCTTGAGGCTCGTATTAGGGCCATTATTCGCCGTAGTCATG
Organism: Hyphomicrobiaceae bacterium UBA2767; assembly: GCA_002352635.1. GTDB lineage: Bacteria > Pseudomonadota > Alphaproteobacteria > Rhizobiales > Methyloligellaceae > UBA2767. The sequence continues at coordinate 39,399 of DEIT01000191.1, read as the reverse complement.
GGCGCAAGCACGCCATATTGCGCGCAGGGCGTATTGCATTCCATACGGTGCACAGATCCGTCGAGATCGATGAACGGGCAATCAACCTGCCGCGCCGGGAAATGCTGCTTCTCGAGGCACTACTTTACCGAACCGGAAAAATCGTCTCAAAGGACCAGTTGGCCGAGAGCATGACGGAGTTCGATGGTGAACTCAGCTCAAGTGCCATTGAGTTGTATATCAGCCGGCTGCGCAAGCGGCTTGCTCCTGCGGACCTGGCGATCCGCGCCGTACGTGGTCTCGGCTACGTCCTGGAAGAGACATGAGCGCGCACCCCGCGTCGCTCAAGCGCCGCCTCGTCTTATGGCTACTGGCACCGTTGATCGGGCTGTCCGTCCTGATCCTGGCGCATGTCTATTTGTCCGCACAGGAGATGGCCGACCGCGTTTATGACCGCGTGTTGAGGGGATCCGGACTTGCGATCGCCGAACGAGTCGTCGTCACGGATGACGGGCAAATCGAGGTCGACTTGCCATATGTCGCACTTGAAATGCTGACTTCGGCCGCCCAGGACAGGGTTTATTACCGGGTGGACAGCGACGAGACGCTGATAACCGGATATGACGACCTGCCGACATCCGACGCAAGCCGGTCGTTGGCGCCGGGACAATCCACCGTCTATGACGCAACTTACCGTGGCGCACCCATTCGCGTCATTGCGCTCGCCGGCGCCTCGACAAGCGTCCAAAGATCCGTCCCCTTCACAGTCTACGTCGCGGAGACAACTCAATCACGTCGTAATCTCGTTCTGCAAATGCTGCTGTCATCTGCCGGACGACTGGGGGCAACGATCGTTGCCGCCCTTCTGATTGTGTGGCTCGGCGTAAACTGGGGACTGCGGCCCCTTGCCCGTCTTGAGGGTGCTTTGGGCAGGCGAAGTCCCGATGACCTGCGCTCCATCCGCCATGACGTTCCGCGCGAAGTGCAACGGCTGGTGGGAGCCATAAATGAGCTTATGGCCCGGCTTGCCGCCGCACTCGAATCACAAAAACGCTTTACCGGAAATGCCAGCCATCAGTTGCGAACACCGCTGTCCGTGGTCAAGGCGCAACTTGAACTGGCCTCCCGGGAGAAGAACCCAAAACAGATGCGCAAGGCCATAGAAGAGGCGCAGCGGGCAACCCGGCACAGTGAAAGGCTGGTTGAGCAATTGCTGCTTCTCGCTCGGGTGGATGCCGAGGGCGGTGCCGCCGGGAGTTTCGAGGCGTTCGACCTTGTGGACCTCGCGCGCGAGACGACCAGCGACTTTGCGGCTTCGTCCCTCAAACGCAAGTTCGACTTGGGCTTCGAGGCTGAAGATGGTTCTGTCACCGTTTTAGGCCGCCGGGCATTGCTCGCGGAGGCGCTTAAAAACCTGATCGAGAATGCCATGACATATTGCCCGGAGAACAGCCGGATCACAGTGCGCGTACGCAAAGATGGGCATGAAGCTGTTCTTGAAGTAGAGGACAATGGTCCGGGAATTCCGGCCGACCGCCGGGAAGAAATGAGCGAACGGTTCGTCCGACTTAATGAACACGATGCTGACGGCTCAGGTCTCGGATTGGCAATCGTGCGCGAAGTAGCCGTGCTGCATGGCGGTGATCTATTGCTCACCGGCGGCAAACGCAACAAGGGCCTGTGCGCACGCATCACTATTCCGGCCGATCGCTAACTGGCCATCGCAAATCGTATTGGCGCCCAATGGTTCGTGACATACAAGGCGATCAGAAGAACCGCGAATGAGGTGAATACCCAAAGTGCCATTTGGTAAAATGGCAGGCTCTTCATCATCATTGCCTCCTGTTGATTACCGCCGTGGCTGCTTGGCGGTGATTGTTCGTCATGTGGCCCTCGAACAAGACCGGTCACGGCTGGTTCGGGAGATCGATGCCCCCGGCCCGGTGCTGGTCCATCCGCATTCGGCAGCGTCATGCAGCCATGCTTCAGGTGGTTTTTAACGAGCCAATAGTTGACCGGATAGGCGAATACGCCACCAACAATTGATGCAAGGCTCATGCGAAACCAAAATGCCGGTTGCAGAGGATCGTCGGAACCTTCCCAGATTGACGCCAGCACGACCATGGTTGGTATCATCCCCGCCATGACAAAGTTCATCGACACCGTCTCCGCAAAAAAAGTCTTGCGCACGGCCATAAAATAATTGCCCGCATACATGGGCAACATCATCAATGCCTGGAATATGAACAGACCGCAAACGAACCCGGCGAGATATTCGATAGTAGCGTCCCAGCCATTGCTGAGGCCAAATGCAGGCACAATGGAAGCTGCTATGAGAATGCCCGTGGCATCGCCGGCGAGGCAATGCATCTCGCTGTTGAGACTTTGCTTCCATACGGCTCTGGTGTAGCGGTCGTGAGCACCGGGGAACGGCCGCCGGCACGCAAGTAAGTAGAAGAAAACGCCAACCGGACCGGTATAGGCGGTTACCAAAATCCAGGCCAGACGCTGCACCCAGCTTGTAACGCCGTTGGAAACGGAGTCCCACACGACGAACGCCAGACTGGCACCCGTAAGAATGAACCATACGATAATTGCGCCGTCGAGCATCTCACCCCCCCGGTTTGCCGGACATGGGCTGCCCCGTGCCCGCTCTCAGAAAAGACGGTTCCTGGATCGCCTACGATAGATGGTTTGTAGGATAGATGGATGGGGATAGATAAATAAACAACAAAATCAATCAATTACTGGGATGACTGGCGGAGAGGGTGGGATTCGAACCCACGAGACGGTTGCCCGCCTACACGCGTTCCAGGCGTGCGCCTTCGACCACTCGGCCACCTCTCCTAAAAAATCACATCGCGTGTTGCCCTTATGTGGATCGAAGACAGGCGCAGATTTTGGTCATACGACATATGGCAACCGCCATATGCAGAGCACCTTCGACCACAGGGATCACATCTCCTTGAAAAAGTTTGCCGTAGAGACATAAGCGGACATCGGACTATAACATGGGCCACGATGGCGCAAGCATCCGTTCGGCGTATTCACGCGTATCCTGTTTGAACAAGCAGCGGTAAGAGCTTATCTAACTACAAGGCATGGTCCTCAACGTGGGCCACCGCCAGCGAGATGAATGGACATTATGATTCTACGTATTCTCGGCGTCTGGTTTCTGATCGGAGCCATGGTCGCTTTGACCATTGATGGCACAAAATCGCTCGCATCTGGCGAAGGCCAATGGATTCTGACACCAATCGGCGAACATTGGTTCAAGTTACATGCGCCGAGCCTCAATTCGTCGCAGGCCGCAATCGAACGGCATGTAAATCCCCTGTTGTGGGATCCGATAGTCGTTTCGCTGTTGCAGGTGCCGACATGGGTGTTTTTCGGGGTCCTGGGCCTCTTGCTTTACTGGCTTGGCCGCAAGCGCCGACAGCTGGATGTATTTGAAAACTAGCGCGTGTCGCCACACGATATATCTCCGCCAGAGAAGTTACGATAAGGAGCTCTCCCCATGTTTTTCCGTAAACCTGCTGTAATGCCGAGCAATGAAACGGCTTTGCCGGGGCGGGATGCGCCGATTGCGACTGCTGAGAAACACCATGTGAGCGGCCATGCTCTCAAAGGCCCCTACCCTCAGGGTCTGGAGGTAGCCATGTTCGGTCTGGGCTGCTTTTGGGGGGCGGAGAAACTGTTCTGGCAGCTTCCCGGCACATACGTCACAGCCGTTGGTTATGCCGCCGGCATGACGCCTAACCCCACATACGAGGAAGTCTGCTCCGGATTGACCGGTCACAACGAGGTGGTGCTGGTCGTTTTCGACCCAGCGGAGGCAACCTATTCAGAGCTACTGAAAGCTTTTTGGGAGGGGCACGACCCGACCCAGGGCATGCGCCAGGGCAATGATGCGGGGACACAGTACCGCTCGGGTATCTATGTTTACGGCGAAGCGCAACTTAAGGCCGCAGAGGCTTCCAAGTCTGAATACAATACCGCCCTCCAGGAACGTGGCTACGGACCCATAACGACTGAGATTCTGGAAGCGCCTGAGTTCTTCTTTGCTGAGGAATATCACCAGCAATATCTGTCGAAGAATCCAACCGGCTATTGCGGCCTCGGTGGAACGGGTATCGCGTGTTCTGTGGGAACTGGCGTGACGGCGGATGCCTGATAGCCTTCGTGCCCCTTAAGCCAGGTCGATCGCATAACGCTTCAACTCTTCCAGAGGCACAATCTCCAGCGTTGCTTCATGTGTCGCGCGCAGAACGACGCGCGGCGCCATCCCGGCGTCCAACGCTTCCTTCCAACGTGCGGCGCAAAGGCACCACCTGTCGCCTGGTTCAAGTCCCGGAAATCCGAATTCTGGTAAGGGCGTGGAAAGGTCATTGCCGCGCATTTTCGAGAAAGCAAGAAACTCTGCCGTTGCCAGAACGCATACCGTATGCACGCCATGATCGTCAGGCCCTGTTTCGCAGCATCCTGTCCGGTAAAACCCGGTAAGTGGCCTGTCTGAACAGGTTTCGATCGGCTCGCCAAACACGTTGCGTTGAATGTCGGCGTCGGATTGCAGGCTCATTGCGGCTTCCTCGACGGTAAGGGGATGGCATTCCGCGCGGGACTACTGATCGTCGACCCGTTGGCCCAGGGGAGACCGGAATTCGTGCGCGCAGCTGACGCCGGACGCACAGGTGGCGGAGACGGCTTCTGATTGGGCACAGCGGGAACGCCAGGCGCAGCAGATTCCCTGGCAGATGCATCCGGTGCTGCATCGAGAACCGCGCGACAGGATGGTGGCAAATCGGCTACGCGCAATTCCTTGCGCGGTTTCGGCTTGGCGGGCTTTTTGGGCTTCTTTTTGCTCCATTTTTCGGCTGCCACCAGTTTCTTCATCCAGTCCTTGACTTGAGCGCCACAACCATCTCCTGCTGGTGGTGGCTTTTGATCGACACAGCCCGCAACGCCTGGCGGGCACCGCAGCCGGACATGGAAATGGTAATTGTGGCTCCACCAGGGTCTGACCTTGCGGAGCCACGCCCGGTCGCTGCCGGCACCCTCGCATAGCGCGCGCTTGACGGCGGGATGCACGAAAATACGCGCTGTCTCCTTGTAAGACGCCGCGCGTTTCAACAGCGTCACGTAACCCGGCTTCCAGTTCTTGGCATTGACGCTCTGACTGAACTGGCCGGCAAGTGGTATCGACCAGCTGTCGGCGCGCTCTTTCTTTGAAAGCGGCTGGTCCGGCTTCGGCCTGTACCAGATATCGGCATCGAGACCGATCTGATGGCTGCGATGCCCGGTGAGCATCGGCCCGCCCCGCGGTTGGGACAGATCGCCAATCAGGAGGCCTGGCCAACCGTCCTGTTCCTTGGATTCGATGGCAAAGCGCTCAAGAAACGTGATCAGGACGGGATGGCCCCAATTGCGGTTGCGCCACAGCTTCATCGCTTCCCATCCGGAACCGCTGATAGGAAGCATGCGCCCGCCCGCCAGGCAGCCACGCGCATAAGACCCAATGGAACGCGCCCGCAGGGAGGCCGGGGCTTTCTGCTTGCCAAAAAGCTTCTTAGCCACAGGCTCCGACGCCGCGGACGGCACCTGGAACGTAAGAAATGCAAGAGCCGTCGGCAGCAATAATGCCAAAGAAACAATACGGCGGCGCATGAAAGCTTCTCCCCCTCGCGCATCGTCCCGGTTGGCGTGAACGTTACCACACAATATGGCCGCATTGGGATATGCATATGCGAATTGAACATGGATATGTTCGTTTCACCAGGGACCACGGGAGGTGCAAAATCTGCAACCTTGCCGTGCATCGTCCCTCCATGGCATCGTCACCTGAATGTTGCGAATTTCTCTTACATTTCTGGCATCCGCCTCACTTGCACTTGCAGGGTGCGCCACCCTATCGACAGATGAATGTTCAACCGGCGACTGGCAGAAGATCGGCGTGCAGGACGGGAATGACGGCCGCACTCTCGACCGCTTTAGCCGCCATGCCAGCGCTTGCAAGCTCGACAAGACCGAAACGAGCCGAAACCTCTATATCTCGGGGAGACAGGAGGGGCT
>DEIT01000191.1:21546-33293 GCA_002352635.1 Hyphomicrobiaceae bacterium UBA2767 | reverse complement strand
GCCGGCACGAGCGCTCAATTCCTCAAAGGCTATGAATTGGGCAAGCGAATCCATGAGATAGAAGCTCGATCGAGTTTCGTGCTCGACGAGTATCATTCGGTGACGCAAAAACTGCTGAGGGCCGAGAATGAGGCAGAGCGAACTCAGTTGCTCCAGAAACAGGCGCAGTTAGAGGCTGAAAACGCTCGGCTGAAAATAGAAGTTCAAACGCTGAGAAACCAAGCTGACACCATGGTCGCGTCCGCACGAAAGAAACGCAAACCTTAGAAACCACCAATACGAAAAGAGCGTTTTTTCAGCACGCGCCTTCCCACATTCTCTCATTGTCTCAAACATTTCAGAGCAAGTGCAGAGGTGCTCGTAGGTCATTCACACATACGTTCACAAATTTGACCGGAGTGCGCCGTTTCCGATGCGCAAATCCAGACATGGGAGAATTGGTATTTGAAATGACAACAATCGCGGCATGTGGACAAGCTTGGGAGCATTTGTGCCCGAATTGGATCATGCGGCGCGACAAAGATCATATGAATGCTAAAATGTGCATCTATTTGAATGTCCGGTGCGGACGGCAAAGGAGTAAGCGGACATGTCTACCTTGGGCGACTGGGATGTGCCGACGGCGATTCAACCGCAGGCAGAAGACTATGGATTCGACCTCGATCGGACCCTGGCGTCCGTCGTCGGATTGCGTTCCCAAATCCCTCACGACGCCTTCACTACCGAAACGCTTGGTGACGAGCGGCTTGGCAATGGCGTCGTCATTTCAGGCGGCCTGGTCCTTACCGTCGGATACCTTATTGTCGAGGCGCAGAGCATATGGCTCAGCTTCGCGGACGGTACGTCTGCGCAAGGCCACACTCTGGGCTACGATCAGCAAACAGGTTTTGCATTGGTGCAACCACTTGCCAGGGTGGATATGCCCGAACTGGAGATTGGCGACTCATCTACTGCCTCAGTCGATGACCGGGTCATTGTCGGATCGCCCGGAGGCTCCGAACGCTCCGTTGCGGCGCATATTGTCGCCCGGCAGGAATTCGCGGGCTATTGGGAGTATTTGCTGGAAGACGCCATCTTTTCCTCGCCCGCCCACCCACACTGGGGCGGCGCGCCTCTGATCGATTCAACTGGCAATCTCATTGGCATAGGGTCCCTGCAGCTCCAAGCCTCGGGACAGGAGGGCAGCGAGATGCCCATCAATATGAACATACCTGTCAATTTGCTCAAACCGATCCTGGGCGATCTGAAAAAGCTGGGCCGTGCCGACCGGCCAGTCCGTCCATGGCTAGGGGTCTACTGCGCTGAAGTGCACGGCGAGGTGGTGGTTCTGGGATTGGCCGAAGGTGGACCGGCAGATCGTGCGGGTGTCGACCAAGGTGATATCATCGTTTCCGTCAGCGCGGAGAACATACTCGATCTGGGAGATTTCTACCGCAAGGTCTGGCAACTGGGCGATGCCGGGGTCGATGTGCCGCTGACCGTTGCGCGCGAACAGGGACCGGTCAATCTTGTGGTCACGTCGACAGACCGAAACAACCTTCTGAAGACGCCAAGCCTCCACTAAGACGTGGTTTGCCCAGCTGTGAACCGCGGGCAAACCGTCAGCATACGCCGGTTCAAAAGCGTGAGCCCAATTCTGGACTTCCCTCACCCAAGCCGTTTATGTGGCGGTTCCAGTACCGCTGCCATGGCTGAAAGGCGCAAGCGATGACGTTTGTGGAAAACGCGCTCGATCGTATCGGCGGATGGCTCGCCCGAATCCTGCAGGCGGAGTCGAGCGGCTATCAACCGTTCACGCCATCCGATCCTGAAACGCTCAAACGATCTTTGCAGCCAGGCGATATCCTTCTGATCGAAGGCAATCAGAAAATTGCGGTTGCCATCAAGTACCTGACCCAATCCACCTGGTCCCATGCGGCCGTTTATGTGGGAAATGCGGTTGGAGAGACCACCAAAGACGGAGAGCTGCTGGCTCTGATTGAATCCAACCTGGGCGAAGGCACCGTGGCAGTGCCGCTCTCCAAATACGCTACCTACAACACGCGCATTTGCCGGGCGCTCAACCTTAAAAAGGCCGATCAAAAAAAGGTTGTGCAATTCATGGTCAAAAGCATCGGCACCAAATATGACACCCGCAATATTATCGATCTGGCGCGCTACCTGTTGCCAACACCTCCGGTGCCGGTGCGCTGGCGAAGGCGAATGATCGCTCTTGGGTCAGGTTCGCCGACGCGAGCCATCTGCTCGTCACTCATCGCCCAGGCCTATCAGGCTTTGCCCTACCCGATCCTGCCGTCAGTCGAAGATTCCACCGATCAGCCCCACGCAGCCAGCACATATAGTCGACAGGAAATTCTGCGCATTCGTCATCATTCATTGTTCGTTCCGCGGGATTTCGATTTGTCGCCATATTTCCAGGTGGTCAAGCCAACCATAGAGAAGGGTTTCGATTACAAGAAAATCAAATGGAGCGACGCAGATCCCGGAGAGGGAGCGATACCAGTCGTCAGGGCGAACAGCGAATAGTCGCAGCCTGTCGCAAAGCCTTGACATGCAGAGGGACAAATAGGGATACCGCACACAACAGCGGAAGCAAATTTGAGCTAGATTTGCAATCGATCCACATCCCGGAGTGATCTTTATGGCCGAACTCGCCCTCGCGTCTGTCGTCTTCATAGCTCTGCATATCCTGCCCGCGCTCAAATTGCGCGAAAGGCTTATCAAACGGATTGGCGATCCCGCCTATATGGGACTTTTTTCACTCGCGTCCGTACTTGGCTTGGCGTGGATGATCTCGGCATATCAGGGCGCGCCTGTCGGCGACTTGTTGTGGGTGACAGGTCCGGGTGTGCGCCATGCAACGGTGTTGCTGATGCTTATTCCCTTCATTTTTGTGGTCACAGGAACGACGACCAAAAACCCCACCAGCGTCCTTGGTAAAGGCGCCTTGGACGCGCCCCAGCAGTGGACCGGAATCTTTGCGATAACGCGTCATCCGGTCATGTGGGCCATCATAATTTGGGCAGTTCTGCACCTGCTCAACCGGCCGGACCCGCGCTCGCTGCTGTTTTTCGGGTCAATGGGAATTCTGGCCGTTGCCGGATCGATGCGTCAGGAAGAGCGCAAGCACCAGGAATTCGGCAAGGCATGGGAGAAATTCGCCGCGGAGACTTCCCATGTGCCTTTTGCCGCCATACTGAGAGGCAAAGCCAAACTACATTTGCGGGACCTCGGCCCCTGGCGCATTGCCACCGCAATCATACTATGGCTCGGCACGCTCTATCTTCATGCGCGTATTCTTGGTGTTTCACCGCTCTCGCTGTAGCGCCTGCATGCCGACCTCGCTCGACGCAGGCGTTGGCTTGCGCGGTGGAACAAGTGCCATGCGCGGCGGACCCCGGCCTTGACGATCGGGATGCCAATGGCTACATCCAAAATATATTGCTTTCCGGCGCCTGAACTTTCATTGCGCCTCATGGCCGGAGAACGGCAGCCGCTTATTTGCGATCCCGCCGCCGGACATGCATTTCACATGCGATGGAAATGCGTATTGAACTACGCACGTGCAGGCTCCGGCCAAAACTGACGGATGTGGTCTTGTTAGGCCCTCCCCTCATTCTCTCAACCGAACCGACGTTGACTGAAACCGAACGGGACGCTTGCGCGTGCCCGCAAGACAAGGGGATACAAGATGGACCTCAACCGACGCAGCTTCCTTGGTGTTGCCGCAACCTCTCCTCTGGCAGCGAAGGAAATCGCAAAGAAGGCGCTTGAAGAAGCGCAGATGCAGGCCACAGGCATCAGCATGTATTCAGATTCGATCTATACAGGCGTACATGTGCCGGACGTTTCGCCGAATATGCGCTCGCTTTGGGACGCGATCCGCGATCTCGGTGTGCCGGACTGGAAAAAAGAAGATATGCGTGAGGACGCCCGCCGTTCGCGAACCCTCGATCCGGACATTGCCTCCATGCGCAGCCTTTCGCTCAGCGCCAAACTGCGCCGTCAGTGGGAACGCAATTATCAAATCCTGGTAGAGAGAGCGATGCGGCAAACCGAACTGGAAAAGGTGAAGCGCGCCTTTTTCGAAAAGCACCCGGACGTAGAGGAATATTAGGCCCACGGCGTAGACGGGATTACCCCGGGTCAGCAACGAGGCCAGCAGCCTCAATTCCGGCAATGGCACATTTTTCGTCATTGTCGGAATTGTCGCCGGTAACGCCCACTGCGCCCAGCAGAGCGCCATCTTGATCCCGTATGAGCACACCACCCGGGACGGGCACCAGCGCGCCATCCGCCAACGCGTTCATGGCATCAATGAAGTAGGGCTGCACTCGTGCCCGCTCAAAGAGCGTACGCGAACCCAGCCCCATGCAGATGGCGCCATATGCTTTGCCGTGAGCAATCTTGAAGCGCATGGCGCTGGCTCCGTCTTGCCGCTCGAACGCGGTCGTGTGGCCGCCCGCATCCAGAACGGCGACACTGAGAGGCAACAGTTCCAGTTTCTCCGCTTTCTCGAAAGCAGCAACGATAATCTGCCGTGCCTGGGTGAGCGCAATGTTTGGCATGAACCGGTCTCCTATTTGGCTGCGCGGGGCGAACGCTCGAGGATGTAGAGCCCGCTCGCCACCAGAAGTGCCGCGCCCGCAAGAGTCCAGGTGTCAGGGAAATCGCCCCAGACCAATAGTCCCAGAATGGTCGCCCACAGCAAGCCGGAATAACGAAACGGAGAGACGAGTGAAGCATCGCCCAATCGCAATGCATCAATGATCAGAAAGTGTGCGGACGCGCTGAGCAGGCCGTTCAGCAAGAAAAATGCTGCCACGCCTAACGTTATACTTTTCCACCCCAGCAGGGTGGTGGCGACAAGCGCTACGGCGACAACAGCAAGATTCGACCAGAGCAGAATCGAAATTGAGGACTCGGTTTTGGACAGACCCCGCGTGACGACGTCGCGTCCGCCCGCGCACAGTGCCGCGAGAACAGGGAAGATGAGAATATACTCAAACGCCGCGCTTCCCGGTCGAACGATCATGAGCACGCCGACGAAACCAGCAAATACAGCAAGCCAGCGGCGTGAGCCCACTTTTTCGCTTGTGAAAAAGTGCGAAAAGGCAACAACGAATATCGGGCTCGAGAATGCGATTGCAGTGACCAAAGCCAAAGGCAACACGGAGAAGCCTATGACAATAAACACGGTCGTAGCGGCGAAGAACATGGAACGAGCCGCCATGCCCGCCCGGTTCGTGATCCGCATCTCATCCCACCCCGGGTAGAAGTGAATGTATGGGACGATCACGCCCAGCGAAAACAGATGACGCAATGCGAGCACCTGCCAGACTGAATAATCCTCCGTCAGCAGCTTCGTGACCGTGTCATTCAGCGTGAGCAGCAGCGTTGCCACCACCATCGCCATGATGCCTTTCATGGAATCGCTGGCTTTGACGGTAGAAAGCATGACCGTTGTACCTGGGTGAAGGTTCGGCGTGAGAGGTTGCCGGAAAGAGCCGGAAAAAGCTTCAGGCAGGAGCGCGGAAAAGCGTCATCTGCGCGGCAGTATGATGTGTTTGATCCGCCATGTCTTGCGGAAAGAGTTTTCGAGGACTTGACTGGGTGACGCTACGCGCCCGCTGACGCTTTAGCAGGAGCAAAAGACTGCGGCGCCTCGCTGCGGTCGAACATTCCATAATCCCGTACGACCAGGCAGAGCCTTGCGCCGGTTACAAAATCCTGCGCACTCGCATCATGAATGATCTCTCGCCCCTCCGCTTCATTCGCAATATGCAGAACCGAGACATATGTGTTGTCGCGGTTGATACTCTTGAAGGCTTCACCACGGGCAAACGGTTCGCCGACACTCTCAACCGATGCCACGAATCGCGGTTCCGCCGGAACAGGTTCAGCTGACGCGAATTCGTTGATGTTGCCTTCGGATCGCTCATCACGATCGAAAGACTGGACGATCTGAGTTATACGCAGGCGGTAATCGGCGAAATGCACGTCGCGGCCGGCTTTCTGAGCCAGGTAATGCTTTGCATCAGCTCGCCACCGCGCAAGCGCTGCATCGTCCTTCCAGTATTGATAAGAGAGGACCGTGTCCGGCCGCAAAAGACTCATGTAACGATCGAGGAAAATGAGTCCGCCGCTTTTCTCGACAAGCGGTTTCAATGCGGCCGCACGTCGAAAATAGTTGTCCGTGTGGCCAGGCTTCGGGGTGACTTCAAAGAAGAGTGCGTGCATGACCTATTGGTGCCTTTCTGACAAAGGCGACATTCGCACGTCTATTTTGTCAGCAACACCCAGTTCTTGCTCTGATTGCCCCAGTCGCCCTTGACCATTTTGCGCGATGCCTTTTCGACATAGCCGTGGCGCTCATAGAGACGTCGTGCACCGGAATTGGCGTCGGCGACAATGATGCTCAGCGACCTGCACGCAGTTTTTTCCGACAGTTTTTCCGCGAACTCCAGCAACGTGCTTCCAACTCCACCGCCGCGAAACCGGGTGTGAACTGCCAGCACGTTTACGTACCAGCTGCCAGGGGTCAGGTTTTCCAGCTCCTGGAGCGGCACAAACATTTCCGGCATTTCTTCATAGTCAATCGGCTCCGGCTCATTCGGCAAAGCATAACCGATGAGACACCCCGCCACCTCGCCGTCTGCTTCGGCGATGGTTGCGTTGAGATAGGAAAAACCACCCTCCGTGCGTTGAGCCCGCCTGCGTCCGACATCCCACGGCGTTTCGCTGGCCTCCGCCATCCGCTCCCAAAGATAGGCTGGCATTCCCTCCCCTGCGTAGTTGATGAGATGCGCCAGGTGGTCCGCATCGTCAGGTGTGGCCGCTCGCAATGTAGGTTGTGATGCTGTATTCGGCATGGCCTGCCTCTAAATAGGGCTATCAGTCAATCCGAGCAGATGGGGTGAGGCGCTGGATTGTCAAGACGCCCGTCGGTTTTTCCTGACAAGGACAAACACTGCCACAACACCGGCAAGCGGCAGACTGACGTCTTCAGGGATATCAAGGAACCATGCGGCGCTGCCGCTGATGAGTGCCCACATGACTGGGATCACAATGGGGACTATTGGCACCCGTGGGGTTGCCAGCAAAAGTACGCCAAACGTGAAGATGACCATCGGACTTGGTGCAACACCGAACATGGCTGCCTGGGGCCAGTTGTGCCCCGACGCCATACCAAGCAGCGGATAGATGACCATTGCAAAAATCATGAGAGTCACACCGGCAGCACCGGCGATATCTCGATGAAACCTGAATGTCAGATCACCCCGGATGATAAAACGCCACCACAATATGAGTGCCTCGATCACAAAGAGAACAGCGAAAAGCGGAGCAGCAAAATTGATCGGCATGAAATATAGCCAGTGATAGGCAATACCATTCCCCAACCAAAATATGGCGAGGATCGCGCCGATAAATCGATTGCCGCTGACTGATGGCCTGAAAACGAGCCCGAGCACGAGCAAACCCAGAACGTAGGCCACGATCTGCGCAGGCCAGATCGCCAGGTTGTACTCCTCGAACAGAGCGAAAAATACCTCAGGCGAAAACGGGATCATGCGCGCGTGCCAGTTCTACAGCTTTTCCACATATTCAATCATTCTCTGCCGCGTTTTCGCATCAGGCAGCGGTCCCTTGAGCACACTCATATTTTCGCGCATATGGTCAACCCGTGAAGTGGCGGGAATGGCACATGTTACGGCCGGGTGCGAGACGACAAACTTGAGGAAGAACTGCGCCCAGTTGGCGCAAGCTATATCGCCCGCCCAATCGGGAAGCGGATGACGTTCAAATTTTTCGATCAATGTCCCGCGCTGGAACGGACGATTGATGATGACCGCAATCCCCTTATCCGCGGCCAGAGGCAAAAGGCGCTTCTCCGCTTCGCGGTCAGCAATGTTGTAGGTGAACTGCACGAAATCGAGGGGCTGTGAACCCATCACTTCTTCCAGATCGCCATGACGCCGCCCGTGCGACGTTGTCATTCCGATATGACGAACACGGCCATTCTCCTTCCACGCCTTGAGCGTCTCCAGATGAGTCTCCCAGTCCAGCAGGTTGTGAATTTGCATCAGGTCAAATTTCTCGAGCCCCCAAAGCTCCGCAGACGCCTTCATCTGGCGCGTGCCCATCGACTTGGACACGGTCCACACCTTGGTCGCTGAAAACAGCGTCTGACGGTTTTTAATGCGTCCAAGGCAATAGCCAATGACCTCCTCTGACGAACCATACATCGGGGACGAATCAACCAGACCGCCTCCCATATCGAAAAAAGTCTGAAGCACCTTTGCCCGTTCATCCCGCAGCTTCTGGCTAGCACCGACATTGAAGGTAATCCACGAACCCATTCCGATTATGGGGATGCGTTCATCAGTTCCAGGTATCGCGCGTGTCAAAGGTGAGTCCGGCTGTGCCAACGCAATGCTGGGCGCAAACTGACCCGCCGCCGCCATAGCGCCAGCCGACGCAATACCGCCCAGGATGCTGCGGCGCGACAGATTGAAAACTGAGGTCTGCTTCTCACTCATGGCGGCAGATTATAGCAGGACCCCGGCGCATATGTGACAGCAGGGCGCGCCTTGTTGCGCTTGCCCGGAAATGCAGAAGGGGCTAGCTCTGGCCTCATGGTTTCTGAGGCTCGACAGCCACGCAGGTGATTCCCGGTGCACGCGTGGCACAATCTCCCGGCGTCCAGTCGCGGCATCGTCCTGATGGTCGGCTCGACATTCGCCTTTTCCATAATGCATACGGCGGTGCGCTATCTCTCAGCCGAACTGCATCCGGTGCAAATCGTCTTCTTCCGCAACCTGTTCGGAATGGTTTTGTTCCTGCCGATCATGATGCGGAGCGGGCTTTCATTTCTCAAAACGGAAAAGTTTCCGCTCCATCTGCTACGCGCTGGACTGAATGTCGGCGCAATGATCACATTCTTCACCGCACTCAGCATGGCTCCGTTGGCGCCCGTCAATGCGCTCGCCTTTACAGCACCCCTCTTCACTGCGGTACTGGGGGTGTTTCTGCTCGGTAAACGAGTTCGGCTCAGGCGATGGACGGCTATCGCATTCGGGTTTGTTGGCGCGCTTGTCATTCTCCGGCCGGGCATCGCGACCATCGACCTGGGTTCATGGATGACGCTGCTGTCCGCTGTCCTGTGGGGGATGACCATGATCGTGATCAGGGTATTGGGCCGAACCGAATCAAGCCTCACCACCACCGGCTACATGATCACGCTGTTGAGCGTGCTTTCGTTCGGTCCAGCCCTCTATGTCTGGCAAATGCCACAAGCCAGCGCCTGGGCGATTTTACTTCTTATCGGCATCACTGGAACGGCCGCGCAGATCGGCCTCGCGGAAGCACTGAAGACGGCGGAAACCACTGTCGTCCTGCCGTTCGATTTTCTGAAAATCGTGTGGGCATCAATGCTCGGTTTCATGCTGTTTGCTGAGATACCCACGGTCTACACATGGATGGGTGCTGCGATCATTTTCACCAGTAGCTGCTATGTGGCCTACCGCGAACAACAGGTTTAAAAGCGTAAAAGTGTTGACCCACCGGTGTTACCCTGAGGCTTCCCACAATGTATTTTGGATGTCTCAAAACCTCAAAAAATACGCACATGCATTTTCAGTTCACTCCTGTCTGAGTGAATACAATGGGCGGTGTGTGATCCAGGCTACTCGCCAATTTTTTCAAGCACACTAGATCCAGCCTCCCAACTCCCTCTTCACCACTGCCTCAATCACCGACATTCCTTCCACTGAGTCGTTCAGGCAGGGAATAGCTGCAAAGTTTTTGCCGCCGTTCTCCTTGAAGATATCGCCATTCTCGACCGCGATTTCCTCCAGGGTTTCGACGCAGTCAGAGGCAAATCCTGGCGTGATAACGGCGAGGTTCTTCACGCCTTCTTTGGCCAATGCTTCAACAGTCTTGTCCGTATAGGGTTGAAGCCATTCCGCTTTGCCGAAGCGAGACTGAAATGTGGTCCGCAGAAACTCATCACTCCACTTCAGTTTCTCCCGCACGAGCCGCGTCGTCTTCTGGCAATGGCAGTGATACGGGTCGCCTTTCTCAAAATACTCCACCGGCAGCCCATGATAGGACGCCAGGATGACATCCGGTTTCCATTTCAGTTTCGCAACTTCCTGTTTGAGCGAATTCGCCAAAGCATCGATATAGGCTGGATCGTCGTGATAAGCTGGAACGGTCCGAATTGCCGGCTGCCAGCGCATCTTTTTCAGCACATCGAACGCCTTGTCATAAGCCGTTGCAGTTGTGGCGGCGGCATACTGCGGGTACAGCGCAAAAAAGAGGATTCGGTCGCAACCTTGCTCTTTGAGAGCTTCGACACGGCTCCTGGTAGAGGGGTTGCCATAACGCATCCCCCAATCGACGATGACGCGATTTTCTCCCTCGAACACTTTCGCGAGATTTTTCGCCTGTGCACGAGTGATGGTCTTAAGCGGCGACTCGTCCCGCTCCTCATTCCAGATTGACCGGTAGGCCTCACCTGATGAGAAAGGCCGCTTCAACAGGATCGGGCCGTTGAGGATGAACCACCAAAGAACCGGGTTTTCCTCGATCACGCGGCGATCAGACAAGAACTCCTTCAGATATTTCCGCATGGACCAATAGTCAGTGGCGTCGGGTGTGCCGAGATTGAGCAACAGAACGCCAATCTTGCCAATCGCCGGCTGCGGATGATCTTTCGGGGTAAAGCGCACGTCGGGAAGGAAGTCGCTGGCGCGGGCGGGTTTGGTCATGTGGGAGAGCCTTGTTCAGTTTGGTCACGGTCGCAAAAACACATGCCTTGATAGTCCATCCCATGCCGCAACCCAAGAGTGCAGAAGACGCGACAATGCGTCCTTGCACATTGCGGTGGGAGAGGCGCCGAGGTAAAAGGCGCGCATGGCATGGGACCCGAACCAATATCTCGAATTTGGCGATGTCAGGCTGCAGCCTGCGCTCGATTTACTTGCGCGAATACCACTACAGGCGCCGGGCGTAGTCTACGATCTGGGCTGTGGCGCCGGAAACGTGACGATGGCGTTGAAGAACAGATGGCCGTCCGCGCGGATCACGGGCATCGACAGCTCTGCAGAGATGCTTGACCGAGCCCGTTCGCTCTCATCCGACATTGAGTGGGTTGAAGCGGACCTGACTGACTGGCGCCCGGACCGTCTGGCGGATGTGGTTTTCTCGAATGCGACGCTGCAATGGCTAGACGATCACGACAATCACTTTCCGCGCCTGATGGACCTTGTTGCACCAGGTGGATTTCTCGCCGTTCAGATGCCCAGAAATTGGGAAGCGCCTTCTCACACGAGCATTGCGGAATCGGTTCAGGCGGGGCCGTGGCGTCAGACACATGAGCCGCTTATGCGGCCCGCACCGTCCCACGCACCTGAATTCTATTACGAGGTCCTGTCGCCCATTTCGAAGAACTTCGCGGTCTGGGAAACCGAATACTGCCAGATCCTCGAAGGCGAAAATCCGGTCGCTGAATATGTGAAGGGGACGCAGCTCAAAAGGTTTCTCGACGCGCTTGAGGAACCCGAACGAAGCCAATTCGAGAATGACTACAGGAAACGGATTTTAGCCGCCTACCCTACGCGTCAAGACGGCAAGACGCTGTTTCCATTCCGCCGCCTGTTCATTCTTGCCGGCAAATAGCGGGCCGCCCCACTTAGAAACCGCAGCTAGGCCTTTTGCTTCGCTTTTCTAGTTCGCGCTCTTGT
>DEIT01000191.1:20887-21377 GCA_002352635.1 Hyphomicrobiaceae bacterium UBA2767 | reverse complement strand
ACCGGCATTCGGTTGGTCATGAAATAGATGCCGACCATGGCGCCCAACTCAAGATAGATAAACAGCAGAAGAATATCGGCAACCTCGGCGCGCCCTACGGCAATCATACCGAGGAATTCTTGGAGTGCCGACCACACAGTCGCCGCACCGATCGCAAAAAGCGCGAGCAGATGAAACGACCTGACCAGCATGTGACCGATCACATCCGCCTGCCGTTCCAGATTTTGGAAACGTTTTTCCATGAATTCAATCTCCCCAGACCGTCCCGAGAGGTGAATAGCGTAAAGAGCAGTGAACGCAAACGCGATGTTTCATCACAGGTTTCGCCAGCCGCTGCAAACAGACCGCTATCGCACAAGATTCTAGTGTTGTTCGGTGGGAAACGAAGCGGGTGGGGTAAACGGCCAGATACAAAGCAGGCCAGGCGGAACGGCGGCCCTGCCGCAAGGCCGACGTCCGCACAACGCTCACGAGACCGATTGGAAAATCA
>DEIT01000191.1:6452-20799 GCA_002352635.1 Hyphomicrobiaceae bacterium UBA2767 | reverse complement strand
TTTTTGCCGTACTGCATGGTGTGCTCGCAATAGATTGCGCTTCGAGCACCGCCATCCGTAGCAAATACGACAAAAAACGGAATCCTTGTTTGTCGGACGACTCCAAAACTGTATTCAGATCCCTCAGGATAGACAGCATGGCATCGGTCCGTTGATCCAAAGAATGGGAATTATTAATTGAAAAATCGATGTCTTTATTTCGGTTGTTTGACATAGTGCGAAAGTCTGACCCGGAATTATCGGGCCTCCTATTGTTCAAGCAATCTTCTGATTCTACCAAATAGCACTGGCGATTTCTTGACCAGCGATGCTAAAAATTTGATCATGAATGCGGCTCCGCGATTTGCATTGGCATCAGTTTGGGGAGTCGAACAGAACGCAATGCTCTCGTCATTACTGCGTCCGCTTGAAGAGTGCACGGCACGTGTCGTGAGCAAAATCTTGACTTGGAATGTCAGGAATTTGACACTTAAGTTTCGAACCTGCCAAAAACGCAAACTTCTGCTGAAGACTGAATTGAGCACCATAGATAGAGGATCTGACGCCCAATGGATGCCAATACGGAAGAAGTCAGCAGCCGTGGCGACGCCTTAGTCAGGAAGAAGCCTCAAGAATTCAGCGCGACTTTTTTCAGTGGTGTTGCAGTAGCCCTGGGAGAGTATCTGAACACCCGCGGGCATGACGGCGTGTCGGTGCTACAGGCTGCGGGACTGAAACGAGAGGCTCTTGGCGAGAGAAACTCACGGTTTCCTATCCAGCAATTAGAAGCCGCTTTCGAAATTTCATCTCAGCGCGTAAATGATCCTCTTTTCGGACTTCATTTTGGCGAGGGGTACACTCCCCCAGTTCTAATTGCCGGCCACTATGCAATCAGCAATGCGCGGGACCTGCGGGAGGCTCTCAAGACTGTAAAGGACTATCGCAGCCGGGTGGTGGGAATACCAACGCAATTGTCTGATCGGAGTGCATTCACGGAACTAAGCTGGATCATCGACTCTGCATCGTTTTGTCCCCGGCACGTGATTGATTTCATGGTTGTGCGGACACTCAAACATGTACAGATGGCAACCGGACCAGATTGGCGACCTCTGAAGGTCGACCTGGCATCCGAGAAACCGGAAAATTTATCTGATCATTTCCGTTTGTTCGGCTCGAATATCCACTTCGGCAAGCCGGCAAGCATGGTTCGGGTCGGGTCGAACGAGCTGGTTATTCCCATGCCGAATGCAGACCCCGATCTCTATCTTGTCGCGCGCAGCAGCCTACTTAATCCTTTTCCCTGCAGACAGGACGACGACGATCCTGTCGACCAACTTAGGCGATTTATCAATGTGCAGCTTGACAAGAATAATATCACGCTGGAACTCGCTTCAAAAAATATGGGCGTGACGCAACATCAGCTGCGACGCCTTCTCAAAAAGCGCGGCACCTGTTTTCAGTGCGTTGTTGATGACACGCGCAAGGCTGTGGCCAAGCATTATCTGACACAAACCGATTTCCGGTTTTCGGAAATTACTTTCCTGCTTGGATTCTCCGACCAGAGCGTTTTCACCCGCGCTGTCAAGCGGTGGTTCGGCGTTACACCAAAGCAATTGCGCCGCCTTTAGAGCAAGGCGCGTTCAATCCTCAACTTTGCGAAGAAGACCCACGTGCTGTCATGATCGCGTGGCAGGAGAGTCACTACCCCTGCCACCGACACATGGAACCTCGCCTAACCTTTCGGTTGCGGGACAATTCTTAGATACGGTTTGGGGGCCTCCCAGCCACCAGGGAATTTCTCCTTGGCGGCCTCATCGGACACTGCCGGGACAATGATAACATCGTCACCATTCTTCCAGTTCACCGGTGTGGCGACCTGGTGCTTGGCCGTCAGTTGAATGGAATCTAACACCCGCAGGACTTCATCGAAGTTGCGCCCTGTGCTCATGGGATAGGAAATCATCAGCTTTACCGACTTGTCCGGCGCGATCACATAGACATTGCGGACCGTTTGATTGTCGGCAGCAGTGCGGCCTTCCGAGCTGTCACCGGCGGCAGCGGGCAGCATGCCAAACAGTTTGGCGACGTTGAGTTCAGGATCACCGATCATGGGATAATTCGGCGCCGTGCCTTGCGTCTCCTCGATATCTTTTGACCACTCCTTGTGGGAGCCTACCGGATCCACGCTTAGTCCAATGATCTTGCAGTTTCGGGCCTCGAACTCGGGCTTGATTTTCGCCATATAACCCAGTTCAGTCGTGCAGACGGGCGTAAAGTCCTTGGGGTGCGAAAATAGCACGCACCAGGAATCGCCAATCCAGTCATGAAACTTGATCGAGCCTTCTGTGGTTTCGGCTTCGAAATCAGGGGCAGTACTTCCAATTTGCAGAGACATTCCAACCTCCTCACATATGCAACGCCGTGGCGGGACAAACCGACTATCGAAATAGTTGCTGCGGTCCTCTAATCAAGCATCAAACAGCGCGGTTTTCAAAGTTGCTCGACATATACAGATATCGCACTCAGACCATATGAGAAATGATTTTTCCTGACAGCTGGAAACTTCGTCAGAGAATAAAATTTTCTTCTAAATCCCAAAGCGTTTTGCCGCATTCATACTGATCGGGTCGATCACTTTGGATCGGCCGTTTGTTCCGCCCTAAACACCGGTAACCGCTTTCGTACAACCAGCCCGGCACCGAAGTAGAGACATCCTGTCGCCATGACGGTTGCAGAAATGACAAGCAGCTTGGAATACTTGTGGGTCAGTCCGGTGAGGTCCTGCATCAGCATCATGTGATTGCCCGCCTCGAGGAAATAGATGACGGCGCCGGCAATTGCGGTAACGAAAGCCATCAAATACGACCAGGCAGGAATTTCCGTTCGGCCCCACCACAGAGAAAAGAAAGCAACCGGCGCCAGGAACATCGAGGCCGTACCGGAAACGGCTACAGCGCTAAACAGGTCCCTGGACCCGAAGAACATCATCACGAATCCACCTAACAAAAACAGCGCCATCGCGACACGGCCGTTAAAGACGGTGGGTTTGGCGAGCCCGATGTCGACAGCCGAAAGCTTGGCCGCGCTCGCCAGGGTAGAATCCAGCGTAGACATGCAGGAAATGATCAGCGCCACGTTCAACAACAGGATTGGCGTGTCACCAAACAATCGGGTCAATGTCGGCACAAGCGTTTCACCGGCCTCTTTCTCAATACCCGCATAGGTCCCCAGCACACCAAACGCCATAATGCACAGAATGGACACCCAGGCCGCGTGATAGAAGCTAGCCATGGTGACCTTTCTGTCAGAGATCAGTCCGCGATCCATCATGACCGGATCGTGCATCGGATAGCTCCACACCTGAAGAAACGCCACAGCGAGCAGGACCCATCCGGGTCCGTCCGGATCAGGGCTGGAGTCGGCAATTGCTGCGATACTCAGTCCGCCATGGTCAAATGCCAGAACCATTAGCGCGGCAAGAACGACCAGAAAGACCACCATCTGGAACACATCGGTCCGGATGGACGCATGCAGCCCTCCAAGGCACGCATATGCCAAAACCACGAGACCGACAGCGATGATTGAAATCGCATAGGCGGTTGATCCTGCAGGTCCGAAGATAATCCCGATAACCAGGAGATTGGCGAACACCTCTGACAGAAGGCGCAAGCCGGTAACAAAGCTGTATGAGACTGGACCAATTTTTCCGAAGCGGTTGGCGAGAAATTCCTGGATGCTGTCGAACCCGTGACGCCAGCGTAACGAGGCAATCACCCATGCGCCGGTTAGGAACGAAAGATAGTAGGTGGCATAAGCCAACGCGCCGGCTATTCCGTAGAAATAGCCCAGAATTGCCGCATTCAAGATCGAGCGGGCGAATATCCACGTGGTGACCAGGCTCATGGTCAGGCTGAAAACACCAGGTGCCGCGCCGGAAACGGCATGGCCCTTGTAGAATGACCCGAGAGTCGAGACGCGCGGCGACAGCACCAGGCTGCCGAGCGCAACCAGCACCGTAAGCGCCACCAAAGTATATGACATGAAAGCCTCTTGCCGTGGCGTGAAACTGAACCCGGCTGTGTAGTCAGCTTCCAGTTCACGCGCCACTCACAATTACGATGGCAGCCCCGGTGCAACCACCTGTTCTGGCAAGTCGAGGCGCTGACAAGGCGTCATGCAGCGTGCTGGTGTCCGCGGTCCGGCAATGCGAATACAGCGAGCAATTCTTCACGACGGGCATCCGCCGCCTTTGCGGCGGTCTCCTTGATGGGACCGAATCCGCGGATGGTTTCAGGCAGGGCAGCAAGCTCGACCGCCACCCCATGATTGGCGTGGTTTAGTCCTTCGGCAAACAGTTCAAGCATGTGCTCATAGTCTTCTAGTAAACGCCGCTCCAGCTTGCGGTCCGCACAGTAGCGGAACGGATCGAACATTGTGCCGCGCAGCTTTTTCGCCCACGCCAGAAGCCGCATAGTGCGCATCATCCAAGGACCAAACCGGAGTTTTTTTGGCCGACCCGTAAGTGGGTCGACCCGCGCAAACAATGGCGGGGCCAGGTGAAACGAGACTTCATGACTTCCGCCGAACTGCTGATCGAGTTGTTTGCGGAACGAGTCATGCGTAAAAAGCCGCGCCACCTCATACTCGTCCTTGTAGGCCATCAGCTTGAACAACCCTTGCGCGACGGCATTGGTGAGTGCCGAAGATGCCGGCATCCGCTCTTGCTCAAGTTTCCGAATGGCGTTCACGCGCGCTGCATAGCGCTCGGCGTAAGCTGCATCCTGGTATTCCGTGAGAAACTGAACACGGCGCTCTATGAGTTCATCGAGTGATTGCGGCCTATCGATTGGTATCGGCACGGACGCGGTGGATGCCAGCAGCTTTTCGAGGCCCTGCTCATCATGAGCCGCATACCGCCCCCACGCGAACGCCTGCAGATTGCGCTCGACCGCAACGCCGTTCAAACTAATGGCCTGCTCAAGCGCTTCGACAGATAGCGGAATCTGCCCCTTCTGCCATGCATAGCCAAGCAGGATGATATTCGCCGATTGCGTGTCCCCGAGAATCGCGTTCGATAGGGCGCGTGTGTCGACAAACCCGACGGCATCAGCGCCTGCCGCCATGGTCAACGCTGCACGCATCTCTTGCGCCGGCATCTTCAGATCAGGCGATCGCGTAAAATCGGCCGTCACGGATTCATGGTCATTGGCGATAACGCCGGTTACACCCTCCTGCACAACCGAGAGAACGGTGTCGGAAGCCGCGACCACGAGGTCGCACCCAAGCACCAGATCGGCACCGGCGGCCGATGCGCGGATTGATTTGATCGCGTCAGGAGCCTTGCCTATGCGCAGGTGAACCGCAACTGCACCACCCTTTTGTGCAAGGCCCGACATATCGATGACACCGACGCCCTTGTCTTCCAGATGCGCCGCCATACCCAAAAGCGCGCCCAGCGTTACGACACCCGTGCCTCCAACGCCTGTGATCACCATCGAGTAAGGATGCTCCAGGGCCGGAAGTCCCGGATTCGGCAAGTCTGAAATGTCCGGCAAATGCGGCAGATTGCTGACGGGTTCATTATTCTTTCCGCGCGGTTCTCCGCTGCGCACCGTCACAAAGCTCGGACAGAACCCCTTCAGGCACGAATAGTCCTTGTTGCACGACGTCTGATCAATGGCGCGTTTTCGTCCGAATTCCGTTTCCACCGGCACGATCGCCACACAATTCGACTGTATGCCGCAATCACCGCAGCCCTCGCATACCAGCTCATTGATGAAGACGCGCTCTTCCGGTTCCACTGCCTTGCCACGTTTCCGGCGACGGCGAAGCTCTGCGGCGCATGTCTGGTCGTAGATGAGCACACTGACGCCCTCAACCTGCTGGAGATCGCGCTGAACGGCCTCCAGTTCGTCGCGGTGGTGGATCTTGGTCCCGGGCGGAAAGATCGCATCCTTTGGATATTTCGTCGGGTCTTCGGCGACAACCACGACACGGGAGGCGCCTTCAGCGGCAATCTGACGGACAAGCTGCGGCACGGTGAGTTCGCCGTCGAGTCCCTGCCCGCCGGTCATGGCGACAGCGTCGTTGAACAGGATCTTGAACGTCATGGTCGTGCCTGCGGCAACGGCCGCCCGGATGGCGAGTGAGCCTGAATGCACATAGGTACCATCGCCGATATTCTGGAAGACATGGGCTTCCTTGGAGAAGGGTGCCTCGCCAATCCAGTTTGCACCCTCACCGCCCATATGGGTGAAACCCTCCGTAGAGCGGTCCATCCATTGCGCCATATAGTGGCAACCGATGCCGGCATAGGCGTGGGCGCCGTCCGGCACCACGGTCGATGTATTGTGCGGGCAGCCCGCGCAGAAATACGGAACGCGTTCGATGAGCCCGGGCAAACTCACGTTTCGCTCCGTAATTCGATCAAGCTGTTCCATACGCGACCGCAACTCGTCGTCGCCATGGCCTGACAGCAACCTGTCGCCGATCACACGTGCAATCTGTACAGGCTCGAGAGCATGGTATGATGGAAGCAGTGGCGCACCTTCTTCATTCTGTTTGCCGATGATGACAGGCGCATATTTTTCGCCATAGAGAAGTTCTTTCAGCTGCGTCTCGATGAGCGACCTTTTCTCTTCCACCACAAGCACAAGATCGAGACCGCGCGCAAACCGGAGCGCACCTTCGGGTTCGAGGGGCCAAGTGACCGCAAGCTTGTAGAGCCTCACACCGAGCGACGCAGCACGCGCACCGACAATTCCGAGAAGATCAAGAGCCTCCATCGTGTCGTTGAAGCTTTTGCCAGAAGTGATGATGCCCACCCGCGGCGCGCCACCCCCTTCAAGCACCTGCCGGTCCAGTCCGTTGGCTCTGATGAAAGCTTTGACAGCGGGCAGCTTGTGCTCAAACAGCCTTCGTTCTTTTTCCAGCACTTGGTCGCCGCGGCGGATATTGAGACCACCCGGCGGCATTTCGAAATCATCCGGCAGGACGATCTGCACCCGATCGAGCGAACCGTCGATCGAGGCGCTCTGTTCGATATTGTCCTTCACGCATTTAATGCCGGTCCAAACACCGGCAAACCGCGACATTGCCCATCCGTAAAGTCCGTAGTCGACCACTTCCTGAAGCCCAGACGGATTCATGACCGGCATCATGGCATCGACAAACTTGAACTCTGACTGATGCGCTGATGTTGAGGATTCGCAGGTATGGTCGTCCCCCATCAGCGCAAGGACCCCTCCATGCGCTGATGTGCCGGCATGATTGGCGTGGCGGAATACATCGCCGGATCTGTCGACCCCGGGACCTTTTCCGTACCAGATGCCGAACACACCGTCATACAGGCCTTGACCGCGCAACTCCGCCATCTGCGCACCCCATAGAGCGGTCGCCGCCAAATCCTCATTGAGACCAGGCTGGAATATGATGGAATGCTTGTGCAGAAACGCTTCCGCTTGCGCGAGTTGCTGGTCCAGGTTGCCAAGCGGTGATCCACGATATCCGGAAATGTAGCCGGCCGTATTGAGACCGGCACGGACATCACGCTGATGCTGCATGAGTGCCAGCCGCACCACAGCCTGCGCCCCGTTCACGAAAATCCGTGACTGGTTCAAATCATATCGGTCGTCTAGGCTAACGTGCTTCATTTGCCGGATTACGCAGCTTCAGTTGTTCAAACTCAATACAAATTCTCTTTGCCAAGTTGTGGCAAGTTTGCGTTTACAACCGGATTGGGCATCATATCCGAAATTTGGCAAGGATATTCCAGCGGAGAAAACACCTTTCCATGTCGCGCGATCTGAAATTCTGGGGGCTGCTCGGTTTTGTCGCCCTTGTGGCCGTAGCCGGGATTATGGCTTATGCCGCACTGACCGCACCCCTGTCTATTAAGCTGCGCCTTGGCGCAGACCAGATCAACTCTGAGCCATACGAAATGGGCACGGCGATCGCCCATGTCATCTCGCGCACCTATCCCGGAATCAAGATTGAGGTCGTGAGCACCGGTGGGTCTTCAGAGAATATGAATCTGCTCACAAGCGGCGATCTCGATCTCGCGCTTGTCCAGGCCGAAGTTATCAGCCGAGAAAATGTGTCACTGCTCGCTGTCTTGTATCACGATCTGTTTCAACTTCTCGTGCGCGACGATTCCGGTATTCAGACCCTCAAAGATCTGGAAGGAAAACGAATCGCGCTGCCCCCCGTAACCAGCGGCCAGTATCGGGCGTTCTGGTTTCTTGCCAATCACTATGGTCTGGCGCCTGAGCGTATCGTCGCCATCCCGATGAACACCTACATGGCCGACGAAGCCCTTGTGCAGGGGCAGATCGATGCGATCTTCCGCGTTCGTGGCCCCCGAAATTCTTCGATCAGGGTTCTGTTCGGTCGCACCAATCTGCGTTTTATTCCAATCGATCAGGGCGCTGCCTTGCATTTGCGCCAGCCAGCCTATTCTCCTGCTTTCATCCCCAAGGGATCGTATCGTGGCGACCCGGCGACGCCGGCGGAGAAGCTGCCGACCGTCGCGGTTGATCGTATGTTGGTGGCCCGCGATGACGTGCCGGAAGACGTGGCCAGGGCAATCACAAGTGTGCTCTTTGAAAAGCGCCGCGATCTCGCCCTGCGAACACCGCTCGCCGCCCTTATACGCCAGCCTGATTTGAGACAGGGGACGATGCTGCCTGTCCATGAGGGTGCTCTCAGCTACTTCGACCGGGAAAAACCCTCATTCCTTGAGGAAAAGGCCGAATTTCTCGCCCTTGTTCTTTCTTTGATTGTCGTTGTTACATCGCTCGCGTTTGCATTCGCACGTCGGTTCTACGAGCGGCAAAAAGGACGCATAGAGGATTACTCCGTCGAACTCCTGGAACTGGAAAAAAGCTCAAAGGCGGCTAAATCGATTCCCGATCTCGATGTCTACAAGCTTCGTTTGACCGAAATTCTCGCTGAGGCCGTCGATGATATGCGCCAACGACGGATCAATGCGGAAGGGCTACAACTGTTTTCCTTCGTATGGGAATCCGTCAACTACACCATCAATGACCATGAGGAGCAATTGCGGCTGGGTCCGGGACCAGGTGAGCGCGCCGCCGACGAAAAGCAGTCTCCCGCCCGTCGAAATCGGCAAGCCTCTGTGCGGCGTACGGGGAGTGGAAATCGGTAACCCGGTCATTGCGCCGGACAGCTCATTCACGTCTCTCCCTTTGGCACAGATGTAGAGCTGTATTCCAGGTGCATAGAAATTCCGTATCTGGACGTTATTGATTTGCGCTATTGGTGTACTCACTACCAAATGGTCGTCCTCCATGAGTTATGCCATAGCGACGTTTGCCTGTGGCGTGAAGGCAGCAATTCGCGGTAACTGTGTATTGCTGGCGCGTCAGCATTTTCGGGGTTTGTAAAAATGGACATGCGCAATTCGGAAGACCGGATCCGTTCCGGAACCCGGGACCTCGGCCGGTTCAACACACCCGTTCTGGTGTGCGGCGGGGCGTATTCCAATCTTGAGGCGTTGCAGGCGCTGATTGCGACCGCACGACAGTTGGCCATTCCGCCAGCACGTATCATTCATACCGGCGATGCCATCGCCTATTGCGCGGACCCCTGCGAAACAGCGAAGCTGCTGCAAGATGCAGGCGTCCACGCAATTCAGGGGAATGTTGAAGAGAGCCTGGCGGCATCACTGCCGAACTGCGGTTGCGGCTTTAACGAGGACTCACTTTGCGACCAGTTGGCCCATGAGTGGTTCTCCTACGCCGACGCACGGACCGGTATTGAGCTGCGGCGTTGGATGGGCGCGCTGCCACTTCATCTCACATTTGAAATGTCCGGTTTGCGCGTACGCACCGTCCATGGCAGCGTTCAGGAAATCAACCGCTTCATGTTCGCTTCCCACCCGATGAGCGATTTCGATGCGGAATTCACACACGCTGCGGCGGATGTGATTGTCGCAGGTCATTCGGGAATTCCATTTACGCGCCATGTGGGCAATCGCGTTTGGCATAACCCCGGCTCGTTGGGCATTCCGGCCAATGATGGCACACCGAGAGCGTGGTACAGTGTGCTTACCCCGCAAGAGGACGGAATTCGTATAGATCACCATTCCCTCGACTATGATCATGAACGGGCAAAAGCGAAGATGGTCGACGCAGGCGTTTGTACGGAATATGCGCAAGCGCTCTCCAACGGTCTCTGGCCCAGCCTCGATATTCTGCCCGAGGCAGAGAAAATCGCGACGGGTGTGCCGCTCGATCTGAGCAAATCCTTCTTCTGCGCCAACCGGACAGCCGTAGCAGAGTAGGTTCATCCCGTTAGAATGGACGCGCTGGACCAAACGATCCAACAAACAGCGTGATACCGAACATCAGCACCAGAATAGATCCGACAAGTCCCACAACATTGGCGATCCATCCTGACCAGGTTTCACTCTCTCCGGCGAGGCGAAATGCAAGCTGCTTCGACGCGACAGCTAGCACGGCCAGCATCGAAACAGTAATTGCGGTCCCGAGCGCCATCGCAAACGTTGCGGCAACGCCAGCAAAAAACATGCCATTGGCCAATGCGAATACAAGAACGATCACCGCACCGCTACAGGGGCGGACCCCCACGGCAAATACAATCGCTGCGCCCTTGCGCCAGGAGAGGTCGCCCTTCAAATGCTGAGGATCGGGCATGTGCGCGTGACCACAATCGTGGTCATGGCTGTGAGCATGGACATGCACGTCGGCGTCCTTTGCACCACGAGATAGAATGCGCCGCATTTGCGATACAACCAGCCACATACCCACAAGCGCAATCAGCGCATAGCTGGCGGATTCCAGATAGGACTCCATTGCCCTGATCTTCAGCCCGGCTGCATTCATGGCGACAGCCAGAATTGCAACCAGAACAATGGCGGACACGGCCTGAACCAGTGCAGCCAGAAAGCTCAACGATATTCCGCGGCGTACGGTTCGTTCGCTGGCAAGGACATAGGACGAGATGACAGCCTTGCCATGACCCGGACCGACCGCATGCACGATGCCGTAGATGAAGCTAAGGCTTGCAAGAAACCACGCTGCGGCGAAGCCTCCATCGCTCTTGAGCTTGCGTACGGCCGCCGCCAGCTGGCGGTGCAAATCACGTTGAACCGCAAGCACCGCAGTCCATGCCCGCTGGATGAAGGAGGGCTGTCCTGCCCGCTGCTCCAGCGATCTAGTCGTGTTTTTTTCAGATGAGCTGGGAGCTTGCTGCGTACCGGGGGCGGGCACGCCAAAGGGTGATTTCTGAGCAATTGAAACGCTGCCCATAGAGATCAGAACAACAAGCGAAAGCAGAATGGCGCGCAGAAGCCGCATGAAACCGGTCAGCTGGTCTTGCACGATATCAGGATATCGGGAGCAAACTGCGCCCCGAAGTCACTCCCCTCACCCAACTCGTCAAAAAATGCTTCGCTCAAATCACTCAGCCTGGTTTCTTTGGCAGATGCTGGTTTCGGCTTCTCCATTGCTACGCGGCAGCCGCGGGGCGCATTGCTTGCGAGTATAGCGGGCGCGTCCTTGGCATAGGAGAAAGCGACGAAATAGGTCGGATCGTAGATTGCGAATTTGAGCTGCTCTTTTCGCGCATCCAGCGGAGTTTTCAGGGGCAGTGTGAAATGCAGGGTCAGCTGGCCGCCTTCATGGGACAAATAGTATCCGTCTTTCGGCTCGTTCAATGAAACTGGCTTGCCCGCCACCTTGGCGAAGGTGAAGAAATCGAACTCGGAAAGTGACTCGATGTTTTCCTTGGCGAGTGCGGCAAGTTCTTCGCGATTGAATTTCCCATCGCCGTTCTTGTCCATGCCCTGGGCCGCAAAGGCGCTGAAAATTTCATCAAACGTCCAATGATGCCGAAAGCCTGTGACGCGGCCCTGAGTGTCATGAACGATCTCGGTTTTGGATGAAACCCACACATGGGGATGGGCCCGCGCAGCGAAAGAAGCGACACACATGGCGGCCGCAATGGCTACAAGTCTGACTGCTCTCATCATTGGATTCCCGTCAAAACAGCGTTCGATACTGTCGTCTAATGCGCCAGCAGAATTCAAGCTCTTCCCATAGAATCGCGGCATAATTCTGTCGGGGAATCGCTAGCAAAACCTCTCTTCAGGGACACAATAAAAAGCCGGGCAGCTTCGTTAGGAAACTGCCCGGCCAAATGATCGGAAGATACTGCAATTCGGAGTGCTTAACCCATCACCCGTCTATGCGTAACAATTACTTTCGTACCAACCCGCGTGCGGTTGTACAGATCGATAATATCGTTGTTGTAGAGGCGGATGCAGCCATGGGTCACATTCTGCCCGACGGTCCATGGCGCGTCCGTTCCGTGAATTCGATAGAGCGTGCTGCCGAGATAGAGCGCACGAACGCCAAGAGGATTGCGCGGGTCACCGCCCCTCACATGGCCAGGCAGCTTGGGATTTTCGCGACGCATCTGTGCGGTCGGTGTCCAGCCGGGATTTACCGCCTTGCGGCTGACGCGCTCAACGCCCGACCACATGGCCCGACCGGTGGGGACACCAATAGGATAACTGATCGCGGCACCCTTTTTATGCACGTAATAAAGCCGTCTATCTCCAAGGCTCACAATGATGACGCGGTTACCATATTTGGTAGGAAACCGAACCTCATGCTTCCCGCTTTGCCATCCGCCGCCGCCGCCGAAAATCGATGAAAAGATACCTTGCGCGGCCGCCTTTTGTGGCGCCATCGTGGTCACAATGCCAGCAGCGGCAAGCGCAACCAGTCCAAGTTTGAACATTCCAATTTTTTTCATGTCACACCCCGTTTGATCTTCCGATTGAATGACTTTTCCTGCTGCGGATTACGTAAACCGGTGCGCCGATATGCACCCTCTCATACAAATCCTTCACATCCCTATTGAGCATCCGGATACACCCACTGGACGCTGCACGGCCAATAGACGATGGAGCATTGGTACCGTGGATACGATATTCGGACCAGCCGAGATAAATGGCACGCTCGCCAAGCGGATTTCGCGGACCCGGCGGTACATAGCGTGGCGCACCGGCCCGGCGCATCCGCAATGTCGGATACCAGCCCGGATCCTTCTTCTTTTTCTCGACGAAGGTCTTGCCGAACCATTGGAACCTCGGCTTGCCGACGGCAACCTTGTATTTGATCGCCTGGCCATTGCCGAGACTGTAATAGAGGCGGCGTTCCGCCGTATCGACAATGATCGATCCCATCGGGTATTTGGCCGATTCAAGCGCGACGATTTCCTTGGCGCGCGCCTCATCCGGCGCAAATAAGGCAGCTAGGCCCAATCCAGCAACAAGGGCCGCCGTAAACAGGCAATATTTCTTGTCCAGTGCCATGCCTGAATTCCCTCACCCACCAATGCTTTGTCCAATATTGTAGAGGGCGCACCTGCTGTTCAAGGGGTACGCCAATCACAATGCGACATTAGAGCGGTGAAATTGAGAGTTTGTGAACACAGTGTGGGATTTTGGCCACAGATATGACGCTGAGGTAGCCATCAGCCTAAAATACAGGCAATTCCAATACGATCCGTCGGGCAGTGTGCGGTCCGATTCTATTTCTTGCTCCGACGTTCTTCTTAATTCCGAGGCTTTTGGCGGATCATGAAGGCCGAATTGCGATCATGTATCGCTTTCCCAAAAAAGTGATGTTCCATATTCTATGGAACAATTTAGTTGCGCCTGAAAGCCGGATAGGATGACATAGTGTGTGGCCAATGTGCACAAGCTAACCCCACAATAAATAAGGGGTGTAATGGTTTGGCCTTTGTCTTTCGCTCGCCGCTCAATCTGCTCTTTTCGGGTTGCCTGCGGCTGAGTATATTTTGTTGTAAATGGGAGGAAATACATGACCAAAGCTAAAGCGAGCAACGTGTCGCGCCGCAAGTTCCTTAAAGGAAGTGCTGTTGCGACTGGAGCCGCCGCTGCGACAGTAGCGTTTCCGCAGATTTCCAGAGCTCAGACCACCACGCTGAAAATGCAGAGCTCGTGGGGCGCAAAAGCCATCTTCCAAGATATGGCGAAGCAATATGCGGAGCGCGTTGAAGCAATGTCAGGCGGCCGGCTTAAGGTTGACCTGCTTCCGTCAGGAGCCGTTGTGAAGGCATTCCAGGTTCAGGATGCATGTCATAAGGGAGTTCTCGACGGCGCACACACCGTGACCGCTTACTGGTACGGCAAGAACAAGGCCGCATCGTTGTTCGGCACCGGTCCGGTTTTCGGTGCCAATGCTTCGCAGATTCTCGCCTGGGTCCATTATGGCGGCGGCAAGGAGCTCTATCGCGAACTCGTTCAGGACATTCTGAAACTGAACCTCGTCGGGTTCTTCTGCATGCCGATGCC
>DEIT01000191.1:5945-6382 GCA_002352635.1 Hyphomicrobiaceae bacterium UBA2767 | reverse complement strand
GACATCATGCAGGGCATGGGTGTGAAGGTAACGCAGCTTCCGGGCGGCGAAATCGTACCTGCGCTTGAGCGCGGCGTGATCGAGGCGTTTGAATTCAACAACCCGACATCTGACCGTCAGTTCGGTGCTCAGGACGTGCGCAAGCACTACATGATGGGCTCATATCATCAGGCTGCCGAGTTCTTCGAAATCATCTTCAACCAGGACAAATACAACTCTCTGCCGAACGAGCAGAAGAAGATCCTGGAATATGCAGCTGAAGCCGCCAATACGGCAAACTACGGCATGGCGATGGACAGCTACTCGAAGGACCTGCAGACGCTCGTCAACAAGGATGGCGTCAAAGTGCACCGTACGCCTTCAGCCGTTATGCAGGCGCAGCTGGCATCTTGGGACAATGTCCTGGCGAAACTCAACCAGGACCCCTACTTCAAGAA
>DEIT01000191.1:0-5837 GCA_002352635.1 Hyphomicrobiaceae bacterium UBA2767 | reverse complement strand
CTGTCGGCGCCGTCCCTGCCGCGTTTGAGCATCGCTCGCGCGTTGGGGGGTACATTGGTCAATTTCATAAATTTCATCGATCAGATCACATCCTGGGTCGGCAAGGCCTTTTCGTGGTGCATCATGATCATGACTTTCGGCATGGCTTACGAGGTGTTCGTACGTTACATGCTGCGCGACCCGACATCATGGGCCTTTGATTTCAGCTATATGATGTATGGCACACTGTTCATGATGGCCGGCGCCTACACGCTTTCGCGCGACGGCCATGTGCGCGGTGATGTTCTGTACCGGCTATGGAAGCCGCGAACACAGGCGCGCGTCGAGTTCGTCCTTTATTTCATTTTCTATTTTCCAGGAATTCTGGCGCTCGTTTTCGCCGGCGCCGACTATGCCGGTGAGTCGTGGTTCTACAAGGAAGTGAGCGTGATGAGCCCGGCCAACGTGCCGATCTTCCAGTTCAAGATGATCATCCCCGTTGCCGGCGCGCTCTGCTTTATTCAGGGGCTGGCGCAAGTCTGCCGCTGCATTATCTGCATGAAAACTGGTGAATGGCCCGCCCATCTCGAAGACGTTGAAGAGATGGAAACCATGCTGCTCCACCAGCAGGAAGACGAGGCCGTGACGGAAGAAGAACTGGGCTTTGATGCCGGGGGCAAGAACAAATGACCGATCCCCAAATAGCGGTATTCATGCTCGGGATTTTCATCCTGACCATTCTGCTCGGCTTTCCCATCTGCTTTACCCTCGTCGCCATGGGCGTGGCCTTCGGCTACTACGCCTATTGGGATCCGGAACGCATGGGGCTTCTCAAGGCCGACGGAATTCTTGAACATGTCGACGCCCTGCTGAACAACCGAATATTCGATCTTCTGGTCAACCAGACCTATTCGGTCATGGCCAATGACGTGCTTACCGCTGTGCCCTTGTTCCTGTTCATGGGGTACATCGTCGAACGCGCGAATATCGTCGACCGGCTGTTTCATACGCTCTACATCGCGACCCGGCGGATGCCAGGGTCCATGGCCATCGCCGCCCTGGCGACATGCGCGATGTTCGCGACGGCAACCGGCATTATCGGTGCGGTCGTAACGCTTATGGGTCTGCTGGCGTTTCCGGCGATGCTAAAGGCGCGTTATGACGTCAGCTTTGCCTCAGGCGTGATTTGCGCCGGTGGTTGCCTTGGCATCCTTATTCCGCCGAGCATCATGCTGATCGTCTATTCGGCCACGTCGAATGTCTCGGTCGTGAAGCTTTACGCTGGCGCCATTTTCCCCGGCTTCATGCTGGCCGGACTCTATATCGTCTATGTGATGGGCCGAGCGCTGCTCAACCCCAAAATTGCGCCCAAGCCCCGCCCTGAAGATATCCCTGACGTCACCAGCGCGCAGGTCTTCATGATGATGGCGACCTCGTTTTTCCCGCTCGCATTCCTGATTTTCTCGGTTCTGGGTGCGATCCTGATGGGCCTGGCGACACCTTCCGAAGCAGCATCAATGGGCGCTCTTGGCGGCATGGTGCTGGCGATCAGCTATCGCCTCGGCGGCATGGCACAAGGTGTCGTCAAGCCAGCGTGGACCGATGCGCCGGAGTACCCCTTCGAAGGTTGGCTCTTCGCGCTTGGTCGAGGCGGTATCGCGACCCTCGCGATCGCCGCAATCTATATCACCCTGCATAAAGCGTCAGAGGTGCTTTTCGGTTACAAATTCCCTGAAGAACCTGGACTCCTGATGATTCCGGGCATGGGTATCGGACTTGTGGCGCTCATTTCCGTGATGACCCGCAGTGCACCCAGCGTGCTTCGTAATGTTCTGGGCTACGTGTTCATGATCGGCGGAGCGGGGGTTGGAGCAGCCATCTTCGCGGTTCTCTTCATCATCGTGAAGGGGTTGATCAATGTCATCACCGGCCTTGGGATTCCAAGCATTGCCGAGACGGGCGCTGGCCCGTTGGTTTATCTCGTTCTAACAGCAGCGATTGCATTCTATTTCTGGCGCCGCGCTGGTGCGCCTGCCTTCTCTCAGTGGTTGTGGCCAGAAGCCAGAGCTGTCCAGCGTGCATACGCCTTTGCCGGCAAGGGCGCGGTCATCGGGCTCATCGGCGCGCTCATCTACACACTGATGTTCACGATATTGGGCCTCAATGCCCGCTTTGCCGAACACGAGTACAATCCCCTCGCCTTCGAGATCGGCCTGTTCCTGGGACTTGCCGCATATTTCTGCTGGAAGGTGAATGATCAGGACCGATTGCGGGAATCGATCTATCTCACCGTGCGCACATCAGCGATGGTGTGCTGGCTGTTTGTCGGCTCATGGACATTTGCTTCCGTCTTCTCCTATCTCGGCGGCGAAAAGCTGATCGAGCATTTCGTTCTGTCGATGGATCTGTCGCCTGTCATGTTCCTGATCCTGGCGCAGTTCATCATCTTCCTGCTCGGCTGGCCGCTGGAGTGGTCGGAGATCATCATTATCTTCGTGCCGATCTTCTTGCCCATGCTGCCGCATTTCGGCGTCGATCCGCTGTTTTTCGGAATCCTTGTGGCGCTGAACCTGCAAACGTCGTTCCTGACCCCGCCTATGGCGATGGCGGCATACTATCTCAAGGGGGTGGCGCCCCCACATGTTCAGTTGGTGGACATCTTCAAAGGCGTCCTGCCATTCCTGTCGATGATCTTTCTGTCGATGGTGCTGCTGTACACCTTCCCGGGAATTGCTCTGTGGTTGCCTGAGGCAATTTACGGGCGTTAACGCGACAGGAGCACTTTGCCATGGAAGATGCCCAAGTGAGCCAGTTGATCGGGCTGACCGCCGCTGACGCGGCAGCCCTGATCGCCAAGGGTGAAATTACGTCCGTAATGCTCGTCGAAGCGTGTTTGACACGCATTGCCGAGCGCGACGAGACCGTTCTTGCATGGGAGCATCTCGACCCGGACTATGCGCTTGCGCAAGCACGCATGGCCGATGACCG
This sequence comes from Hyphomicrobiaceae bacterium UBA2767, assembly GCA_002352635.1. GTDB lineage: Bacteria > Pseudomonadota > Alphaproteobacteria > Rhizobiales > Methyloligellaceae > UBA2767. Next base: position 2,870 of record DEIT01000191.1, on the reverse strand, counting down.
ACGCGCTCAGGATACCGCAACCGGACCGCTCCATGGCGTACCGGTTGGCATCAAGGACATCATCGACACGCGCGACTACCCGACAGAAAACGGCACACCTGCTCATTCTGGACGCCAGCCCGGGGACGACGCAGCCCTGGTGAATGCACTCAAAGACGCCGGTGCGATCATTCTGGGCAAGACGGTCACGACGGAGCTTGCCGTCTTTCATCCAAACCGCACGCGAAATCCACACAACCCGGAACATACGCCCGGTGGATCATCGAGTGGCTCTGCTGCGGCTGTTGCGGACAGGATGGTGCCGCTCGCAGTGGGAACGCAAACCGGAGGCTCAGTCATACGCCCGGCCTCGTTTTGCGGCGTATATGGCTATAAACCAACCCACGGAATGATTTCACGCACTGGCGTTTTGATGCAGGCGCCGCCCCTCGACACAGTCGGCGTGTTCGGGCGTTCGCTGGAGGATGTGGGACTTATTGCCGATTGCCTCACGGCCTACGACCCGCGCGACACGTGGATGCGACCGCGTAGCCGAACCCGCCTGCGTGACACCGCAATGCAGGAGCCGCCAGTCGACCCGGTCTTCGCCTTTGTAAAGTCACCTCCGTGGGAGGAGTTTGCAGAGGATGTCACGAAGGAGGCATTTTCGGAGCTTGCAGATGCCCTCGGCGATCAATGCGATGAAGTTGACCTGCCACCAGTGTTCGATGTCGGGCTGAACATGCAGAAACTCATTCAGACGGCGGACATCGCAAAATTCTATGGGCCCATATTGGCAAAAGCGCCAGATGCGATCTCTAAACCGCTTGCCGAACGCATTGAGGACGGCAAGAGCATTACCGCCGTCGACTACAACAGCGCCTTGGACATTTGCGAGACACTGAACGCCGGGCTCGATGAAGTCTTTGAACGCTATGACGCGATCATTACCCCGGCCTCGGCTGGTCCGGCGCCAAAGGGAATTGAAACAACCGGCAGTGCGATCTTTAATGCCCTCTGGACCTATCTCGGTGTACCGTGCGTGACGTTGCCGCTGCTCGAAGACGGTGGTCTTCCCTTCGGAGTGCAACTCATTGGTGCAAGGCATGACGACGCCCGGCTGCTGCGCAATGCCAACTGGCTGATCCAACACCTCACCGACGGTGAGGACGAAGACTGAATGAAAACAGGAACAGGTTGATGCTGGATAAATTTATCGTACTGGTTTCCTTGATTGCGCTGATAACATTTCTTGGTGTTGTCATAGGATTCGTTGCCGAACCCGATCTGATCATCGTCACGTGCCTGATCATTGCGCTGGCTACCAATGATTTCTGGATTTCCGTATTCAAGCCGGGAGCCGACACGTCGAAGATTGAAGATCTCCCGCTGGAAGCATTGCCGACCGGCGTTTCCGGTAAGCCCCTGCCGGGAGAGAAAACAGCCGAAAAGACGGCTGGTCGCAGCAAAGAAACCACTCGGCGCAAGAAGTAGTCTTCTCCCTAATTGCAAGCTCTGGTTACTTCGGAGCTGCCTTGCGAATGACTGGCGCGTCGCCTTTTGCCCCCATAAAGACAACCAGAATGCGAACGGGCAATGAGCCGTCATTCACACCGTCGTGCCACCAATTCATCGCCTCCATGAATGCGGTTCCGGCGTGATAGGTACGCTTACCCTTTTCACCATAGTCGACCGTCACTTGGCCTGAGAGGATATATCCATAGGTCGGCACGCCATGCTTGTGCCAGCCCGTCTCCTCGCCCGGCTTCAACGTGACGATCAAGGATTGAATGTCGACCGGGTCGCCCTTGGGATAGCGAATTGTCTCGCCGATAATCGTCTTGTCGCCCGAATAGAGCTTCTCAACGCGCTTGTATTGCGGTTGGTCGGGCGCGCGGGCCGGCGATGGCCCCGCGGAAAGCAGAAACACAATAATCACGGACGCTAAAAAGCGCATGAGCCCCTCCCGGTTTGCAAGCGAAATACAACCGGAAGATAGCGCCGGCGTTGGTGCCAGGCGAGGAGAATTACCCGGAAGGTTTCACGAACACCGGGACACGCAATTTGACCGTCTCGGGCTCAAGACAGATATTGTCCGAACACGCCTGAACCTTCAGGTTGAGCGTAACCGCGCTCTTTGGTGTTGCGGGGAGCTTGGCCTTGAGTTCGACTGCGCCTTCATAGAGAGCCAATTCCTTGTCGTGGAATCCGAGCTTACGCGTGGTGTGAGAAGGGTAGACGATCTTTGCTCCGTCAACGCCGTCGACCGAAAGTTCGGTCGGAATGAAGAAGTCTTCCAATGGCGTATTGGAGTTGATGTGCCAGCCATCGGCGAGCTTGATCTTCAAGGCAACTTCGCCGGCCGATGCATCGAAAGCTGCACGCGCATCAACCACACCCTTGGACAGGAACTGGCGTGGGCCCGAACCGCCGCGTAACAACGCGTCAGCAGCGAGCATGGTGTATGCATTTCCTTGAGGAGATTTCACAGCCAGGCCCGACAGGGCTGCAAGCAGCGCCTCACCGTTGATCCGATGATCGGGCGTCGCGGTGCGATGAGCGAGTTTCGCAAATGCCTCAAGGGCCGCGGCGTTGCCGGAGGGCGTGCCGGCATCGATGCGGGCCTTGACCTTGCTGAACGTGTTGGCTGACGCGGTCATGAAATAATCACCAGCCTCCTTGTCGCGAAACTTCTTCACCATCTCGGAGATGAGTTTTTCCGCACGGTCCAGCCAGACCTTATCGCCGGTAACGTCGTAAAGTGAGATAAATGCCAAGGCACCGAAGGCATGGTCTTCCTGCTGGCCCTCAAGTGCCGCGTCGCCCTCGAAATAGGCGCGCTTGAGCTCACCGTCGACATGCATTTTCTCCCACAGGAAGGTACCAGCCTT
>DEIT01000064.1 GCA_002352635.1 Hyphomicrobiaceae bacterium UBA2767 | reverse complement strand
CTCAGATGCCCGTGGAGGAGCCGTCCACAGCATCAGGAGCGGACATTTGACCATCGACATTTGGGAAACGAAGGCCAGTCCGAAATTCTGAATTGGCTTGGCACAAGAACCTAGTGGCGATGAAGAAAGCTTCATTGCGGCGCTGCAATGAAAGTCTCTTTGCTGTCGGATTACCATTTCCGGGCGCCACGCTCATCCGTATGAAAGTCATAGCGGAATCCTAATATAATGAAGAACTCATTCTCTTCATCGATGACCGTTCCCTGTTCGCGTAATGACCATTTCGCACCTGCTTCGACCTCGAAACTGAGCGTCCGCGTATAGTCGTAATTCAGCCTCAACGACGGCAGCACCGCGAGTTCGTCACCGTCATCGAATTTATTCTCTCGATAGGTCAGCCTGACGCGTGGATTCAGGCGAAGCTTCCGTGTGACCGGATATCGGGTGTTCAGGTCGATCGTGTAGAAATCGGAATTAGCCCGGTCTGCGTATCGCGCTCCCGCAACAAAGATATCGCCCTGCTTGATTACATTCGTTGCGAGGAGCTGAGCTGAATAGAAATACTCATCTCCTGTCGACAAGATCGCGTCGACCCCCGCGGAGGCGTTGGTGGAACTGATGTTGTACCAGGTCGCATCCAGGTTCACCTGGAACATATCATTCAGGGGCCGTGAATAGCCGATTGTCGCCGACTCCGATGTTGCCGTCCGGTCCAGGGCTATCCGCCGGATTTCATCCTCGCTGAAAATGCCCAGCAGGTCCCGCAGGTTGTCGAGTTGCTGACCCTGGAGGGAATTCGTTGTGAAGAGAGACGGTGACTTTCTGTAGTCCGCGCCGAGGGCCAGGACTGACTTGTCTGGAAATGCCCAGCTGCCGGAAAAAATTGCCGTGTTGAGTTCATCGAAGTGAATATCGTAGTCGACGGTGGCAAATGCCGTCTTGGTCTCATCAAAGTAACGAAATTCCGCGCCTATCGCCTGCCGGTCGACCAAGCCGTCGGCTCTCTGATCAATGAAGAACCAGCTCGTGTCGAGGTTGCTGTCAAACGGTTTGTAGTCGACGCTGACGCCATAGAAAAACACATCATCTTCAAATGGATCATCCTTACGGCTGACAACCGGTGAACCGATAACACCGTTGAGCTGTATCTTTTCGCTTTGCTGCCAACTTAATAAACCGCCATCGAAACGGCCAAGGACACCACCGGTGTTTCGGGTCTGGCGGCCAATCCGTGTCAGCACGTCCCAGTTCGTGAGAGAAGTCTCCCAGAAAAGGGAGGCAACGCTGGTTTCATTTTCTCTGTCGCCGTCGAAACCCTGTTCGTTCGCACCGGAGAAGCGAATTTTTGACTGGTGGTTCGGGTTTTCCCATTTGGCAATTAGATCAAATGCCGAGAGGAGTTCGTTCTGAAAAACCTCCCGGTCCTCGGGATCTTCATTGGGGTTTGGTGGCAATGACGAGTCGCGAAATGTCCGGAAGGATTCGTCGCGGAAATAGAATTCAGACCAGCTGCCTGAAATGCTCCAATTCGTGCCTTTGCGTACGTCGCCGTATGGACCCGCACTTGCCCGCTGGGCTTTGCGCAACTGGCCGTTCGGAGTTTTGCGAGAGGTCAGTATTCCGGCGAGACGTTGGCGCACTCGCGCAGCGCCGTTACCTTCAGGGTAGCGGACAAGATAAGATTCATACTCCGCCTTGGCATGGGCGAGTTGGCCCTTGCGCTCGCGAGCGAGCCCGAGCAGTTCCAATGCTTCTGCACTATATTTGTGTTCGGGATAGGTAAGCACCTTGGTGAGCAGCTGAATTGCGGGGGTGAGTTCTTTCTTGGCAAGCGCGGCCTTGGCTTTCTTCATGGCCCCGGCAATAGTCGCCATATTCTCAGCAGACAATTCACGTTTCAGATTCTGGCCAGTCGGTTTGCCCGCGGCCGATGGCACTTCCCGGCGTGTATTTTCCGCCTCCGCCGGTGCTTCTGCGGCCCCGGCCAACAACTCCGGACTACAGCCGTTGGACGGTTTGCGGCCCGACACGGCAATTACGATGCTAGTGAAATTGGATCTCTGTCCGATTTTGAAATACACGGGATCGCGAAAATAGATGGACAAGGTTGGGCCGGCCTGCTGGTCAATATCGAACTCGATGGCGGCGATCGTCGCGTGACGTGCGATGGGGGGCCTGAGCGATTCACGCCGCACAGGATTTTGCGATGCCGCCGCGGCATCGTCGATTGCCCGCACAGAAACGCGTAGCTCCCGTCCGTTGCTGCCGGGAAAATGGCTCTGGTAGCGGACCCTGAAATTGAAGTCGACACGAATGAGGGAGCAGCCGGGCATTTCCGTCACCGCTGCGCCCGCAAGGACGCGATCGAGTACGGGTTCGGCGTGAACCGGGACCTGCAGGAATATGCAGATCACCACAATGGACAGCGCATGCAGGGCGGAGCGAATGGACGATGATCTTCTCACCATTCCCCCCGGTTAGCCCGGTGCTCACCTGACCGGCGCTTCTTGATCCTCGTCAACGAACTATCCGTGAAGATGTGACACGCACCGGTACAATCTCTCAGTTCAATTACCGAGTATTTCGCTTCGTTCGGCTTTTCGTATTTCTTGTGGGGCCCCGGCTTGAAGTCATTCGCATGGCAGGCGGCACAATCTGGTGCATAGGCTGGCGTTGGATAAGGGACTTGCTGCGCGTTCGTGCGGTGGCAATCGGTGCAGCCGAGCCGCGATCCGTGGTCGGGGAAAAGTGGTGAAGAATGCCGGAAGATGATCGGCGTCCAGTTTGTCGGTCGATGGCAGCTGTCACACTGCAAAGACGTCACAAAATGCTTTTGCGGTTTGCCGGTAGCGGTTCGGCCATTGTGGCAGCTTGCACAGGACCCAACGACCGCATCGTGATCGAAATCGGCCGGTGTCCACGCAACGGTGCGGTGGCACACGCTGCACTCTCCCGTCGTCTGGATATGATTGGCGTGCTTACCAGTCGCAATCTTGCCGTTGTGGCAACTCGTGCAGGTGCCGGTCACTGCGTTGTGGTCAACGCGAACTGTGTCCCAGCCCCGGGTGACATGACAATCGTCGCAGTTGTTCGTCGATCGAATATGGGTGGGGCTCTTTCCGGTGGCGATCCGTCCATTATGACAGCTGACGCAAGTGCCGGTGACGCTGGCGTGGTCG
>DEIT01000084.1:13605-17104 GCA_002352635.1 Hyphomicrobiaceae bacterium UBA2767 | reverse complement strand
ACGCCGTCGCCGATCTCAAGGACAGAGATATCAAATGTACCGCCACCGAGGTCATAGACGGCAATGGTCTTGCCTTCAGTCTTGTCGAGGCCATAGGAGAGGGCCGCCGCAGTCGGTTCGTTGATGATCCGCAGGACCTCTAGGCCAGCAATCTTACCAGCATCCTTGGTCGCCTGGCGCTGTGCGTCGTTGAAATAGGCAGGAACAGTGATCACCGCCTGCTCAACATTCTCGCCGAGGTAGGCTTCAGCCGTTTCCTTCATCTTCTGCAGGATGAAAGCTGAAATCTGCGAGGGAGAATATTTCTCGCCATGCGCCTCGACCCATGCGTCGCCATTGTCCGCCTTGACGATTTTATAGGGCACAAGCTTTTGGTCTTTGGCGACGGTTTTGCTGTCGAAGCGCCGACCGATCAGCCGTTTGATGGCGAATAGAGTATTTTCCGGGTTGGTTACGGCCTGGCGTTTCGCAGGAAGACCCACAAGCCGTTCCGAATCCTCGGTGAATGCAACCATTGATGGCGTGGTCCGGCCGCCCTCCGCATTCTCGATAACCTTGGGGCTCGAACCTTCCATGACCGCGACACACGAGTTCGTTGTGCCGAGATCGATTCCAATTACTTTAGACATATAATTCCAAACCTCTCATTTCCGGCAGGCCGGCCGGGCCTCTCTGGCACCCGGGAAGTTCAATGAAACTCTGAAGTTCCACAGAACCGGCCCCCTGATATTTCGAAGAACAATGTGCTCTGCGGATATATAGGGGCGACCGCCATCGCCCGCAAGCCGCGCCGGTATAGCATATAAATTCTGTACTTAATGCCGCTTAGAACCAATATTTGGCAGCCATCCCGGACTAACACTCTCATCACGCACTGTTTGGAGGCAGATTTATGACGAAGCAGGACGCTTCGGAGGCTGAAGAAACAGAGACCGGACGCCAGAAGGGGCAGCTTTTCGGCATGGACAGGGTGAGCGTTCCCGGAACGCTGCCTGGCACGCTGGAGGCGCCAGATGATGCCGTTGCGTCGCAGATTCATGTGACGTCCTACGGGCCGGCGAAAATCATCGAACATACTGGCTCAACCATAGAGGAAATTGTCGCCCTGCGAGGAAAGGACGCTGTCCTATGGGTCCATATTGCGGGTCTCGCAGACATAGAGCTGCTGAGGGCGATTGGTGAAGCCTTTTCGTTTCACAGGCTTGCGCTAGAGGATGTGGTCAACGTTCACCAGAGGCCCAAGGCTGAAGACTATGGCGAGTATGTTTTCATCATAGGGCGCATGCTTGAGGAGGAAGGAAGTGCCCAGACCGAGCAAATTGCCATGTTCCTTGGGTCCGACTATCTCCTGACGTTTCAGGAGCGCCCCGGTGACTGTTTTGCAGGTGTCAGGAAACGCCTGAAAGACGCGGCCGGGCGCATCCGGTCATGCGGTTCCGACTATCTCTGCTACGCGCTGATCGATGCCATAATCGATGGATATTTCCCCAAGCTTGAAACCTATGGTGAGGATTTGGAGGAGCTGGAGGATGATGTCGTGGCCAAGCCGGACCCCGCGCACATCCAGGAGCTGCATGAACTGAAACGGGACTTCCTCATGATGCGCCGCGCAGTCTGGCCACTGCGTGAGACGATCAATACGCTCATCCGCGACGACCATGCGCACTTTACCGACGCGACGCGCGTCTATCTGCGGGACTGTTACGACCATACAATTCAGCTCATTGATATCATCGAGACCTACCGGGAAATCGCGAACGGTTTGCTCGATGTCTATATCTCCTCCGTCAGTGCCAAACTGAATGAAGTCATGAAGGTGCTGACGATCATCGCTACCATCTTCATTCCGCTTGGATTTATTGCATCGCTCTACGGCATGAATTTCGACGGCGAAGGGTCTTCATGGAATATGCCTGAGTTGAAGTGGGCCTATGGGTATCCCGCCGTACTGTTGCTCATGGCAACGTTGGGCGGGGGGATGCTCTTTTGTTTTTGGAGGATGGGCTGGATCGGCCGCGGGTCGGGTCGAAAGCGCACGCGCCGGCGAGACAAAGAGTAATCTATTGGGATGTGTAAATTCCGTCTGCCTTTCGCTGTGTTGGCGTGCATGGGAGGAATTGCAGCACCCGCTTCGGGGCAAAGTGAATACACCGCACAATCAAATAGCGAGAAGGTTGTGGCGGGGTGGGTGGAGAATGGCTGGATTGGCAGTCCTGCGATAAAAGTGAAGGTCAAACTCGATACCGGAGCCCGTACTTCATCAATCCACGCCGCCCGGTTTCGGGAATACCGGCGCGACGGTGCACGCCGGGTAAGCTTCGCACTCGTAAACAATGACGGAATGGAGCTCAAATTCGATCGACCAGTTGTGCGGATAACCACAATCCGCCGCAAAGGCGCAGAGATTTCCGACCGCCCGGTGATCCTGCTCGAATTTTGCGTGGCTGGTATCAAGTCAAAAGTTGAGTTCATCATGGCCGATCGTTCGGACCTCAGATATCCGGTCCTCATCGGTCGCGATTTCCTGGCCGGAAAAATCCTTGTTGACCCCGCTCGGACGTTTCAAACGTCCGGTCATTGTACAAAGAACCTGATCCGCCCATGAAGCATCTCTCTCAGTATTTCGATCGTGAGAGCCAGGTTATTTTGATGCAGGCGGTATTGGAGGTCGTCTCGCTGGCGCCGCTCTTTACCCCCACCATGCCGCGTACAGGCAAGCCATTCTCAGTGCGAATGACCAATTGTGGCTCACTGGGGTGGGTGTCCGACAAGACCGCCGGGTATCGCTACCAGGCGGCGCATCCTGAGACTGGCGAGGCCTGGCCTGCTATCCCACAAATCTTGTTGGAGCTGTGGAGTAAAATGTCGGGCTACCCCGGGCCGCCCGAAGCCTGCCTCATCAATGTCTATGGACCAGATGCTAAGATGGGTCTGCACCGCGACGAGGACGAGAACGATTTTTCTGCGCCCGTCATCTCGGTTTCCCTGGGGGATACAGCGCGCTTTCGCATTGGCGGGCCGAAGCGCAAGGATCCAACTCGCTCGCTGGACCTTGTTTCCGGTGATGTTCTTCTACTCGATGGCGAAAGCCGCCTTGCGTATCACGGCATAGACCGGATCAAGCCCGGAACATCCGATTTGCCGCGTGGAATTTTGGATGAAGCTGCGCGGATCAATCTGACACTAAGGCGGGTTACGCTACCCTAGTCGTCTTTTGTCTCGACGAATGTCACCGCTTCAACGCGGTTTCCGTCGAAGTCTCGGACAAATGCCGCAAAGTAGTCGGGATGGGTTGCTTTGCGGGGACCGGGAGGGCCATCGCAGGTGCCGCCGTTTGCCATAGCGGCGTCATAGAAGGATTGCACCGTCTGCACGTCACGGGCCCGAAACGCCACATGTGCACCGCTGCCAGAGCGAGCCAATACGACGGCGTCGCGCAGGTTCAGCCAGAATTCAGGATAGCGCTTTCCAAATCCGACTGTCGCTTCGCGTTCCACCA
>DEIT01000084.1:6482-13460 GCA_002352635.1 Hyphomicrobiaceae bacterium UBA2767 | reverse complement strand
ATCATCGGTTTTTGAGGCCGGTTTGTCGTCATTTGCAGCCGTGGGAGCGCCCTCAGGTGCCGAGGTCTTGTCTGCCTTCGTGTATTTCGGTCCACCCTTGGCGATACCAACAAGGGCCGGGCGTAGCACCCGGTCGGCGATTGAGTAGCCCTGCTGCACAACCTCGACGATGGTGCCTTCGGCGACATCGGTATTCTCTACTTCGAACATCGCCTGATGCAGGTTTGGGTCAAAGCGCTCGCCCTTGGGATTAACCCGGGTGATGCCGTGGCGTTCCATAACGTTGTGAAGTTCCCGTTCGGTCACCTGCATGCCATCGAGAAAACTCTTCAGCGCTTCGTCTGCCTCAGCGGCTTCTTCAGGCACGTGTTCGATCGCCCGTGCAATGTTGTCGGCGATCGTGAGAACGTCGCGGGCAAAACTGGAGATTGCGAATTTGGCTGTATCCGACTTGTCGCGTTCGGTGCGCCGGCGCAGGTTCTCCATTTCGGCAGCGGCTCTGAGCAACCGATCTTTCAGCTCTGCGTTCTCCTCACGCAGTGCTTCGGTCTTACCCTTTCCCCAGCCACTTGGAGAAAATTTACTGCCGGGAGCGTCGGCGACGGCTTCAGCATCGGGCGCACCGTCACCTGACAACTCCTGGCCGGTCGGCACCGTATCGTCAGTTTCTTCGGTTGGCGTGTTGTCAGATTTTTTGTCGCTCATGAATCCATTCAGATGATCGAGTTGGTTCAGTCGTCCCCGATATCATGCCTAAAGACGTAAAAATCAAGGCAACATGTGGCCGATCAACTTTGCCGTGTAATCAACCATCGGAATAATGCGCGCATAATTGAGCCTGGTCGGGCCGATAACACCGAGTACGCCTACTATGTCGTGGTTGCTGTCTCTGAAGGGTGAGACAATTACCGATGATCCTGACAGAGAGAAAAGCTGGTTCTCCGAGCCAATGAAGATGCGCACGCCTTCCGCCTGCTCGGCGTAACCCAGAACTTCGATCAGCTCCTGTTTGGCTTCCAGGTCATCGAAGAGTTTGCGGATGCGTTCAAGGTCGTCCGCCGCGGTCAGCTCATCGAGAAGGTTTGATCGGCCGCGTACGATCAGGTTTTTCCTGCCATTCTCGTCTCCGGACCATGTAGCAAGACCTTGTCGTACGACCTTTGCGGATAGTTCATCCAGCTCAGCCTTGCGTTGCGTGAGTTCCTGTTCGATCTGGCGGCGCGCTTCCGAAAGTGTCATGCCGGCAATGCGTGAATTGAGATAGTTCGCCGCTTGCGTAAGGGCGGACGCGGGCATGGCCTCCGGCAGTTCGATGACGCGGTTCTCCACCGACCCGTCCTCGGCAACCAGGACCGCAAGCGTTTTCCTTGGATCCAGACTGACGAATTCGATCTGCTTAAGCCGCTTGATCTGTTTTCCCGCCAGCACGACACCAGCACAACGCGAAAGTCCCGAGAGCATTTCGCCTGTCTCGGTCAGAGCCTCATCGAGTTCGCGCTCTCCGAACTGCCCGGTTATTTGCGACTTGATGTGGGAGCGCTCGCTATCGGTCAGATTTCCGACATCCAGTAACGCATCGACAAAAAGCCTGAGCCCGGTTTCCGTCGGCAGGCGGCCGGCGCTCGTGTGCGGCGAATAGATAAGTCCTATCGCCTCCAGGTCGGACATGATGTTGCGCACCGAAGCGGGTGACAATGTTATCGGCAGCGCACGCGAGATGTTGCGCGAACCGGCCGGGTCGCCGGTCGTCAGGTAACTTTGAACAATTTGGCGAAATATCTCGCGTGACCGCTCGTCGAGTTCGGCGAGCGCCGAGGTTGCCTCGCGCGTGGCGAGCTCTGCTGCTTCACGCAATTCCTTCTGTCGCATGGCGCGAAATCTATGCTTCTGCGGCATCAGCGTCAAATGGGATACCTAACGACACCGCATTTGTTGATCGCTCTCGCCCGCTCCCCTAGTGTGCGCGTCTGATTCAATATACCTGCAGGGGGAATACCAATGCGTCCGTCGAAACGCCAACCGGATGAGTTGCGGTCTATCAATCTGGAGCGTGGCGTGTCGTTGCACGCGGAAGGGTCATGCCTGATCAAGTGCGGCAACACCCATGTATTGTGTACAGCCAGCCTTCTGGAGAACGTGCCCCCGTGGATGAAGGGGCGGGGATCAGGATGGGTGACGGCGGAATACGGCATGCTGCCGCGTTCTACCGGCGAACGCATGCGTCGAGAGGCGTCCGCAGGCAAACAGGGCGGCCGCACGCTTGAAATTCAGCGGCTGATCGCACGGTCTTTGCGTGCGGTGGTTGATATGAAAGCGCTTGGCGAGCGGCAAATCACTGTCGATTGCGATGTCATTCAGGCCGATGGCGGGACGCGGACCGCATCGATCACGGGCGCGTGGGTCGCTTTGCATGATTGCGTACATTGGATGCGGGCGCGCGAGATGGTTGGTGATGGTGTCATCGGGGACCATGTGGCGGCTGTTTCATGCGGTCTTTACGGTGGCGAAGCAGTTCTGGATCTCGATTATGCGGAAGACTCTGAAGCCGACGCTGACTCCAATTTCGTGATGACCGGTTCCGGTGGCATCGTTGAGGTGCAGGGCACGGCAGAAGGTGATCCTTTCAGCCAGGAACAGTTCGATCAGTTGATGGCGCTCGCCAGGAAGGGCATCGGGCAGCTTGTCGAGCTGCAAAAGTTGACCGTCGCCTGATGGGCATGGGACTTGGCGCGGGCGACCGCCTGGTGGTTGCAAGTCACAATCCCGGCAAGGTGCGCGAAATTCGCGATCTTCTTGCGCCCTACAACATAGAAACCATCTCTGCTGCCGACCTTGCCTTGCCGGAACCGGAAGAAACCGGCACAAGCTTTGCCGCCAACGCGGAATTGAAGGCTCTGGCATCTGCAACGGCTAGCGGACTACCCGCCTTGGCTGATGATTCGGGTCTTGAAGTGGAGGCGCTTGGCGGCGCCCCCGGCATCTATTCCGCACGATGGGCGGGAGAGAGCAAAGATTTCGCAGTTGCGATGGAACGGGTCGAACGTGAGCTTGCCGAGAAGGGTGCCCGATCCCCGCAAGACCGTCGTGCAAATTTCATTTGCGCCCTGACACTCGCCTTGCCTGATGGAAGGTGTGACACATTTGAGGGTAAGGTGTTTGGCTCACTTGTATGGCCGCCGCGGGGGATGAGAGGTTTCGGATATGATCCCATCTTTCTCCCCGACGGCCGTGACGTCACTTTCGGCGAAATGGAGCCGGACGAAAAACATGCCATCTCCCACCGCGCCCGTGCTTTCGAGCTTTTCATTGCCGCCTGTTTCAGCTGTGGATGATCAGGGGTTCGGGATATATGTCCACTGGCCGTTTTGTGAGGCCAAGTGCCCCTATTGCGACTTTAATTCGCATGTGAGGCACGCCGGCATCGACGAAGTGCAGTTCAGGGACGCCTATCTGAGGGAACTCGACCATATGCGGACGCTGTCAGGCCCGCGCGAGGTGGAAAGCGTGTTCTTCGGCGGCGGGACGCCTTCACGCATGCTTCCTGAAACAGCGGCAGCAATTCTGGAGCGTATCGCACAAAACTGGCAGCTTTCTGACAATGTGGAGATCACCCTCGAAGCCAACCCGACCAGTGTCGAGGCCGGTCGGTTCGACGGCTTTCGCGCGGCCGGAATCAATCGCGTTTCGGTGGGTTTGCAGGCCCTCAACGACGTTGATCTCAAAAAGCTTGGTCGTACCCATGACGTTAGTGCAGGGAAAGCCGCGCTTGCCGTCGCCAAGAAGCATTTCGATCGCGTGTCTTTTGACCTGATCTATGCGCGTTCCGGCCAGACGACAAGTGAGTGGCAGCGCGAACTTGAGGATGCTCTCATTCTGGCAGCGGGGCATCTTTCGCTGTATCAGCTCACCATCGAAGAGGGCACGCCTTTTGCAGCACTTCATGCGGCGGGCAAGTTGGTTTGTCCGCAAGATGATGCTGCACGCGCCATGTATGAAATTACCCAGGAGGCGTGCGACAAGGCCGGGCTCCCGTCCTATGAAGTTTCCAATCACGCAGCTCCGGGTCATGAATGCCGTCACAATCTCATATACTGGCGCGCGGGAGGTTATGCAGGTGTCGGCCCGGGTGCACACAGCCGGCTCAACATCAATGGCGCACGGCATGCGATTTCGGCGATCTATTCGCCGGAAGATTGGGTGGAAAAGGTGCTTCAGACGGGGCATGGAATCGAGCGCGACAATCAACTTGGCGCGCAGGATGAGGCTGCGGAATATATGCTCATGGGTCTTCGGATGAACGAGGGTATTGATCTTGATCGCTATGCAGGTCTTGGAGGCAAAATCGACGAGACAGTGCTTGCGGGACTTGAAGCGAACCGGTTTGTGCGCGTCGACGGCAAACGTCTAGCAACGACACCGGAAGGACGCCTGTTGCTCAATTCGGTGATTGCAGCGCTCGCAGACTAGGACGAGATATTCCATGCTGCGGATCAACCATCACATTCAAATTCCCGAGAACGAGTTGCAGGAGCATTTCATCCGTGCATCCGGCCCCGGCGGGCAGAACGTCAACAAGGTTGCAACAGCGGTCGAATTGCGGTTCGACGCGCGCCACAGTCCGAGTCTGCCCGAGGCCGTGCGGCATAGGCTTGAACGTCTGGCCGGACGGCGGGTCACGAAGGACGGTGTGGTTGTCATTCAAGCCCAGCGTTTCCGGACACAGGAACGCAATAGGGCCGATGCCCGTGAGCGCCTCGCCCGTCTAATTCTTCGTGCCGTGGTTGTGCCGAAGCCTCGCGTCAAAACACGCCCCACGCGCGCATCCATAGAGCGCAGGCTCACCTCGAAGGCACGCCGGTCCCGGGTTAAAACATTGCGTAGGGGAAGCCCGCAGTCAGATGACTAGATTTGCGAAAAGCCGTTGCGGGACGTTGCCCGGCTGACCCAGGGTTAATTTCGGTTATAGTAGAAGTGCCGGCATCAGCGCAGCGAAGGGAGGCTTCCATGGCAAAGGTTTCGATGACCACAGATTTGAATGTTTCCGCCGATCAGGTCTGGCAATTGATCGGGGGGTTTAATGCGCTTCCCGATTGGCATCCATCGGTTGAAAAAAGTGAACTAACGGAAGAAGGGCAGACACGTACGCTTTCAATTGCCGGTGGTGGCAAGATTGTCGAAAAACTTGAAAAGGTCGATCACGGTGCGCGGACATATACCTACTCGATTACCGATAGTCCGCTGCCCGTTTCCAACTATACCGCGACGATCAAAGTCTCCGGAGAAGGTCCAAACAGCACCATCGAGTGGTCGAGTGAGTTCGATCCTGCCGGCGCCTCGCAGGAAGATGCCATGAAAGCAATCCAGGGCATCTATCAGACCGGCTTTGACAATCTGCGGAAGATGTTCGGCGGTTAAATCCGCGGGTCAGAACTGCGCGTTGCCAAAGGAGAGCGGTGCTGACTGGATGACCCGCGTGCCGAATTTTTGCACCTCGAGGATAGCGAGGCCGCGCTGCGATGTGCCATCGGGCAAGAGGCGGAACAATCCATCCACACCGCTGAAGCCACGTGCTCGGGTCAGCTGGTTGGGCGAATAACGCTGTTTTGGTCTGCCCTGAGACAGGGCGATCGCGATCCCGACCGCGTCATATGACAGGCTTGCCAGGCGCGGCGGTGTAGTCTCATAGGCTTTCACGTAGCGTTGCGAGAAGCCACGCCAGCCCTTGGGGTCGGGTGCGGGAAACCAGCCGCCGACAAGCGGCTTTTCGCGGCCAATATTGGCGTAGTTCCACAGCCCCGTTCCGATGAGCTTAACCTTGGCGGTATCTATCTCATAATAGGGCATCAGTGCAGCGACAGTCGGCAAAGTCCCCGACCCCACCGGAATAAACAGCGCGTCAATCCGAGGCGGAATTGACGGATCAGGTGACTTGGCGAATTCCGCAATGCGCTTTGCAGGCTCAAGCATTGAGTTCGCATCGGGCTGGAACTGCTCGATCGCGACCACCTGGCCGCCCTGAGCATTAACGGCCCGTCGGAACGCGCCTTCAACGATGCGGCCATAGGGGGACTTCGGGATCAGTGCGCCAAAATTGCGGCGGCCCTGACCGATTGTATAAGACACGATTGTCGGTACGTCGCGGCCTGCCAGGAAACTCAGCAGGTAGACGCCATTGCCGGCAACCGACTGGTCGCTGGAAAACGCAACCATCGGAATATTGGCCTGCCGTGTGATGGAAGCCGCGGCAGATACCGACTTGGCGAACAATGGTCCGATCACCAGTTCCGCGCCCTCCTGCACTGCCGCCGTCGCAGCAGCCTTGGCGCCCTCTGGTGTGCCCTTTGTGTCTTTTGTCGTCAGCGTCACAGTCGGGTTGTCGAGATCGAACAGGGCAAGTTCACCCGCTTGCTTCAGAGATTTTGCCAGGCTCGCGGCGTTGCCTGACCCGCTCAGCGGCAGCAGCAATGCGACCTTGACCGTAGGGCGCGGCTGTCCCGGTTGGGCCCCCGGTTGGGCATTGGGGTCGAAGCCTTCTCCGACGTCCCCGCGGCGCGAGCCGCCACTGGCGCAAGCCGCAATCAACACGCCAACAGCGCACAACAAAAACACGCGCCTTGCGACGTCCAAGAGTTTGTGTGCGGACAGGGTCAAACCACTATCAACCTTTCAACCAACAAACTTCTGACTGATCTTAAGGGTTCCACGCAGCACATTTGCATGAAATGACAATTTCATGACGCGCCCGAGAGCTTCATTTTACGCACCGAAGCAGCAAAGGTCACTTGAAATTCCGACCGTCGGGAATCCGGATAGCAGGAAAGATCGACACGATCATGGTGATAGACGCCTTATGTTCTCTTCGCTTAGGGTCGCGCCCATGGCCGCCGACAATGAAAAATTGGCAGATTCTAGAGAGAAATCTGAATTTCGACTCGTTTCTGCCACGCGCGCTGCGCTTGAAGTGGAATTGGCCAAACC
>DEIT01000084.1:1314-6437 GCA_002352635.1 Hyphomicrobiaceae bacterium UBA2767 | reverse complement strand
CGCTCAGGGCGCTCGCTACGCTGACGCGCGCAGACATGATTTTTTGCGAAGATACCCGTCACAGCCGAAAATTGTTCAGTCATTTTGGCATTTCCGGCGACACTCATGCTTATCACGAGCACAATGCCGCCAGGGAGCGCCCGCGTATCATGGCCCGGGTGCGTGCGGGGCAGTCGGTTGCTTTGGTTGCTGATGCCGGCACACCGCTCATATCCGATCCTGGAAACAAGCTTGTCCGGCTGCTTCGCGACGAAGGATTGGCAGTTTATGCGGTGCCGGGGGCATCGGCGGCACTGAGCGCACTGACGTCGTCCGGATTGCCAACGGACCGGTTTTTCTTCGAGGGGTTCCTGCCGCCCAAATCGGCTGCGCGGCGCAAGCGGCTGGAGGCGCTGGCGGATGTTCCTGCCACACTCATTTTCTATGAGGCGCCATCACGGCTTCAGGCAATGCTTGGTGACTTGCAGAACGTATTGGGAGATCGCGAAGGCGCGGTCGCCAAGGAGCTGACAAAGCTGCATGAGGGGCTGATACACGGTCCTCTCAACGCGCTGGCGGAAAGAACGGTTGAGACGCTTGGCGAAAAAGGTGAGTTCGTTGTTCTGGCCGGTCCGCCGCCTCCGGTTCAGGTGAGCGATGAGGACATATTGATCCGCCTCGGAACTGCTCTTAAAGGGCAGTCGTTCCGCGATGGGGTCCAGGAAGTAACCGGCATGCTCGGTGTGCCGCGCAAGCGGGTTTACCAGCTTGCCCTTGCGCTTAAAGAGCACGGAGACGGGTCCCAGTGAATTCGCCCGCGCGGCGCCGCGCCGAACGCAAGGGGCAGTGGGCCGAGGCGGTGGCCGCAATTCTTCTTCAGGCAAAAGGGTACCGAATTCTTGAACGGCGGTTCAGATCGCGTGCCGGTGAAATTGATCTCATTGCACGCAGGGGCAAGCGCCTTGCATTTGTGGAAGTTAAGCTGCGCCCTGTTCTTTCGGATGCCGCGTGGGCAGTGACCCCGCGCCAACAGGCGCGAATTGCGCGTGCCGCGGAGCACTGGCTTGCGAAGAACGAGGTAAAGGGCGATTTCGACGTGTCCTTTGACGTGATGGCCGTGGTGCCCTGGAAATGGCCGCGACACATTGCATCGGCATTTCGGGTTTGACGCAGGCGCGCGCACGCGTCAGCTTCTGACTAACAATAATGGAGGGGCTTATGGCGCTCAAAGTTGCGTTCCAGATGGATCCAATCGACCAGATCGACATCCGGGGAGATTCGACATTTGCATTGCTGCTGGAAGCGCAGTCGCGCGGCCATGACATCTTCTACTACACACCACCGAACCTGGCCCTCCACAATGGCGAGTTGATGGCCCACGGGCATACGTTGCAGGTCGAGGACAAGCCTGGTGACCACTACAAACTGTCCAATCCGCGCACTGTCGACCTCGGCGATCTCGACGTGGTGCAGTTGCGCCAGGACCCGCCCTTCGACATGAGCTACGTCACCACCACCCATCTGCTGGAGCGCATCCATCCCGAGACGCTGGTGGTGAACGACCCGTGCCATGTTCGCAACGCGCCGGAAAAGGTTTTTGTACTCGATTTCCTTGATCTCATGCCGCCGACCATGGTCACGCGCAATCTGGACGATGTGAAAGCCTTCCGCGCGGACTATGGCGACATCATCATCAAGCCGCTTTATGGCAACGGCGGTGAAGCCGTGTTCCTGCTCAAGGCCGATGACACCAATCTCGCCTCGCTCGTGGAGCTGTTCCAACTCATGCTGCGTGAACCTTTCATGGTGCAGCAATATCTGGCCGAGGTGCGCGGCGGCGACAAGCGGATCATTCTCGTGGACGGGAAGCTGGCCGGCGCCATCAACCGTGTTCCGGCTCAGGACGAGACCCGCTCAAACATGCATATCGGCGGCACGCCGACGCCGGTCGATCTGAGCAAGCGCGATCACGAAATTTGCGACCGACTCGGGCCTGAGCTCAAGAAGCGCGGTCTCATCTTCGTTGGCATCGACGTAATCGGAGACTATCTCACTGAAATCAACGTGACCTCCCCCACCGGAATTCGCGAAGTGAAACGCTTCGGCGGTGCGGATATCGCGAGCCTGATCTGGGACGTGATTGACGAACGGGCTGGCTAGGGAGTGTTCATCGTCCTGCCGCCATTGGTGGATAATCTGGTTCAGGCTTCTGCCCGCAGTCGGGTTTGAAACGCCAGATTTCAATCACCATCTGCATCGGTCACGCCAGCAAAAGCGGAGATCCCCATGACCAGCATTCTGAAGACCGTCACAATCTGTGCAATCGCCTTGCCGATTTTCGGCCTCGCCAGCGAAGCGCGTGCCGATATGACCGGAGACCAGATCAAGGCGGCCGTGTCAGGCAAGACCATGGACTTTGCAGGCAAGTATAACGGCACAATGGTTTTCGATGCGGACGGGGCCGCGTCAATGACCCTGAAGATCGGCGTCAAGAAGACCGGCAAGTGGTCGGTCAAGGGCAATCAGTTCTGCAGCCAGTGGCAGGGCGAAGGCGAACAATGTGGTACATGGAATAGCGAAGGTGGCAAATACGTCACGAGCAACGGCTATACCATGACGCCGCAATAACTGGCGGTTCAGCGGGCTCAGCTTTGTTTGGCTGCTGTCTTGCGCGTGCGCCGCGTCGCGGTTGAGCGTTTGGACTTGGCCAAGCCCGCAGCAGGTTTCTTGGGTGATTTCCGTGCGGCTGCTTTGGCCGGCTTTTTGCCAGGCGCTTTCCTGCTGGTTTTTCGTGTCGTCTTAGCGGCAGTCTGCTTGCGGCGCGACCGCGTTGCGGGCTTTTTCTCTGCTGCCGGTGCGACTTCCGCCGCAATTTTTGCAGCCTGTTTCTCAAGCTGAATTTCGGTCAGTACCTGCTGCTCAGTGGCGTAACGCTGCACGGTCTTTTTCAGGACCGCCCGGTAGGCGAGATAGGCGTGAGCCGCCAGTCCCAGACCCCAGCCAAGGATCGGCCAGATTGACCACAGCGTTTGCGGTGACGTGATCATATTCACGGTCACCAGCAGGGAATTGACGGCCAGATAGACAAACAGATGGACGGCAACACCGCGCACGTCCGGGTCGGCCAGCAGTTGGCCTTTCCTGGAGTTTTTCTCCGTCCAATAGGCAAACCCATGTGCGGCCAGACCGATGCCCCAGCCTGCGAGCGGCCATATGGCCCACCATGTGCGGGCCTGGCCCGGCTCGACGCTCTGCGTCGCGTTGATGACGAGCAATATCGCGTTCACCACGACATAGGCGCCTGCGTGAATGAGGAGCGCGTTTCGGTTCGGGGTCTCGGCCATAGCGATTGTCCTAGTCGCGGGCGCATAACAGCGCAATGAGATTCATACCAAGAAGAGATAAGCTTAAGGCAAGTCTTCCAGCAAGGCGTTGATTTCCCGCAAAGGCAGGCCGGCCTCGCCAAGAACCTCGCGTGTGTGTTCGCCAAGTCCGGGCTGATGATGGCGCATCGGCAGTTTCTTTCCATTGATGCGGTATCCGGTATCGGGAATTTCCAGCGCCCCTTCGCTTGGGTGATCATAGCTACGGTAAAAGCCGATTGCGTTCAGATGCGGATCGGCGCGCAGGGCGTCAAAATCATTGACGGGTCCTGCCGGAATCTCCGCTGTTCCAAGAAGCTGCAGCCACTCGGCACTTTTCTTTTCAGCGAGAATGGCGGCGGCTTCAGCATAGAGCGCATCGATATTCCTGGTGCGGGCGGGCATGGTCTTGAAGCGGTCATCCTCAGACAGGTCGTCGCGCTCCGCGAGCGCCCAGAAACGGCGCCACTGCTTGTCCGTGTAGGCAAGCATGCAGATGTATCCGTCCCTGGTCGGAAAGGGCCGGCGTTCTGGCGAGAGCGTACGCGGATACCCTGTTGGTCCTTCAGGAGGAGAAAAGATCGTGCCGTATTGATGCTCGACCAGATTGTAGGCAACCATTCCCTCAAACATGCCCGATTGAAGATAGACACCTTCGCCGGTTCGTTCGCGCTGAAGGAGGGCGGCGATAATCCCGTTGGCGGCAATGAGTGCGGCGTTCTTGTCGACGATCACGGAAGGGATAAGGACGGGCTCGCCATCGCGTGCGGTAAAGGTGGCGGCCATGCCGCACTCGCCCTGCACCACATCATCATAAGCCGGGCGCCCGCCATAGGGGCCCTCTTCGAGATAACCGAGCAGGGCCGCGTAAACGATTCCAGGGTTGCGGCTCAGAACGCTCTCAGGATCGAAGCCGAGGGCCGCCATTTTTTGCGGACGCATATTGTGCACGAGCGCATCGGCCTTGTCGACGAGCTGCCAGAGCGCGTCGCGGTGTGCGGCCTGCTTCAGATCCAGCACAACCGAACGCTTGTTCCGGTTGGCGCCGAGGAAAACCGCGCCCATGCCCTCGCTCCGGGCCGGGCCCACGCCACGCAGGGCATCACCGCCCGGTGCTTCGATCTTGATGACATCCGCTCCGAAGTCGCCGAGGATCTGCGTCGTATAGGGGCCGAACATCGTCGTTGTGAGGTCGAGGACGCGGTAACCGGAAAGTGGAAGGTTCTGATCGGATGCCATTGTCTAGCGCCTCTGGTTGAAGCGCCGCCCGACCAGTGCCGCGGCGATGTTGATTTTTTGGATGTCGATAGTGCCGCCGGCGATGCCCCAGCCCCATCCATCGCGCATTTTCTGCTCCAGTGGAAATTCGCGGGAATAGCCGTAGCCGCCCATGAGCTGAAGCGCGGTACTCGTCACCTCGCGCACCATCTCATTGGCGAAGCATTTTGCGATGGAACTGTCGGCGATTGAAGGCAGACCTTTTTCCGCGTTTACCATCGCGCGGTAGAGCAGGAGCCTTGCGGCATCGACCTTCATTTTCATTTCCGCGAGCTTCAACTGAACGGCCTGAAACTCGACAATCTCCTTGCCGAACTGCTTGCGCTCCTGAACGTATTCGAGGACCTGATCGAGCGCTGACTGCGCAATGGCCACGCTCATGGTTGTGTTGCCGCAGCGTTCGAGATCGAAGGCTTCCATCAGTTTTGCGAACCCACCGGCGGGTGTGACGAGATTTTCCTCCGGCACCTCGACGGATTCAAAAAACATGTCGGCACTCGCGAT
>DEIT01000084.1:0-1202 GCA_002352635.1 Hyphomicrobiaceae bacterium UBA2767 | reverse complement strand
GCGAATGTCCCGCACCTGAGCACCAGCGCTTCATGCCGTTGACGGTGATTTTGCCGTTTTCGCATTTCGCCGTTGTCTTGAGATCTGTCAGCGCGCTTCCGGCATCGGGCTCCGACATGGCGACGGCAACAATCATTTCACCCGCACAAACTCTCGGCACAATGCGCTTACGCAATGCGTCCGGAGCCAGATGAGCAATTGCCAGAATGGGACCGAAGCTCGACTCGAAGATGGGAAACGCCACCGCGGGCGACACTTTCGCGACCTCTTCAAGCACCAGCACCGCATCGAGGTGGCTCATGCCGCCTCCTCCGAGATCTTCTGAAATGTTGGTGCCGAGCAGGCCAAGGTCTGCGAACCGCTTCACAATGTCGCCCGAGACCGGCTCGCCCGTTTCCTCAACCTCACGCGCCACATCCGGCAGTTCGGCCTGTGCGAAGCGGCGCACGGTGTCGACAAGTTGCTCCTGCTCCGAACTCAGACTGAAATCCATGGCGGCTTCCCCTCGTGATTTTTTCGCGTTTGCGACCAACTTCGCGTATACCGGCGCGCGTGGACGTAAATTGCACAGAATGGGTATAGGCGAAACGGATGGCGGAAGAAAAAGAACAACAAGAGGAAGAAGGCACCAAACAGGGGTCGGGCGCTCTCTCACATATCCGCGTGCTCGATCTGAGCCGGGTGCTGGCGGGCCCGTGGGCGGGGCAGCTTCTTGGGGACATGGGCGCCGATGTGATCAAAGTGGAACGCCCGGGCCATGGCGATGACACCCGCGTCTGGGGACCGCCTTTCATCGAGAATGCCGACGGCTCACAAGGTGACGCCTCCTATTATACCGCCGCCAACCGCAACAAGCGCTCCATCATCATTGACTTCTCCGAGCCGCGCGGTGCCGAACTCGTGCGGAAGCTGGCCGACAAATCGGATGTGCTGATTGAGAATTTCAAACTGGGAGGGCTTGCGAAATACGGGCTCGACTATGAAAGCGTGGCGGCCTCAAACCCGTCCATCATCTATTGCTCGATCACCGGCTTCGGCCAGGACGGCCCGTTCGCCCCGCGTCCGGGTTACGACTACATCATCCAGGGAATGGGCGGCGTGTTGAGCATAACCGGCAAGCCTGACGACGAGCCCGGCGGCGGACCGGTACGGGTCGGCGTTGCGGTCTCGGATCTGTTTGGCGGCATGTATGCCTCGACCGC
>DEIT01000024.1 GCA_002352635.1 Hyphomicrobiaceae bacterium UBA2767 | reverse complement strand
GATGCTGTGGGTAACGATGGCGACGTCGTTCAACATCATTGCCGGGTTCACCGGTTATATGCCGTTTGGCTATGTGGCGTTTTACGGTGTTGGCACCTATGCAACGGCCATTCTCGTCGTCAATCACGATATCTCGCCCTATATCGCAATTCCCGCAGCGGGGCTTGCAGGTGTTGGCCTTGCACTGATTTTCGCGCCGACCTTGAGACTTGGCGGCATTTATTTTGCCATTGTCAGCCTCGCGCTGGCCGTCATCATGCAGCGGATTGTGGGGTTGGCACCAGAAGATATCACCGGTGGAAGCCATGGTCTCAATCTCGGACAGAAAACAGAGCGCCAGGAAGGCTACTACGCCATGCTCCTGGTGCTGGTGGCGGCCCTGACAACAGTAACATGGCTTGCCAGATCGCGCCTCGGCAAGGCACTCAAGGCAATACGTGACGATGCCGAGGCTGCCGATGCCATGGGCGTCAATGTACAGCGCTCAAGGTTGTACGCCTGGCTGATGTCCGCCCTGTTCGGTTCACTGTGCGGTGGTGTGCAAGCCTGGTTCACCGGCGCACTCGATCCAATCACCGCATTCGACGTTCTCGTAACAGCAAAAACCGTGATCTATGCAATGGCCGGAGGGCTCGCTACGGTGACCGGACCGGTCGTCGGCACGGTCATTCTTGTGTGGGTGGATGAGCTCATCTGGCGCGAGTTTCCTGTCCTGAACAATTTTCTCCTTGGGCTCATCATTGCCCTTCTGATCCTGTTCATGCCGCGCGGCATTGTCGGCACCATAATGCAGCGGTTTCCGCGCATGCGCCGGCTCATCATGTAGGCGGGTGCTGGGCGATGATCAGTGAAGTCCTGCTTTGGAACGCAATTATTGGCGGCGTTGTATTTGGCGCCGTCTATGCGCTCATCGGCTGTTCGCTGAATGTCCTCGCCGGCGTTCTGCGGGTCATCAATTTCGCGCATGGTGAGTTTGTCATTGCCGGATCCTTCTTTTCCTATGCGCTCCTGAACAGCTTCGACATTCATCCTCTCGTTGCGTTACCGATTTGTGCCGCTGCATTCTTTTTCGCAGGCATCGGCCTCTACTATCTGCTCGTTCCCAGGCTGGCGCATTCGGATGAACCCGAAACCGCATCATTCCTGTTGATGTTCGGTGTTTCACTGATGGCCGTGTCGGTCATCACCTGGATTTTTGAAGCTGACATCCGGCCCATGAATTTCAGCTTCGAGCCCATTAACGTGACGCTGTTCAAAATTCCCGATGCCTATGGTCCGGGACGGGATGGCCGTGTGCTGGTGCCTACCGCGCGGCTGGTTGCTCTTGTGGTCAATCTGGGTCTCATTGCGGCGCTCACCTGGTTCTTCTACCGCACCCTGCCAGGCAAGGCACTTCGCGCAACAACCATGAATCGTGAAGCCGTGCAGATCGTCGGCATCAACATTCATCGTCTTTCCGCCATGGCATTCGGACTTGCGACAGCGCTTGCAGGCATCACCGGCGTTCTGCTCGCGCTTGTGGTTCCCTCGATTGATCCCAATGGCGGGCCGGACATCGCGCTCGTCGGATTCATTGTCATTGTGCTCGGTGGGCTTGGGCATCCCGTGGGCGCCCTGTTCGCTGGTATCATATTCGGCTTCGTTGAGCAGTTCTCAAATCTGCTGCTGCCGCAGGCAGCGGCGCAGATGGTCGGGTTCATAATTCTTGTCGCTGTCATTTTTGTCCGACCCGAGGGCCTCTTTGGCAAAGGGCAGCTCAAATGACCCCGGATGCCATTCTGAAGACGAACGGATTGGTCAAACGGTTCGGCGGTCTGGTTGCCGTGGATGGCATCGACTTGTCGCTCGAACGCGGAACGGTGCTGGGCATGATCGGCATTAATGGTGCGGGCAAGACCACAGCGATGAACTGCATCAACGGTCTTTATCGCAGTGATGGCGGGGAGGTGTATCTAAATGAGCGTGATATCACCCATCTCACGCCGCACGAGATCGCCAGGCTTGGCGTCGGGCGCACCTTTCAGGTGCCACGCATCTTTCACCGAATGAGCCTGATCGACAATTTGCTCGTGACTTCTCTCGATAGCCCTCTGCCTGACAGCGCGCTTACCGAACGTGCAGAGGAATTTCTCGACCGAATGACACTTCTGGATCTTCGCTACAATCACGGAGAGGAGCTTTCCGGCGGACAGCAGAAACTCCTTGAACTGGCAAGGGTCATGATGTTCGACCCCGACCTCATATTGCTGGACGAGCCCTTTGCGGGAGTAAATCCTGCTCTTTGCCGGCTGCTGATTGAGCGCATCGTGGAGTTGCGCGAGGACGGGAAGTCATTCCTGCTGGTAAGCCACGACCTGACTTCGATCTACAAACTTTCTGATCATATCGTGGTGCTCAATCAGGGACAGATCATCGCCGAGGGCGGTGTCGATGATATCAAGAACAACCCGGCCGTGATCGAAGCCTATCTGGGGCAAGAATAGCTGTGGCCAGAAAACAGAAAAAGAAAACCCCGAATGGGAAATGGGAACAAGCCCGCACCATTCTCGAGATGCGGGATGTGCATGCTGCCTATCACGGCGATATTTCGATCCTGAATGGTCTTTCGATTGCGGTGAACGAGAATTGCATCACCGGAATTATTGGTCCGAACGGTGCCGGCAAGTCGACGGCGCTGAAAACCATGTACGGCTTTCTCCACCCGTCAAAGGGAACCATCGCATTGGACGGCAGGGATATCAGTAACCTCCCGCCTTACGACATGATGGCAAACGGCATTGCTTTCGTTCCTCAGAACAGAAGCCTGTTCAATGATCTCTCGGTGGAGGACAATCTGCGCCTTGGATGCTGGCAGTTCCGTTCCGACCGGCGCAAGGTGACGCGTGAGTTGGAGAAGGTCTATGGGCAGTTTCCAATCCTGAAAGAAAAACGCAGTGATCTTGCCGGCAGCCTTTCAGGCGGTCAGCAACGGTTTGTCGAGCTGGGCCGCGCGCTCGTCGTCGAACCCAAAATCATCATGCTCGATGAACCGACGGCTATGATTGCGCCGAAGATTTCCCGTGAGATCTACGACTTTATTGCAACACTTCCCGGACAGGGAATTACGGTGGTGCTGGTGGATCAGAATGTCCGACAATGCGTCAACGTTTCCGACTATATCTATATTCTGGATCTGGGCCGCAACCGCGGCGAGGGAACGGCGGCTACCTTCGCTCATGATGAGCATCTGAAGGAAATGGTTGCGGACTGGCTCGACTATCAGATCGACTAGTGAGTTCATATGACAGTTTTTGATCCCTACGCCTCCATTGCGACCCTCCACCGCGCCTATCGGTCCGGCGAGATTTCGCCTGTTGAAATCATCGACGCTCATCTCGCGCGCGAAGATCGGTTGGAAGACAAGCTCTCGGCTTATGTCACGCGTTACAGCGATGAAGCGCGACAGCGTGCGAAAGATGCAAGCGAAAAGTTTCTTGGGTCCAACGATGCGCCACCGCTTGCGGGCGTGCCGATCGCGCTCAAGGACCTTGTCGACATGGAAGGCCGGATTACGACCGGCGGCTCGCCTGAGCGACATGACCGGATTTCCCCGAGCACCGCAATCATAGCGGAGCGGCTCCTGGCTGCTGGAGCGATCATTTCCGGCAAAACTCATACGGTTGAAATGGCCACCGGCGGTTGGGGAACCAATGAGCATATGGGTACACCGTGGAACCCGTGGGACCTGAAGACCCATCGCACACCCGGAGGCTCGTCAAGCGGCTCCGGCGTCGCTGTTGCCGCAGGCTACTGCCCGGGCGCGATCGGCACTGATACCGGCGGTTCAGTGCGGCTACCGGCCTCCTGGTGTGGGCTGGTTGGTCTCAAGGTTACGGAAGGTATGCTGCCCACAGAGGGGATTTTGCCGCTTTCCTCGACACTCGATACACCGGGTCCCATGACTCGGTCGGTTGATGACGCACTCATCATGTTTGAAGTGTTGAGAGGCGTTGATCCTGGGCGTGTGAATAGCGAGCTGGAGGTGAATTCAGGTCCTCATGCCGCGATCCGCCAACCGATTGATGGGCTTACATTCGCTGTATTACCGGACTCCGATCGCGACGGACTCGATCCGGAAATTTTGGAAGCCTATGAAAAATCAGTCGCGGCCCTGGCTGACTTGGGCGCCCGCATTGTTGCCAAATCGGTGCCACCCTCATGGGATGGTTACAGCACGCTGGAAACGCTTGCGATCATGTCCTACGAGGGCTACCGCTTCAACAAAGACATCATCGATGATGAAAACGCGAAGATGGATGAATGGGTCAAGCGCAGGCTTGTTCGCGGGCGGAGTGAATTTAGCGACGATATCTATCAGAGCGCACTCGACAAGAGGATTGCGCATCAGAGTGAGTTCCGGCGCGAATTTGAAAACATCGATGCGATACTGACACCGACAACGCTGACACCCGCAATTCCGCTGACCGAGGTGGACGAAAACGGCTCTCCCGGGCGTTTTACCAGAGCTGCAAATCATCTGGCACTTTGCTCGCTCGCCGTCCCCAATGGACTGACCCGGTCAGGCTTGCCCACGAGTCTTATGATCACCTGTCATGGTGGACATGAATTGACGGCGTTGCGGATCGGCAAGGCGTTTGAGTCCACCGATCTATGGAGAAACCGACACCCCAGTAATCTCGACTGACTCCCCTCCTTGGGCGGGGATGGACTATCGAGCCGGGCGTGCGGTTTTAGTGGAAATTACGCCCTTTGGGCATGGCCTTTTCGGCTGCGCTGACCCTAGTCATGCCTTCATGGTCGTGTCGGGCTTTTGGTATGTCCTTGACCGACTGCACAAGACATGAAGCCGGTTTGATCTTCTGGCGCATGTCTCCGGTAGTACGGCGCACCTCATCGGCATTGGCAAGTCCTCCCATGAGGTCGGCCATATCGGAAATCTGCATCATCAACGGCGTCAGATCCCGCAGGCGATCGGCAACGATATGAATAACGCCATCTTCAGATTGCAATTTCCCGTATACGCTCACACAGCGGCTGCCGAGTACGATGGTGCGGTATTTCTCGAAAGTTTTCGGCCAGACGATGATATTGGCAACCCCCGTCTCATCCTCGATGGTTTCAAACACAACGCCCTTGGCAGAGCCCGGCCGCTGACGAACCAGGACAAGCCCCGACACCATGACCCTTCGGTTCACGGCGAGTGTCGGGAGGGATATATTTTGAATATAGCCCTCCGTGGCAAGCTGGCTGCGCAGAAAGGCCATGGGGTGGGCTTTCAATGAGAACGACAAAGACTGGTAGTCATTGATCACGTGCTCGCCCAGGGGCATTGGCGGTAAATGAATATCGGGTTCTTTTTGAAGGTCATGAGCGTCAGCTGCGGCAAACAGGGGCAGGCGTTCCGCGCTGCTGAGCGGGTCCAGGGCCTTGGCCGCCCAAAGGGCGTCGCGCCGGTCAAGCCCGATGGAACGGAAACAATCGGCCTCGGCCAACTTTTCAATGGTATGGCGCGTCAGACCGGAACGCATCCATAAATCGCGCACACTGTCGTAGCCGCGCCCACGATGCTCCATGAGCCGGTTTGCGTCTTCTTCGCTAAAGCCTTTGACCAGGCGCAGGCCAAGACGCACCGCATGCGCGTTCTTCATTGTCCCGGCCATGTCACGATGCTGAGGCGAGACGGGCTGCGGCCTGGCTCCCATTTCCAACGTCGAATTCCAGTCGGAACAATTAATGTCGACGGCCCGCATGTCCACGCCATGCTCACGCGCGTCGCGGATAAGCTGGGCGGGCGCGTAAAATCCCATAGGCTGTGAGTTGAGAATGGCCGCACAGAATACATCCGGGTAATGGCATTTCAGCCAGCAGGACACATAAACCAGCAATGCGAAGCTTGCCGCGTGACTTTCCGGGAAACCATAATCACCAAAGCCTTCAATCTGACGAAAGCAATGCTCGGCAAATTCGCGCTCATAGCCGTTTGCTACCATCCCTTCGACCATCTTTTTCTCAAACGAGCCAATGGTGCCCACCCGGCGAAAGGTTGCCATGGCGCGGCGCAGCTTGTCGGCTTCTCCCGGTTCGAAATTGGCAGCGACAATGGCGATATGCATGGCCTGTTCCTGAAAGAGCGGAACGCCAAGGGTCTTGTGCAGGACGGCTTCCAGTTCCTTTTTTGGATAGCTGACTTTCTCCTTGCCCTGCCGCCTGCGCAGATAAGGATGCACCATGTCCCCCTGAATGGGCCCGGGTCGGACGATGGCAACCTCGATGACCAGATCATAGTAGGTGCGCGGTTTCAGCCGCGGCAACATCGACATCTGCGCCCGACTTTCAATCTGGAAAACACCGATCGTATCGGCGCGGCAGATCATGTCATATGTGGATGTGTCCTTATCGCCCAGTGACGACAACGTCTCCTTGCGGCCATAGCAGGTTTCAAGCAGCTCGAAGGCCTTGCGGATACAGGTCAGCATGCCGAGTGCGAGCACATCAATCTTGAGCATGCCCAGACTCTCAAGATCATCCTTGTCCCATTCCACGACGGTGCGATTTTCCATCGCTGCATTCTCGATGGGGATCAGTGAAGACAATCGGTCACGGGTGATCACAAACCCGCCCACATGCTGAGAGAGATGGCGCGGGAAACCGATGATCTGCTGGGCCAGATCAAGCATTTGTTTGAGATGCTTGTCTTTCGGGTCAAAGCCTGCGCGTCTTGCGTCCTGCGCATCGATTTCGCGCGACCAGCTGCCCCATTTTGTGCCCGCGATTGCCGAAATGGCGTCGTCTGACAGGCCAAAGACCTTGCCGACCTCGCGGATGGCGGAGCGCGCTCTATAGGTGATAACCGTTGCCGCCAGTCCCGCCTTGTCGCGCCCATATTTGTCATAAATATACTGGATCACCTCTTCACGGCGCTCATGCTCGAAATCGACGTCGATATCAGGCGGCTCGTTGCGTTCTTCCGAGATGAAGCGCTCGAAAAGAAGGTCAATCCTGCCGGGATCAACTTCTGTGATGCCAAGGCAATAACAAACAGCGGAATTGGCGGCTGAGCCGCGTCCCTGGCATAAAATATCTTGAGAACGGGCAAAGCGGACAATGTCGTAAACGGTCAGGAAATAGGGTGCGTATTCCAGCTTTTTGATCAGCCGGGTTTCATGCGCAATGGCATCCAGCACCTTTTGTGGGGCACCTTGCGGATAGCGCTTTTTCAGACCAATTTCTGTGAGCTGCTCCAGCGCCTGTTGGGAGGGAACCGGTTTTGCACCAAGTTCCTCAAACGCCGGATCATCAGGATACTGGTAGCGCAGCTCATCAAGGGAAAAGCTGATCCTGTTGAAAAGGCTTGCCGCTTGCGCAAGGGCGCCTTCATATCCCTTGAAGAGCCGAACCATGTCGTCAGGCGCACGCAGATGCCGCTCGGCATTGGGTTCAAGCCGTTTGCCGATGGTACGAAGCGTTTCATGTTCGCGAATACAGGTCACAATATCCTGCAAGAACCGGCGCTCAGGGCAGTGATAGAGGATATCGCCAAGGGCAGTCAGCGGCACGTCATGGGTGCTGGCGAGGTCGGCGATACGCGCCATGCGACGCTGATCGTTCGGACCGTAATGGCGTGAGAGCGCGACATGAAGATGATGCGGAAAGGCCGCGCGTAAGCTCTTGATGCAAGAGACCAGCGCCCTATCCAAATGGTGGTCAGGCAGAATAGCCATCAAAAGGCCATCGCCCTTTTCCAGCAGATCCTGCAACGCCAGATGGCACTCGCCTTTCGGCGCCCGGCGTTTGCCGAGGGTCAAAAGCTCGCAGAGATTGCCATAGGCTTTGCGGTCTTGCGGCCAGACCAGGATGTCAGGCATTCCATCCATGAAAACAAGGCGGCAGCCGGCGGCATAGCCAAGTCCGGCCTCCTTTGCCGCCATGTGCCCGCGCACAACGCCAGCCAGCGAATTGCGGTCGGTGATCGCAAGTCCTGAAAGGCCAAGCGTCGCTGCCTCGACTACAAGTTCTTCAGGATGGGACGCCCCGCGCAGGAAAGAAAAATTGCTGGTGACGCCAAGCTCATAGCAGCCATGCGGTATGTGGAGTGAGCCGGTCATGCGAACAGCCCGTGCATGTACCATTTGGGCTGCGTCGTTTCGCGCCCGTAAAGCCCATTTCGAAACATCCAGAATCTGTAGCCTTGTCCGTCTTCGACGCGGAAATAGTCGCGGGTGTGGGATCCGCGTCCATCCTGCCACCATTCACAGGCAATCCGCTCAGGGCCTTCTGAACGGGCAACATCATAGAAAACCTTGCGCCAGCGAAACCGGATGGGCGGGTCTTCGGGAACCTGCGATATGGTTTCAACCAGTTCGGGGGACTGAAGAAGAATGAGCGGGCGTGTAATGACATCCTGTCCGGGGCTGGATGCACAAAGTGTCCTGTCTCGTGCTTTGTCCTGAACAACCGGTGCCGTGCCGAAGCTGCGTTCGGGAATATGAGTATCGGCGAGAATAAAATGACGTATGCGGTCTGTGCCCAGTCGCGCACCAAGACGGTCAATCAAGGCGTCATAGCCATAGCCGGATTGACGGTCCTCAGTGAGGCTTCCCTGACCAGGTTCAAAAGGATCGGTGCGGCAGACTTCAAGCCGGATGACATCAAAGCCGAAACCGGCATCGAACCCATCGTGAAGCGCTGCAAGGCGCTCCTCAAACAACCGTGCGATCTGGCCTGCGTCACGCAGGGGGTTGGCGGTTTGTACGCTGAGCGTTGCAATATCGCCATCGACCCGGAACAGTTTCACCCGGCATTCGCGTGCGCCAAGGCCACGTCTTTCCAGAAGAGGGGTGAGGTTGTCCGCCAGAATACCCAGAGTGCGTTTGATATCGTCTTCATACACAATCGGATCGGCAAAGCGTTTTTCCGATGTCAGCTCTGCCACGGGCATGAGCGGGGAAATGACTTCATCTTCCCGGCCGAGGGCCTGGTCGAGGCGGCGCAAAACGGGAAAGCCAAATCTTGCAGCAAGAGGCGCGCGCGGAAGGTTGGCGAGGCAGCCGATTGTCTTGAGACCGACCCGGTTGAGCGATGTGACCGTTGCAGGGTCAAGCCTCAGCGCGGCAACGGCAAGGCCTGAAATCGCGCCACGCCCGGCTCCTTCATCAATGACGCGCTGTGTGCCATAGCGTGCCATGGCCCAGGCCGCGCCGGGGGTATCGGCAATTGAAAGCCGGATAGAAAGTCCTTGCGCATTCAGGCGGGCTGCAAGACCGGCGACAAGACATGCCTCTCCACCAAAAAGATGTGTGCAGCCGGTTATATCCATGAACAACCCGTCCTCTCCGCTCAGAGCAACAAGGGGCGTGTAGCGTTCGCACCATGCTGCTATGGCGTGCAGCAAGGCCTTATCGGCGTCCTCATCGTGCTCCCAATATTCAAGGCCCGGCACCAGGGCGCGGGCATCGCTCAGGGATTGGCCCTGCTGGATGCCTTGCCGGCTGGCATGGTCTTCAAGCGCAACAATGCGGATGGCGTTCTTTGCCAGCCCGGTGACGGCGATGGGCGGCGTTTCAGGACGCCCGTCCAATATCCATGATTTGCCCCATTTGATCCGGGCGATCCGGTCGGTCGGTAAATGGGTGAACGCCACGGATAAAATGCGCTGTTGAGATATTCTGTACTGCATTCTCAAAAGCCCTGGTTTTTGGATTCCACGCGATAGACCATTGCCCTGTCCTGCCATTGCGGTTTCGTTCGAGGGTCACGACATGCCCCGCACGGCCTAGGCCCCGCTCATAGTCTCCATCTGGATTTGAAGGCTGAATGGCGACATGCCACCGTGTTGCAGCAGCGCTGGCTTCTTGCTCGCCACATTGGCGTAAAACGCAGACAAAGGTCCTGTTCTCACGCGCCCTGAGCATCAGGCGGCGCGTCGCGGTCATGTCAAAACGGGCGGGGTTGCCTTTCACCTGAAATATTGTTGCTGCAAGGCCGCCGCACCCGGCCGCTTCGTCGGCAGCCCACATGGCCGTGTGCAAATCTACAGGATTGACGATGGTCAGAAGTGCTGGATCAAACCCATATTGCGCAAGACCGTCCGGAAAAAGCGTGCCGCCATCCACCGATGTGGCAGGATCGGCAATCCAGAGAATCTTGCATCTCCTGCCATCTGCCAGCCGCGTGAGTAACGCGATGACAAAGCCGGATGCAGTGGCAATATCGCGGGTGTGGGAACAGCGCACCTCATGGAGTGCGTTACCGATCAGACCACCGCCAAGACAGCCATCAATCTCGGGAATATCAAACGGAATGCCTGCCCGACGATTTGAATGCGCGCTGTTGCCGGCATGACCGGTGAAAGACTCATCCAACTCCTTCAAGGCTTGAATAGTTTGGTGCATTCCAGCACGCTTCATATCGTTAAAAACCTCTTTTGTTCTCTATTTGTTCTAATTACGCAACCAGCATTCCAGAGTCAATTGAGTTCGTATTGCTGTGCGGTCAATGGCGTATTTCACCCATGGGACCAAGGCGCGTTTCCGGGCAGCGTTCGCGCATAATCAGGGACTTGACGTAGATCAAGGCCGGCAGATTCTGATTGGTTCAATCAGTGTGCCAAATACCCACACGATCGGGCATGCGTCACAGGAAGTCATTGCCTGTCATGTAAGCCGGTGTACGATGGCAATCGAGGGGGCTGATAACCATGAACTCCAAGACTAAAGCCATTGCCCAGAATGCCTTTTTCGATGTCCTGGCCCTTATAGGGTCCATTGCGGGCATCGTTATCGGTCTTATCTTCGCGGTCGCGGGGCGGGATCAGGTCATCGCGTTTCATGGCTGGCTGTTTGCGGCCGCTTCTGCCCTCGCAGCCGTGTATCTAATAAAGCAAACCTTCGAAAGCGGCGAAGAACGCGAAGACAACGGCTATTTTGACGGTCCGGTCCGTGTTGCGACCATCGCCACGGTATTCTGGGGGGTGGTCGGTTTTCTGGTCGGCGACATTATTGCCTGGCAATTGGCATTCCCGATTCTCAATCTTGATCTGCCCTGGACGAGTTTTGCCCGACTGCGTCCGGTTCATACCTCCGCGGTTGTCTTCGCCTTTGGCGGCAATGCGTTGCTGGCCACGTCGTTCTACGTTGTGCAGCGGACCTGCCGCGCGCGCCTCGCCGGCCGCTGGTCGCCATGGTTCATTATCTGGGGTTACCAGCTGTTCCTGGTGCTGGCCGCATCCGGTTATGTCCTGGGTGTCACTCAATCGAAGGAATATGCCGAGCCAGAATGGTATGTGGACCTCTGGCTGACAATCGTCTGGGTCGTGTATCTGCTTGTATTCCTGGCCACCCTCACGCGGCGCAAGGAACCACATATTTACGTCGCCAACTGGTTCTATCTCGCCTTTATCGTGACTGTGGCGATGCTGCATCTCGTCAACAACGCGGCCTTGCCCGTGTCGTTCCTCGGCGCCAAGAGCTATGTCATCTATTCCGGTGTACAGGATGCCATGACCCAATGGTGGTACGGCCACAATGCAGTGGGCTTCTTCCTCACCGCAGGGTTCCTCGGCATGATGTATTACTTCGTGCCGAAACGCGCCGAACGTCCGGTCTATTCCTACCGGCTTTCGATCGTTCACTTCTGGTCGATAATCTTTCTCTACATATGGGCTGGACCCCACCATCTGCATTACACCGCCCTGCCGGACTGGGCGCAGACGCTTGGCATGACCTTCTCGATCATGTTGTGGATGCCGTCATGGGGCGGAATGATCAATGGACTGATGACGCTTTCAGGTGCGTGGGACAAGCTCAGGACCGACCCCGTCATCCGCATGCTTGTGGTTTCAGTGGCCTTTTACGGCATGTCCACTTTCGAAGGCCCGCTGATGAGCGTGAAGGCGGTCAACTCGTTGTCCCATTATACCGACTGGACAATCGGGCACGTGCATTCCGGCGCGCTCGGCTGGGTCGGGTTCGTGAGTTTTGGCGCGGTATACTGCCTGGTGCCCTGGCTATGGGGCCGCAAGGGACTTTATTCCCAGCGCCTTGTCGAATGGCATTTCTGGATCTCGACGCTCGGCATTCTGCTCTACATCACCTCCATGTGGGTATCGGGCATCCTGCAGGGATTGATGTGGCGGGCCTACGACTCGCTCGGTTTCCTTGAATACTCCTTCGTGGAAACGGTCGAGGCGATGCATCCCTTCTATATCATTCGCGCAACCGGCGGCTTGTTGTTCGTCATCGGTTCGTTGCTTATGGCCTGGAATGTCTGGTGCACCATACGCGGCGACAAGCCGGTCGATATCAAAGACCAACCACGGATTGCTGCGGCACCTGAGTTGCGCGATTCACCCGGCGCGGCCCAACCCGTGGCAGCAGAATAGGAGGCGGGGACGATGTCCTGGTGGTCAAAGCACAAGATCTTCGAGACCAACTCGATCGTGCTGCTCGTCGGCATTCTCATCGTAGTTTCCATTGGTGGAATTGTCGAAATCGCACCGTTGTTCTGGCTCAAATCGACCGTCGAGAAGGTGCAGGGCATGCGGCCCTATACCCCGCTCGAGTTGGCCGGACGCGACATTTATGTGCGCGAGGGCTGCTATCTCTGTCATAGCCAGATGATCCGCTCATTGCGGGACGAGGTTGAGCGCTACGGCCATTATTCGCTCGCAGCGGAGAGTATGTATGACCACCCCTTCCAGTGGGGCTCGAAGCGCACCGGCCCCGATCTTGCGCGGGTCGGCGGCAAATATTCCGATGAGTGGCATGTCCTGCATTTGCGTGACCCCCGCGCGGTGGTTCCGGAATCGATTATGCCCGCCTATTCATGGCTCGCCGAGCGCAAGCTTGATGCAAAAGACGTTGGCGAAAATCTCGCCACGCTGAAAATCCTCGGCGTTCCCTACTCTGACGAGATGGTTGAGAATGCCAGTGCCGACTTCAATGCCCAGGTCGACCCGGACGGCGACGGTGCTGAGGCCTTGCAGGAACGATATCCCAAGGCGCAGGTTCGCCAGTTCGATGGCAATCCGGAATTTGTGTCTGAAATGGACGCACTGGTTGCCTATCTGCAGATGCTTGGGACTCTCGTCGATTTTGCGACCTTCGACGCGTCGGGTCCGAATTTGAGATAGCGGTGAGGGAGACTTCATGGACTACGAAACCGTCGTCACCATCACCCAGACTGCCGCATTGCTCTTTTTTATCGCCCTGTTTCTGGGCGTCGTAATTTACGTGTTCTGGCCGGGCAACAAGAAAAAATTCGACGAGGCGTCCCGCCTGCCTTTCGAGCAGGATGAACCAGACAACGGAAATGGAAGAGGTTGAGGATGGCCAGACCGGAAATCGATAGCGTTACAGGCGTGGAAACCACCGGCCACGAATGGGACGGGATCAAGGAACTGAACAAGCCACTGCCGAAGTGGTGGCTGTGGGTTTTTTATGCCTGCATAATCTGGTCGATCGGCTACTGGATCGCGATGCCTACCTGGCCTTTGGTGTCAGACTTCACGAAAGGCATGCTCGGTTACAGCCAACGTACTGTGGTTGCCAATTCCCTTGCGAACGCCCGCGCGGCGCAGTCCGGTTTTCTGGACAAGATTGCAGCGTCCGATCTTGCTGGCATCAAGGCTGATCCGGCGCTGTTGCAATTCTCACTTGCCGGCGGTGCCGCGGCATTCGGCGATAATTGCGCGCCCTGTCATGGGCGTGGGGCGCAAGGCGCTGTCGGTTATCCTAATCTGAATGACGATAACTGGCTGTGGGGCGGCACCCTCGACGACATTCACAAGACGCTCCAGGTTGGAATTCGCTCGGGCCATGAAGACGCGCGCGATAACGCCATGCCTGCGTTTGGCCGGGACCAGATACTCGAGCCCGGACAGATTTCGGACGTCACCGATTTTGTGTTGTCGCTCTCGGGCGGGGACGCAAATGCCGAAGCAGCCGCTCGCGGCAAAGTGATCTTCGCCGAGCAATGTGCCGCATGTCACGGAGAAGATGGAAAAGGCAGTATAGAGCTTGGTGCGCCCAATCTCACCGACCGGATCTGGCTCTATGGCGGAACGCGCGACGCGATCACCGACGTTATCCGCAACTCCCGTGCTGGCGTAATGCCGGCATGGAAAGAACGCCTGCCACCGGAGACAATAAAGCAGCTCGCCGTGTTTGTTCATTCTCTCGGAGGCGGTCAGTAGGCGTCGACGCAATGCCGGAGTACACTTGTGCGGCAGCGCACAGGAACTGACGAGTTCATGGACATAACCGCAAAAGAACGCGTCGAGCAGGCGCCGCGCGAAGCAGCGCCCGGAGTCGATCGGCTTGATGTCACCGCCGTTAACGCGCCGGAGACCCGCCCGCTCTATGCGGCGCGTGAAAAAGTCTACGCCAAGCGCGCCTTCGGAACATTTCGCACAGTCAAATGGGCAGTTATGGCGGTCACCCTCGGCATCTACTATCTGCTGCCCTGGATGAGATGGGACCGGGGGCCATCTTTGTCAGATCAGGCGGTACTGATCGATTTTCCGAACCGGCGGTTTTTCTTTTTCTTCCTCGAAATCTGGCCGCAGGAATTCTACTTCATCACAGGTTTGCTCATCCTGGCGGCACTGGCGCTGTTTCTTGTCACCGCGCTCGCAGGCCGCGTCTGGTGTGGATACACATGCCCGCAAACGGTGTGGACCGACCTGATGATTGCGGTCGAACGGTTGTGGCAGGGCGACCGCAATGCGCGGATGCGGCTCGACAAGGCGCCATGGACTTTCAGCAAGATCTGGCGCAAAGCCGGAACGCACGCATCCTGGCTTGCAATCTCAATCACTACCGGCGGCGCCTTCGTGTTCTACTTTCGCGATGCACCGACTCTGATGGCCGAATTCATTGCCTTTGATGCGCCCTCCATTGCCTACATCTTCGTTGGCATCTTTGCCGCAACCACCTATCTGCTTGGTGGCATCGCCCGGGAGCAGGTCTGCATCTATATGTGCCCTTGGCCGCGCATCCAGGGTGCGATGTTCGATCAGTACTCGCTGCTTGTCTCATACAGGGAATGGCGTGGCGAACAGCGTGGGCCTCACAAGAAGGGGGAAAGCTGGGAAGGCCGGGGCGATTGCATTGACTGCAGGCAATGCGTTGCCGTGTGTCCTACGGGCATCGATATCCGCGATGGTGCACAGCTGGAATGTATTCAGTGCGCACTGTGCATCGATGCGTGTAATTCCATCATGGACAAGATTGATCGCCCGCGCGGCCTGATTGCATACGACACTATCGACAACCTGGAGGCTGAATCCAAGGGCAAGGCGACGAGCCTCCATCTGCTGCGTCCGCGTTTGCTCCTCTATGCGGCGTTGATCGCGCTGGTATCGCTTATCATGCTGGTTGCGTTGTGGAACCGGTCGGTTCTTGAGGTGAATGTGTTGCGTGACCGGAACCCGCTGTTCGTTGAGCTTTCCGATGGCGGAATTCGCAACGGCTACACCATCAAGATCTTGAACAAGCGGCATGAATCGCGTGAATTTCGCGTTGGAACCGAAGGCCTTCTGGGGGCAACCCTGAGGATAGTTGGCTTTGAGAACGATACCGATCCGACAATATCGGTACCTGTCGACGAGCTCCGGGCACTGCGTGTATTCGTGACGCTTCCGAAACAAAACCTTCCATCCCTTAAAGGCGGCGTCGCTGACTTTGAGATTGTCATTACCGATCTCGGCGACGGTTCGACGGTCCGCAACGACACGACATTCAGGAGCCCGGCAAAATGAACGCGTTGCGTCTGACCGCCAAGCCCATTACCGGACGTCATGTCCTGCTTGCCCTCATCGGTTTTTTTGGCGTGATGCTGATCGTGAACGGCATTTTTCTCTATTACGCGGTTGGTACGTTCAACGGCTTCGAGACCACAAACGCCTACCGCAGGGGCATCACCTACAATGATCGCATCGGGGCGGATGTGGCACAGACAGCACGCGGCTGGGCAGCAACTGTGCACCATAACGCGCGTGGGGAAGAGCTCGTCATTGAGGTGAAAAACCGGCAGGGAGGGGGTGTTGGCGGGCTCATGATCCAAGGCGAAATACGCCGCCCCGCAACAGACAGAGAAGATCAAACAGTGACCTTCGAGGAAGGCGCGCCGGCTCGCTATACCGTTCCCATCAAGCTCGCGGCTGGGCAGTGGGTAGTGCTGTTAGAAGCCCACGAGCCCGGAAAGTCCGGGGAGGCCTCATTCCGGTTCAAACAACGCTTGTGGGTGAAGGATCTCCCATGAGCCTTCAGACCGCGATACCGGGTACCGTCACCACCGAACCAGAAATGGCGGCGGACCTCAATGAGGACACTGTGTCGCTCGCGGTTGAGAATATGCATTGCGGCGGGTGCATGCGGACCGTCGAGGGCGCGCTTTCTGCCCTGCCCGGCGTATCCAATGCGCGGGCAAATCTGTCTGCAAAACGTGTCGGTGTACGCTACGACCCATTGCGCTGCGGCGTGGACGATCTGGTCGGCGCCCTTTCAGGTGCCGGATTCAAAGCCTCACCCATGCAATCAGGCGGTGAGAAGGAGGCGGGCACAAGCGACCGGGACTATCTGCGCTGCGTGGCCGTCGCGGGCTTTGCCGCTGCAAACATCATGCTCCTATCGGTTTCCGTCTGGTCGGGCGCCGGAGGTGATATGGATGCGGCAACGCAGGACTTCTTCCACCGTCTGTCCGCACTCATCGCTCTGCCAGCTGTCGCCTATGCGGGCCGGCCATTCTTCCGCTCAGCCTTCGATGCGCTGAAAGCCCGTCGCCTCAATATGGACGTGCCGATTTCGCTGGCGGTCATTCTGGCAACGGGCATGAGCTTCTTCCAGATGTTGAAGGGCTCGGATCAGGTCTATTTCGATGCCGCGGTGACATTGCTCTTCTTCCTGTTGGTCGGACGCTGGCTGGATCAGCGCCTGCGCACGCGCGCGCAAGGGGAAGCTCAGAATTTGCTGAGTCTACAGAGTGGCCTCGCAACTGCAATCAGCGCAGACGGCTCGCACAGACGCGTGCCGGCTCACATGCTTGAACCCGGGGAGAGGATACTGGTAGCGATTGGCGAACGTGTGCCTGCAGATGGAATTGTGCTTTCGGGCAATGGCGAAGTCGATCAGGGCCTGATTACCGGAGAAAGTGCGCCTGCTGCTATCAGCAAGGG